>JAJZTK010000179.1 GCA_021849045.1 Deltaproteobacteria bacterium | reverse complement strand
ACCATCAGGGCTGCCATGGACGCCATAATGGACCACGGCCGCCCCTCCTGCATCCAACTTGCCGTACTGATCGACCGGGGCCACCGGGAACTGCCGATACGGGCCGATTTCGTCGGCCGTAACGTCCCGACCAGCATCAAAGAGACTATCCAGGTACTGTTCGACCCAACCAACCGGCCGCAGGAAGTGGTCTTACAGAAATAGGGGAGGAGGTGCGTATGGGCTTCAAGCATAAGGACATCATCGGGTTGCAGGATCTGACCGGGGACGAGATCCAGCTTCTGCTGGACACGGCCGAGAACATGCGGGAGGTCAACAGCCGGGAGATCAAGAAGGTGCCGACCCTGCGCGGCAAAACGATCGTGAACCTCTTCTACGAGGCCTCGACCCGGACCCGGACCTCATTCGAGATCGCTGCCAAGCGTCTTTCCGCGGATACCATCAATATCTCCTCGTCAGGCAGTTCGGTCACCAAGGGAGAAACCCTTTCGGACACCGCCCGGAATGTCCTGGCCATGAAGCCCGACATCATCGTCATGCGTCACGCCGCCTCGGGCGCCCACCATTATCTGGCCCAGCGGGTTTCCTGTTCGGTGATCAATGCCGGTGACGGTGCCCATGAACACCCGTCCCAGGGGCTGTTGGACCTCCTGACCATGCGCCAGAACTTCGGCCGTCTCGATGGGCTCAAGGTGGCCATTGTCGGAGATATCACCCACAGCCGGGTCGCCCGCTCCGATATCTTCGGTCTCACCAAGATGGGGTCGCAGATCTACCTGGCCGGACCACCCACGATGATGCCCCCGGGCATCGAGCGTCTGGGGAATGTGACGGTATGCTCCACCATGAAAGAAGCGGTTCAGGACGCGGATGTGGTGATAATGCTCCGCATACAGCTGGAACGCCAGGGAAAGACCCTGCTCCCGACCATGCGGGAATATGCCCGTTACTACGGGCTCAATCCCGAGGTCATGAAGCTGGCCAAGCCGAACGCGATTGTCATGCATCCCGGTCCGATCAATCGCGGGGTGGAGCTGTCGTCCTATGTCGCCGACGGTCCCCAGTCCCATATCCTCAAGCAAGTTGAGAATGGGGTGGCGGTGCGGATGGCGATGCTGTACCACGTCAGTGGCGGCGAGCCTGAATAGACAGGTTCGATGTTCGATGTTCGATGTTGCTCAACCTCGAACCTTGAACCTCGAACCTCGAACTCTTTTTTCGAGGTGACCATATGAACTTACTGATCAAAGGTGGCAGAGTTGTTGATCCGTCCCAGAAGATTGACGGGCAGTTGGACATCGTGGTGGAAAACGGTCTGGTGAAAGAGATCGGCAAAGGTCTGGCTGCTCCGGCCGGAGCCGAGGTGATAGATGCTGCCGGTTGCTACGTGACACCCGGCCTGATCGACATGCACGTCCATTTGCGCGATCCGGGGCTGGAGTACAAGGAGGATATCGTCTCCGGAACCCGTGCTGCTGCCGCGGGCGGCTTCACGTCGGTGGCCTGCATGCCCAACACCAAACCGGTGAATGACAACAAGGCCATCACCACCTATATAACTGCCAAGGCCAAGGCCGACGGTCTGGTCAACGTCTTTCCGATTGGCGCCATTACCCAGGGGAGCAAAGGGGAAAGCCTGGCCGAGATGGGGGAGTTGAAGGAGGCCGGCTGTGTGGCGGTGTCAGACGATGGCCGGCCGGTGGCGAACGCAGAACTGATGCGCCGGGCGCTGGAATATGCCAAGGGGATGGGGATTCTGGTGATCGCCCATGCCGAGGACCTGCAACTGGTGGGTGAGGGGGTCATGAACGAAGGACTCACCTCGACGGAACTGGGGTTGAAGGGTATTCCCCGGGTTGCCGAGGATGCCGCAACGGCCAGGGATGTCTATCTGGCCGAATACACGAACGCGCCGCTGCATATTGCCCACGTTTCGACCTGCGGTTCGCTGCGCATCATCCGTAATGCCAAGGCCCGCGGGGTCAAGGTTACCTGCGAGACGGCTCCGCACTACTTTACCCTGACCGATGACGCCGTAGCCGGTTACAATACGAATGCCAAGATGAACCCGCCGCTCAGGACTGCCGACGACGTTGCCGCCGTCAAGGAAGCGTTGCAGGATGGCACCATTGACGCAATTGCCACTGACCACGCGCCCCATCATCTCGACGAAAAGGATGTGGAGTTCAATGTCGCCCTGAACGGGATCATTGGCCTGGAAACGTCGCTGCCGCTCTCCCTCAAGCTGGTGGACGAACAGGTGCTCACCCTTAATGGGTTGGTTGAGAAAATATCGCTCAACCCTGCAAAAATCCTCGGTATTGATCGTGGGACCCTGAAGCCTGGCGCCGTTGCCGACATCACGGTGATCGACCCGGCAGCCGGGTGGAGTGTCGAGGCCGGAACCCTGGCCAGCAAGTCCAAAAACTCGCCATGGCTCGGTGAGAAGATGAAGGGTGGTGCCCGGTACACGATCGTCAGTGGCAAGGTAGTGTACAAAAAAGGATAAGCCGTAGCAGGGGCGATTCGTGAATCGTTTCTGCTATGGGGATCACGATAGGGGAGTTCATACATGAAAGCAGTTCTGGCGCTCGCAGACGGGCGCATTTTTTCGGGGAAGACGTTCGGTGCGACCGGGGAAGCGACCGGCGAGGTAGTGTTCAACACTGCCATGACCGGCTATCAGGAGGTGCTGACCGATCCTTCCTACAAAGGGCAGATGGTCACCATGACCTACACCCAGATCGGCAACACCGGCATCAACCCCGAGGATATCGAGAGCAATCAGCTCTTCCTTTCCGGTTTCATCGTCAAGGAGTACCACGACAACTACTCCAACTGGCGGGCGTCCATGAGTCTGGATGCCTATCTGAAGGAGAACGGCGTGGTCGGCATTCAGGGGCTCGACACCCGTGCACTGACCCGCCACCTGCGGGACAAGGGTGCCCAGAACGGCATCATCTCGACCATCGATTTCGACCCCGAAAGCCTGGTCAGGAAGGCCCGCGCCGTACCGAGCATGAACGGACTGGACCTTGCCAGCGGCGTGAGCTGTCAGAAGCCGTATAACTGGACCGAGGGGCTCTGGGACCTGGAGGGTGGATATCCTCAGGTGGATCTGGCAAGCCTCAGGTACAAGGTAGTGGCCTACGACTTCGGCATCAAGTACAACATCCTCCGTTGCCTGGTTTCGGCCGGCTGCGACGTGACCGTTGTGCCGGCCACCTTCCCGGCTGAAGACGCCCTGGCCATGAATCCGGACGGAATCTTTCTCAGCAACGGCCCAGGCGATCCCGAACCGCTCACCGAGGTACAGGAGATCATAAGGAAATTCATTGGCAGGAAACCGATCTTCGGCATCTGTCTGGGGCACCAGCTCCTTGGTCTGGCCCTGGGGGGCAAGACCGTCAAGCTCAAGTTCGGCAACCACGGTTCCAACCTCCCGGTCATGGATATGGAGACGAAACAGGTAGAGATCACTGCCCAGAACCACGGCTTTGCCGTCGATCTGGATTCCCTTGGCGAGGTGGCCTGTCTTGGTCACGTGAACCTTAACGATCAGACCGTGGAAGGGATTCGTCACTGCTCCCTGCCGATCTTTTCGGTGCAGCACCACCCAGAGGCGTCGCCGGGACCGCATGATTCGCACTATCTGTTCGGCCGGTTCGTGGAGATGATGGAGAAATACAAGGTAGCGTAGAGGTGCTGCTTGCTGCGCTCGACTTTTCATCTGTATTCACAATAGGGCGCAACAAGCAGCGCCCCTACATATAACCATGCATTATCACGATCTTTATCAATCAGGTGAACTGCTCCGGCGGGTGAAGACGGCCTATGACAGGCTCCGTTCCTGCGATCTCTGTCCCCATGACTGCGGCGTGAACCGGTTGCAGGGAGAACGTGGCCTGTGCGGGGCAGGGCTGCTCCCCAAAATCGCCTCGGCCAACGTGCACCGGGGTGAAGAACCACCGATTTCAGGGGCCAGGGGCTCGGGAACGATCTTTCTTTCGGGCTGCAGCCTCTCCTGCCGCTTCTGCCAGAACTTCCCCATCAGCCAGTTCGGCAATGGTGAAGAGATCACCACAAGAGAACTGGCACAACGGATGCTGCAGCTTCAGCAGAAGCGGGTGCACAACATAAACTTCGTTACCCCGACCCATTTTCTGCCGCAGATACTGGCGGCACTCTGGCTTGCGATCCCGGATGGGTTCTCCCTTCCCATTGTCTGGAACTCCAGCGGTTATGAGAAGGTTGAGCTGCTGACGCTGCTTGATGGGGTGGTGGACATCTACCTGCCGGATATGAAGTATGCGGTTGACGAACCGGCCAAGGCCATTTCCGGGGCCAACGGATATCCCGGGATCAATCGTCGGGCGGTAATCGAGATGCTCCGCCAGGTCGGGCATCTGCAGCTTGACGACGAGGGGATCGCCAAAAAGGGGCTGATCATCCGCCACCTGGTCCTGCCGGGAGACCTGGCCGGAACTGCTGCGACGCTTCGCTGGATCGCTGCCAACCTTGGGACCGGGACCCATGTGGCGTTGATGAGCCAGTACTTCCCTGCCCATAGCGCCAGGGAGATGCTCGTGATGGATCGCCCCCTGACCGGTGACGAATACGATGCCGCCGTGGAGGCGCTGGAAGATGCGGGACTGGAAAACGGCTGGGTACAGGAGTTGGATACGGAAAGGAAACCGGTGTGAGAACGGTTGTCCTGCTGATCATCTCCAATGTCTTCATGACCTTTGCCTGGTATGCCCACCTGCGCAACCTGCGCAACCGGCACTGGCTGATTGCGGTCCTGGTCTCCTGGGGGATCGCCTTCTTCGAGTATCTGGTGCAGGTGCCGGCCAATCGCCACGGCTACGACCGGTTCAGCCTGGCCCAGTTGAAGATCATCCAGGAAGTCATCACCCTGAGTGTCTTCATCCCGTTCGCGGTCTTCTACATGGGGACGGAACTGAAGCTCGATTACCTCTGGGCCGGCTGCTGTCTGGCCGGAGCGGTTTTCTTCATATTCAGGTAATCATCAATTACAAGTAGAGGAGCACTATCATGGCCGAACGCAAAACCACGAAGAAGCTCACAACCACAAACACGAAACAAGAGATGCTCGACGCATACAATGACCTCCTTTCGCAACTGGAAACAAAGCGGGAAACGGAGACGACACCCGAACAGAAGGTTGCCGAGAAGGCGGTAAATCAGGTGGTGGCGGTTGCCGATGCCCTGACCGCGGACAGCATCATCCGTGAGATCAGCGGTCTCAAGGCAGAAGTGGGCAAGGTGCTGACCACGCTTTCCGACAGTCTGGAGCAGGAGGCTGGACGTTATGAGGCGGTGAAGCGCGCTATCATCGAAAAGGAAAAGGAGCTTTCCGAGATCTACGAGATCCAGAAGGCGGCATCGTCGCTCTCCGCGCTTATTGAGGCCCAGAATCTGAAGAAGGAAGAGTTCGAGACGGACATGGCGGCCCGCAAGGAGACCTTGACCCGCGAGATCGAAGAGAACCGCCAGGAGTGGCAGAAGGAAAAGGCCCAGCGGACAGCAGAGGTAAAGGAGCAAGAGGCGGCCGAGGCGAAAAAACGGGTGCGGGAAAAGGAAGAATTCGAATATAACCTCCAGCGTGAACGCCAGGCGGCGCGTGATGCTTTCGAGAAAGAGAAGGCAGGATTCGATGAGGAGAAGTCGCGGCTGGAGCGGGAAATCGCCCAACGACGCGAAATTGCCGACCGGGAGCTTGCCGAGCGAGAGCAGGCCATAGTCCGTCAGGAGAAGGAACTGACCGACCTGCGTGCACAGGTGGCGGCCTTCCCCAAAGAGTTGGAGACCAATGTTACCCGTGAGGTAAAGCAGGCGATAGAGAGAGTGAAGATTGAGGCGGAGACCAAGCTGACCCTGGCAGCCAAGGAGTCTGAAGGGGAACGCAACGTCTACGAGGCCCGCATCTCTGCTCTGGAGGCTAAAGAGAAGGAGCAGGCCGAGCAGGTCGCCCGCCTTACGGCCCAGACCGAGAAGGCCTATACCCAGGTGCAGGATATTGCGGTCAGGGCGGTGGAGGGTTCGGCGGCCAAGGCGCAAGCAGCGGCACCTGCGCGGCAGGCGGAGTAGATTGATGCCGGGTTCGGATTCCCAGGATATAGCCCGGGTGCGGCTGTGTCACAAGCCTAAGCGGTATTTGATGAAGCTGCTGGATAGACTGTGAAGAATTCCGCGAGGAAGGGTTGCCCGGTTTCATTGTTGAGATGAAATGTTCCATTTGGGATGATCACCAGTTCACACGCGCGTGAACTGCTCAATAATGAGTTAGAATTAAGAACTACAACGAAATCGACCAATCTCTGCATCGATGGCATTGAATAAATTGCCACCTGAGACCTCATGATGTACAATGCTATCAAAGATACCAAGCGGGAGGTCTTCTATGGGAAACAGACAATTGGGTCTCAGGCTTGACGAAGCCGATAGCATGAACCTGAAGCGAATTGCCCAGCGTGAAGGGCGCAATGAGCAGGATGTGATTCGGGATTCGTTACGGATGTATGTGCGTAGTGCTGACGAACAAAAAGATTTTTTCGACTCAGTCGAACGCGGATGGTACGAACTTCATTCCGGCCTAGGTACTATTGTTTCGGAAGGTGACACATTTTTCGACTCCATCAGAAAAGAGCTTCGGAATGGCAAAACGTCCGCTTAAACGCTCTCTGGAATATCAATCACGAGTCAGGCACTATGCGGGGAATTTGGCGGAGCGCTATCGGGTCGATGTTGCGGATGTTTTTCTGGCCCACATAGAAGCCGCTGAAAAATTTCTCTACGACAACAATCTTGCAGGTACTGATGCTCCCTATCTACTCGCCGGTCAACAGGTAGTGCTGAAAGAGTTGTACATCGATTCCGGGCCGGTCAAATACTGCATCATCTATGAGGTGACTGAAGATTATGTCGGTCTTATTTCGCTGTGGCACGGAGTTGGCTCACGGAAATCGGATATGCTGGTAAGGCTGTGGGGAATGAATCGGTAGAAATGTTCCATTTGGGGGGGTACCGGTTCAGTTTGAGGGGAAGGGGCGATGAAACTACTGCTGGATACCCGTCTCCTGCTCTGAGCCGCCGGAGACCCGGACAGGCTTTCCGACGCTGCCAGAGGGATGCTGAAGGATGACGCCAATATCCTCTACTTTAGCCCGGCCAGCATCTGGGAGATCGTCATCAAGAAAGGGTTGGGTCGTGACGACTTCCGGGTCGATCCGGCTAGGCTGCGCAAATTGCTGGTGGCCAACGGCTACGAGGAGCTTGCCATTGAACCGGACCATGCGCTGGCTGTCGAGACGCTGCCGGCACTGCACAAAGACCCGTTTGACCGGATACTGCTGGCCCAGGCCCGCTGTGAACGACTACAGTTGCTGACCGCGGACTGTCAACTGGTCGCCTACGGTGACAGCGTTATCTCTGTTCCTGATTAGAACTGATCTCCCGCTAGCCGCAACCAGGCCTCAGGACGCTTGCCTGTCCTGACAGTTGCTGTGACCAGTCTGGAGAGCATCCTGGCCA
>JAJZTK010000178.1 GCA_021849045.1 Deltaproteobacteria bacterium | reverse complement strand
ATGCCGTTGCCGAGCAGGTACCCCCGTTTCACCGACTGGCGGGCGATCATCTCGATCATCACGTCGTGCATGTTCTCGTCGGGGCCGAGCTCGATCGGCTCGTCCTCGCCGTAGTAGTCCACCACCCGCGGATCCCGGGCCGTGCCGCCATCGGTGACGAAGATGTCCAGGAAGGCGTTGGTGAAGCCGAACTGGAGCTTGTAGAGGCGCTGGTTCACCAGCTCCTGGTCCTCCAGGCTGGCGGCATCCAGCACCACCACCATCTTCGAGCCACCCTCGTAGATGTCCTTGTTCTTCAGGTGCTGGGTGTGGGCCAGGACGTACACCTCCCGGAACAGGGTGCTGGCACCGGTGACGTAGTCGTCCCGGTTCCTGGTGATGATGGTGCGCCACCCGCCCCGGGCGATGTCGGAGAAGCCGATGTGATAGCCGGCGCCGTAGCGGCCGAAGAAGAAGGTGATCCTAAACGGCACCTCCGGGGGGAGGTCGGCTATGTGTTCGGGGTTGAGTTCGGAGAGGAAAGCCGGGTCCAGGCGGAACGCCAGGGCATGCTTTTCCGGCACGAAGAAGTTGGTCTTCAGGGTATGGCGGATGAAGGTGATGCAGCAGCGGAAGATGGTGCGCCGGATGTCGTCGATGTACCGGTGACCGGTGTTGTACTCCTCGACGAACCGGACCGTCTCCGCCAGGGTCTGCCGGTAGAGCGTCTCCCGCCCGGTGATCCCCGGTGCGAAGCGGCTCCTGAAGAGCGCGGTCAGCTGCAGGGCGATGTCCGGGTGGGAGTGGAAGGCCCGCATCACGTCCTCGTACCCGAACGGGTCCGGGTGATGGTGGGCCAGGTTGGTATGGCAGAAGGAGATGAAGGCGTTCACCAGGGACCCCTCCTCGCCGGTCATCACCTGGCGGGTGACGAACTCCCGGTAGGTGGGGGAACCGGTGGAGAGGATCTGGGTGTTGTACAGCTCCTTCTGCAGCCGGTCGAACAGCTCCGACCCCTTGACGAGTGCCCGGTCGTCCCTCTTGCGCACGTAGAACGTGCCGAGGAAATAGGGGTGGACACCGTTGGAGATGGTGAGGCAGTAGGCCCTCTTGACCCCGAAGTCGAGCCGGTTGAACACCTCCATGGTCTGCACCAGGAAGTCGTTCTGCGGCGGGTTGCCAACGGCAAACATCACCCGGGTCTCGCCCCGCTCCGCATACCCTTCCGCATCCTCCACGTCCAGGTAGATGCCACCCTGCCGGTTGGCCTGCTGATACAGCCAGAGGATCTGGGCCACCCGCTTCGGCGGGGAGAGCCGGACGTACTGCTCGTTGTTGAGCCAGAGGATGCCGAGCAGCCGGTCGAGGTCGACACTGTCGAACTGCGGGTAATGGTCTGTCAGGGCAAGGGCGATCCCGTCCCGGATAGAGGACGAAATGGCCGGCAGATCAGCCGTGGCGATCTGCCGGGGCGTCTTGCGGTCGAAATCGAACCGCTGGACCTCCAACCCGTGCTCAAGGCCTGGAATGTTGCCGTAGGAATGGGTGAACTGAGCGTAGGAAATCTCCCGCTCATGGAGCATCCGCAGGGTGTCGTAGAGGGAGCCGGGCAGGTTCAGCCGGGCCAGGATCAGGGTCTTTTCCCGGTCCGCCAACAGAAGCCGCTGGTTCTGCCCCAGGGTGTGGAGCCCCGTGGCCAGGCCGGCCACGGCCTCGGTCTCTTCCTGCATGGTGATGGGAAAGTACGGATCCATCTGCTTTCGGAGCCAATCCAGATTTTCCGTGGCCCGGCTTCCCGCATTGTCAATGGCTAGCCGCACCTTCTGGAACAGTCCGGCCTCTGAGGTGAAATGCATGATCGTGCTCCTTTGCACACGTTCCTGATACGGTATCCAGCCGGGCGCTTAAATCCCGCCCATGCAGAGGTACTTGACCTCCAGGAAATCATCCATGCCGTACTTGGACCCTTCCCTGCCGAATCCGGACTCCTTCACCCCCCCGAACGGGGCGACAGCCGTGGAGATGAGGCCGGTGTTGATCCCCACGATACCGTACTCCACTGCCTCGCCGACCCGCCAGACCCGGCCGATGTCGCGGCAGTAGAAGTAGGCAGCCAGGCCGAACTCGGTGTCGTTGGCCATCCGGATCGCTTCCTCCTCGTTACTGAAACGGAAAAGAGGGGCCAGGGGGCCGAAGGTCTCCTCGCGGGCAACGGCCATATCCGGGGTGACGTCGGCCAGGACGGTCGGCTCGAAAAAGCTCCCGCCGAGGGGATGCCGCTTCCCGCCGCAGAGCACCCGCGCCCCCTTGGCCACCGCGTCCGCAATATGCTCCTCCACCTTGGCAACGGCCTTCAGGTCGATGAGCGGCCCCTGCTGGGTCTCACCCTTCAGACCGTCCCCGACCTTCAGGTTCCGCACCGCCGTCACCAGCTTAGCGGCAAAGGCGTCATAGACAGTGTCCTGCACCAGGAACCGGTTGGTGCAGACGCAGGTCTGGCCGGTATTCCGGTACTTGGAGACGAGCGCCCCCTCCACCGCCGCATCCAGGTCGGCATCGTCGAAGACCATGAACGGCGCGTTTCCCCCCAGCTCCAGGGCCAGCTTCTTCACGGTGCCGGCGCACTGCTCCATCAGCAGCTTGCCGATCTCGGTCGAGCCGGTGAAGGTGAGCTTGCGCACGATGGGGTTCCCGGTCATCTCCCCGCCGATGGCGCCCGACGCACCGGTAACCACGCTGAACACCCCGGCCGGCACCCCGGCGCGGGATGCCAGTTCGGCCAGGGCCAGGGCCGAATAGGGGGTCTGGGTGGCCGGCTTGAGCACCATGGTGCAGCCGGCAGCCAGGGCCGGCCCCGCCTTGCGGGTGATCATGGCTGACGGGAAGTTCCAGGGGGTGATGGCCGCGCAGACCCCGATCGGCTCCTTCAAAACCACGATCCGCTTGTCTTTCTGGTGCGGGGGGATGGTGTCGCCGTAGACCCGCTTTCCCTCCTCGGCAAACCACTCCAGGAACGAGGCGGCATAGGCAATCTCCCCCCGCGCCTCGGCCAGGGGCTTTCCCTGTTCCGCGGTCATCAGGACGGCCAGGTCCTCCTGGTGCTCAAGCATCAATTCGAACCAGCGGCGCAGGATGGCGGAGCGTTCACCGGCGGTCCTGGCGCGCCAGGCGGGAAACGCCTCGTTGGCCGCCTCGATGGCCCGGCGGGTCTCGGCAACGCCCATTTTCGGGATAAGGCCGATTTTCTCCCCGGTTGCCGGATTGGTCACCGCCACCGTCTCGCCGCTGTCGGCACCGATCCACTGGCCGTTCACGTAACACTGCTCCCGGAAGAGGGAGGGATCTTTGAGTTCAAACATTGCTGCTTTCTCCTGTCTCGCTGTCGTAATTGTTTTCTAACCCAACCTACGTCTCACGAATTCACTCTGGGCTAGAACCCCAGGTACGCCTCCCGGATCGACTGGTCGGCCTCCAGTTCGTGGCCGGTCCCCTGCCCCACGATCCTGCCGTTCTCCATGACGTAGCAGTAGTCGGCCACCTTCAGGGTCTGATGGACGTTCTGCTCCACCAGGAAGATGGTCAGTCCCTGGCTGTGCAGATCCTGGATGACGTTGAAGACCTCCTTGACCATGAGCGGCGCCAACCCCAGGCTCGGCTCATCGAACATGATCACCTGGGGGTCCTGCATCAGGGCCCGGCCGATGGCGACCATCTGCTGCTCCCCTCCCGACAGGGTCTCGGCGGTCTGGGTACGCCGCTCCTCAAGGCGGGGAAAGATTTCAAAGACCCGTTTCAGGGTCTGGGCCCGTTTCCCCTGGGCCCGCTTCAGGTACGCCCCGACCAGCAGGTTCTCCTCCACCGTCATCTTGGGAAAGAGCTGCCGCCCTTCGGGTACCAGGGTGATCCCCAGGTCCACCACCCGGTGTACCGGCCAGCCGCTGGTCACCTTGCCGCAGTATTCGATTTTCCCCTCTTCCAGTCCCACGAGCCCGCAAATCGCCTTCAGGGTCGTTGTCTTGCCGGCCCCGTTGGCCCCGATCAGTGCCACCAGCTGCCCTTTCTTCACGGAGAAGGAGATATCCCAGAGCGCCTGGATGTCGCCGTATTTGACCGATATGGATGAAACGTCGAGTACTTTCATGCCGCTGCCTCTCCCAGATAGGCTTCGATAACCATCGGGTCCTGCGCCACCTCGGCCGGCGCCCCTTCCGCTATCTTCTCGCCGAAATTCAGCACCACGAGCCGGTCGCTGATGCTCATGATGACCCGCATGATATGCTCCACGATCAGGATGGTGATCCCCTGGCTCTTGAGCTTGAGGATCAGCTCGACCGTCCGGTCGGCTTCGGTCGGGTTGAGTCCGGCCACCACCTCGTCGAGAAGGAGGAAGGACGGTTCGAGGGCAAGTGCCTTGCCGATCTCGAGCCTTTTCCGCCCCGCCAGGGTGAGGCCGGCGGCAGAGACGTGGGCGCGATCGGCCAGGCCGGTCGTCTCCAGGATCTGCCAGGCATGCTTTTCCGCATCCGCCCGCTTCGGATAACGGAGAAAGGAGGCAATGACCACGTTCTCCAGGACCGTCAGCCCGGCAAACGGCTTCACCACCTGGAAGGTCCGGCCGATGCCGACCCCGGCCAGCTCATAGGGCGGTCGACCGCTGATGTCCTTTCCCTTGAAGACGATGGTGCCTCTCGTTGGGGCGTAATAACCGCTGATGACGTTGAACAGGGTCGTCTTGCCGGCGCCGTTGGGGCCGAGCAGTCCGACGATCTCCCCCTCCTGGACCCGGAAGGAGACGTTGTTGACTGCCGTCAGCCCCCCGAAGCACTTGGTCACCCCGTTAACCTGCAATAGAGGTTCTGCCATGGTCACTCCCCCTCTTCCTGTGGCGCTCTCACGTCAATGATTTTTCCTGCTTCCTGCTTCTTCTGCCGCTTCCCCCCCTTTGCCCCCATGAAGGTGCCCCAGACGCCATTGGGCATGAAGACGACGCTCAGGGCGATGAGGGCACCGAGGATGATGAGGTACAGCACCTGGTACTCGGAGAGGTAGGCCCAGAAGACGGTCTTGAAGGCAAAGATCACGACGGCGCCGATCACCGGCCCGATCAGGGTCCCCATGCCGCCGAAGACGACCATGACCAGCGCCTGGTCGCTTACCAGGTCACCCAGGGTGGAGGCCGGATCGATGAAGGTGATCCAGTAGGCGTAGATGCCGCCAAGTATCCCGGTCGGCAGCGACGAGAGGACGAACGACTGCATCTTGAGCTTGGTGGGATTGAGCCCCAAGGCCATGGCTCCCTGCTCGTCCTCGCGGATCGCCTTCAGCTTGAGTCCGAAAGGGGCCCGCTCCAGGAGGTACCAGAGGGTGATGAAGGTTGCGGCAACCACCCCGAACATGAGGTAGTAGAAAAACTGGGGATTCAGAAAGGCGTTGAGCCGCATCCCGTCCGGGCCGCCGGTGATCTCCATCATCAGCGCCAGCTGCTGGATCGCCCGCGACAGGGCCCAGGTGGCGATGGCGAAATAGGGTCCCTTCAGGCGCAGGGTCGGCAGGCCGGCGATAACGGCGCCGATCCCGGCCACCCCCCCGCCGGCCAGCAGGGCAAGGGCGAACGGCCAGTTGGCCCGCATCATCAGGATGGCGACCGTATAGGCACCGAGACCGAAGAACGCCCCATGGCCGAAGTTCAGGTACCCGGTGTACCCGGCAATCACGTCGAAGGCGATGGCCAGCCCGATCCACATGATCCCCTCGGTAAGGACCCGCAGGACAAAGGTGTCGTGAATAACCGTCGGCACGGCCAGGAGCAGGGCCAGTACCAGCAGAGCCCATCGGATGTTGAAACCTTTCATGTCAGACTCCCCTACCGAAGAGACCCCTCGGCGAGATCAGCAGTATCGTGTACAGAATTGCAAAGACGGCAAGCAGAGTGTGGCCGGGATCGAAGTAGATCAGGAAGATCGACTGGACCATGCCGAGCAGAAGCGCTGCCCAGGGCACGCCGGCCAGGTACCCCATCCCGGCCAGGACGACCACGAAGAAGGCGAAGATCGTGTACTGCGACCCCATCTGGGCGCTGACGGAGAGGATGCAGCCGATCAGGACGCCGGTCATGGCGCTGATCCCCACGTAGATGGCGTAGACATAGGCCCCGGTCCGCTTGCCGTTGACCCCCATGAGTCCGGCGGCGTCCTTGTGCTGGGCCAGTGCCCTCACCCCGAGGCCGAAGGTGGTCTTCTTCAGGAGGTAATGGAGTACGGCGGTGATTGCCAGGGCATAGCAGAGGCCGGCAAGGCGTATTGTCGGAATGGTCACGCTGATGCCGAGCCGCTCGATCAGGATCGACCCCTCTGAAAACATGGAGGGGATGGAATTGGTGTAGAAACCGAACACGGTCAGGGCCAGCCCCTGAAACATGAGCCCCAGGGCAAAGGTGAAGACCAGCCCCATGAGCAGGGGATTGCCCCGGTTACCGCTCATCACCCGGTGAATGACCGGCTGGATCAGGTAGCCGATCAGGGCGAAGACGATGAAGACGACCGGCAGGAGAATGAACGGGTCCAGATTGGTCCACTTGTTCAGGTAGTAGCCGGCAAAGGCGCCGAACATGATCCATTCACCGACGGCGAAGTCGATGACGTGCATCACCCCGTAGGTAAGGGAGAAGGCGATGGCTATGGTGATGTAGATCCCACCGAGCAGTATCCCGTCGATCAGGGCTTGCGGCAGTAGTTCCATGGGTTGTTCCTCCAACAAAAGTACGTTCGATCTGCTGCTTGCGCCCCCCCTCCCTTGACGGGAGGACCCAAACTGCGGGCCTAAAGGGGGCAGGGGGTGGGTGAAGTTGCAAGATCGCAATCCATTGCACCTTCCCCCCCACCCTCCCCCGCCAGGGGGGAGGGGTCTTTCTTTCGGACTACCTGCTCTTCCACTCCTGCATAGGGTACTGGGGCTTCGCCTCCTGGCTGGCGACCGGGCCGACGGCGAGAGCCTTGCCGTTCTGGATCTGGATGGTAAGCGGGGTCATGCCGACGTTGGCGTGGTAGAACTGGCCGCTGGTGGCGAACTTGACCTTGCCGTAGAAGGTATCCACATCCAGTGCCTCAAGCGCCTTGACCAGCTTGTTGCGCTGCTCCTCGGACATGCCGGGGGTGGCGCCGATCTTCTGCAGGGCAGCCTGGAAGGCGATGCCGGCTGCGGACGAGCCTGCCTGGGTGTAGTCGGCCGGCGTCTTGAACGCCTTTTCGGCAGCGGCGGCATAGCTGGCGGCGTTCGGCCAGAGGATCTTGCTGCTGGTCTTGGCCGCAGGGGTCCAGACCGAGGCGCCGAACACCTGGTTGGCATCCTTGCCCAGGGACTGGGTGAAGGCGGGCTCGGTCACGCCGTAGTGCATGAGCAGGGCCTTAGGAGTGTAGTTGATCTGACGGAGAGATTTGACCAGTTTGATCAGTTCCTCGTCGTGGCCACCGAAGGCGATCAGGTCGGGCTTCATGCCACGGACCGCCGAGAGGAGCGGGGTCAGGTCCTGGCCGGCCGGAACGATGTTGAACTTGAGAACCTTGATCTTGGCCGCTTCG
>JAJZTK010000177.1 GCA_021849045.1 Deltaproteobacteria bacterium | reverse complement strand
TCCGATCTAGGTGCTTTTACCGGTGCTGTCCGGGAGCGGAAGGGCAAGTTCGAGCAGGCCGGTCGTGGCACCCTTTTCCTTGACGAGATTGGCGAGATGCCCCTTTCCGCCCAGGCCAAGCTGCTGCGTGTACTCCAGGAGAAAACGGTGGAACGGGTGGGCGGCAACCGGGAAATCAGGGTGGATGTCCGGATAATCGCCGCAACCAACCGTGACCTGCGCCAGGATGTGGCCGCAGGGCGGTTCAGGGAAGATCTTTTCTACCGTCTCAATGTGATTCCAATCAACCTCCCGCCACTACGGGAGCGCCATGAAGACATCCTGCCGTTGGCAACCATCTTTCTTTCGCGATTCAGTCAGGAAATGGAGCGCCCTCCCCTGAGCCTTTCCCGGGAGGCGAAACAGGTTCTGCTCAACCATCCGTACCCCGGCAACGTCAGAGAGCTGAAAAATGCCATGGAGCGTGCCGCAGCCCTCTGCCATGGTTCCGAACTCACCATAGATGATCTGCCCCCTGAATTTTCCATGCCTCACCAGAATCAGCAGCCAGGGGTTCTCAGCCCGGCCCCCGGACAACCATCCGTGCTTGCAGAACAAATTGACCAGTGGGAGACCGTACTGATCGAACAGGCGCTGAAATCATCCGGCAATCGTCGCGGAGAAGCCGCCCGACTGCTGGGAATCTCCCGCAAGACCCTCTGGAAAAAACTGAAGCAGCAAGCCGCTTGCTGAGATCAGACATGATGTTACCCGGCGGTAACATCCTGTTTCCCCTTCGCCACAATTTCCTCTCCGGCACAAAGTTTCAAACCAGTTAATTCAGCAACTTGCAACAGCTTTCCCGTTGGTACGCAACCTGCTCAATGGTAATGCGTCCGTGACGATCCACAAATCAGAACCTTGACAGGAGGATATATGAAGCTTCTTGCAAAACGACGCTCCATCATGGCGCTGCTGATCTTTGGCTGCATCGGGATAGTTCTTACGGTGTTCCTGCTGGTAGGCCCGCCGCAGCTTCTGGCCAGGTCGGAATCGCCGGCATTTTGTGCAAGTTGCCACGCCATGGAAGAGCAACACACCGCCTGGAACCATGCCGGGGCCCACCGCCGCATCCGGTGCGTCGACTGCCATCTCCCCAACGGCAATCACCTGGAGCACTACGTCTGGAAATCAATCGACGGTATGAAGGACGTGATTGTCTTCAACAGCGGCAGGGTGCCGGAACGCATCGCCCTGTCCAGTCACGGGGCGAAAGTGGTGCAGGCAAATTGTATCCGCTGTCATGAACAAGCCGTTTCCCTGATGGATACCACCCGGCAGTGCTGGGCCTGCCACCGGCAGTTGCGCCACCGGCAGACCGGCATCGTCGGAACCAGACCATAAAAGAGAGAGGAGAAAAGTGATGAAGATGCTCAAGGTAGGTGTCGCTTTGTCCATGGCGGCGTTGATCGGAGTTGCCTTCGGCTGCGCACCCAATAAGGCTGAACCGGTTAGAACCGCTTCCATCCCGGACGGTACTGTCGATCCGGCCCAATGGGGCAAGGTATATCCGGAGGAGTATGAACTCTGGAAGAAAACCGGAGAGCCGACGCCAGCGGGCAAGAGCAAGTACAAGAAAGGGAATGACGGGGAGCGTATCGACAAGCTGGACGAGTACCCATTTCTGGCGCTTCTCTATAACGGCTGGGGCATGGGCATAGAGTACAGCGAGCCGCGGGGGCACCAGAATATGATCCTGGATCAGCTGGATGTGGAACCGGCGCGCTACAAGGCCGGCGGCTCCTGCCTGACCTGCAAGACACCTTACGCGCCGGCTCTTCAGCAGAAGATGGGAAAGGACTACTTCTCCAAGCCTTACAAGGAGGTCCTGGCCCAGATCCCCAAGGAACACCAGACCCTTGGCGTAGCCTGCATCGATTGCCACAACAACCAGGATATGACGCTTAAAATCTCGCGCGGATTCACCCTCGGCAAGGCCCTTGATTTGATTGGCGCAGATCAGTCAAAGCTGACCCAGCAGGAGAAGCGCACCCTGGTCTGCGCCCAGTGCCATGTCACCTACAGCATCCCCAAGGATGCCGAGATGCATTCAACCGATGTGTTCTTCCCCTGGAAGGGCAGCAAAATGGGCGGCATTACCATCGAGAACATCATCAAGCAGCTTCGCAGCAACCCGCCGAGCGGCGAGTGGACCCAAAGCGTTACCGGCTTCAAGCTGGCATTCATCCGCCACCCGGAATTCGAGCTCTTCTCCAACAACAGTGTCCACTGGCAGGCCGGGGTCGCCTGTTCCGACTGTCACATGCCCTACACCAAGGTTGGCTCCAAAAAAGTATCCGATCACCGGATCATGAGTCCGCTCAAGAACGACCTGAAGGCTTGCCAGCAGTGCCATACCGAAACGCCGGAATGGCTGCGCAATCAGGTATTCGCCATCCAGGACCGCACCATGTCACAATTCATCCGCACCGGCTACGCCACGGCCACGGTGGCCAAACTGTTCGAAATGGCCAACAAGGCTCAGGCCGGCGGCAAGCAGATCGACAAAGAGCTCTATGCCCAGGCCCGTGACCAATATGAAGAGGCTTTCTACCGGGTGGTATTCATCAGTGCAGAGAACTCCATAGGATTCCATAACCCGACCGAGGCACTGCGGATACTGGGTGATGCAGCCATCCGGGCAGGCAAGGCCGAAGCCCTGCTGCGCCAGGCCCTGGCCAAGGCGGGAGTCAATGTGCCGGTCAAGATTGACCTGGAACTCGCCAAGTACGTGAACAACCGCGGCAGCAAGAAGCTGATGTTCAAGCCGCAGCATGAGATCAAGGACCCGCTGGCAGGGAAATAAACCAAACGGGGCAGGCCGCTCCTGCCCCCAACACACAGCAACAGGGGGAAAGTGCACCGGTTGCCGACGCGGCACTGGCTATGATGAATGGATTTTCGCCATGGCCAGGTGCCGGCACAGGATGATGGTATATTTTTATCAGCTATCCGGTGGACATAACAGGAAATGGACTTTCAACAAAACACTCAGGAGGAAGCATCATGAAAGCGACGAGAAGATTTGTTACATCAATTGCAGCCCTCGCACTAACGGTGGGCATTTACTCACAGGCTTCTGCCCATTGCGACACCCTCGATGGCCCGGTGGTGCAGGATGCCCGCAAAGCCCTGAGTGCCGGGGACGTAACGCCAGTGCTGAAATGGGTGCAGGCCAAGGATGAGAAGACCGTGAAGGCCGCCTTCAAAACAGCGCTTGCCACCCAGGGGAAACCGCAGCAACAGGCGGCGGAGCAAAAGTTTTTCAGCTCACTTGTCCGCATCCATCGTACCGGCGAGGGTGCGCCCTTTACCGGCCTCAAGCCCGCCGGGTCCGTTGCGCCGGTGATTGCCCAGGCGGATAAGTCATTGCAGGACGGAGCGCCCGCTCCCCTGATCAGCATGGTCAACGAAGCTGTCAGCAAAGGTATCCAGGAGCGGTACGACAAGGTTGCCGAGGCCTACAGGCACAAGGATGAAAGTGTGCAGAAAGGACGGGAGTTCGTGGCGGCCTACGTCGAATACACCCATTACGTCGAGCGCCTGCAACTTGATGCGGAAGGACATGCCGCGCACCACGGAGAACAGAAGAAGCATGCCCCGGAGAAGCACAAGCATTGATGCGTCATACGGCCGGTAACCCTTCTGCACAGGCCACTTTTAGTTAAGGTAAGCTCATTCGGCAAACAGCGGAACGCTGGTGCCAAGGCCGTGTGCGACGCTGGTGAAGGCATTTCGGTTTTCCAGTTTGTCCTGACCGAACCGCTCGATGAACAGCGCCCGGATCAGGGGAATCTTCGACGTCCCTCCGGTGAGGAAGACAGTGTCTATCTGGGCCGCAGCAAGTCCCGACCGCGCGATCACCTCGTCGATGCAGGCCGCGATCGAGTGAAAATTCGCGGCATTGATCGTTTCGAACTCGTCCTTCCCGATTTCCTCCTCGATTTTCAGATCGCGCTCGGCAAAGCTGATGATCGCCCGGTTCCGGTCGGAAAGCGCACATTTTGCCTCCTCGATGGCCTGAAAAAGGAAGAAACCGTAATTGTCGCCGATGATGTTCTCCAGGTTGTCGATGGCCTCCGGGCTGTCCGTATTGTTTTTGATCAGGCGGATGAGCTCCATCGTCTTGCGGGCGCGCAGCAGCGGGATACGGTGCCACTGGCAAAGGGTGTGGACGATGCTCCGCGGAACCGTGACCCACTCGTCCTTGCCCATGGTTTTATAGCGGGCATGGCGGCCGAAATGGTGCGCCACCTTGTCCCACATGATCTGGGAGTCGAACTTGTCACCCGCGATGTAGACCCCACCGAGCGAGAGGACGTCGCTGCGGCGGTCTGTCCGGCGAAAGGCGCCGCCCTGCACGCGGATGATGGAGAAGTCGGAGGTGCCGCCGCCGAAGTCGCCGATGAAGACTATTTTCTCCTGCCCGGTTTGGAGTGTCTCCTCGAACGCCAGTGCCGCTGCGACCGGTTCATACTGAAACCAGATGTGCCTGAAGCCGGCTTTTCTGGCGGCTTTTTCAAGCCGGTCCTGCGCGAGGGCATCTTTATGGGGATCCTCGGAAAACACGACCGGCCGGCCCAGAACCACGGCGTCGACGGCGCGGCCGACATAGGCTTCGCCGCGCGCCTTGAGCTTCCTGAGTATGATCGCTACCAGGTCGTCGATGGTGTAGCGCTTGCCGAAGATTTCCGTGGCATCGAAACTCGAATTCGGGAGAAAGGTTTTGATGGACTGCATGAAGCGCCCGGCGGCGCCGTCGCCGACGTACTGGCGAATCGCCTCATGACCGGCGAAAATTTCGTTGTCCTCGTTGAAGTAGAGCACGGAGCGCATCAACGGCAGGTCGCAGTTGGCGCCATCTACGGGAACGACCTCGACCGTTCCGTTACGGTATATCGAAAGCGCCGAGTTCGTGGTTCCGAAGTCGATGCCGAATGTTGTATGCATGTATGGTGTTTTCATGTCGAAAAAGTCTCAGGGATGTCGCTGTGGTGCTGTTCAGGGGAAAGACGCGGGAGGGAGGCGGTACTTCATCACGCGGCACTGCAGTTACAGTTCCTGTACCCGGAAATTGCGGTGCTCCGGGCGATGGCTGAGCGGCGGGCAGGGTAACACAACAGCGCCGGAAAAACGAGAGCCGATTTTTAAAGCTGGGCACAGGATGGGCACAGACCTGACTGATTCGGTGGTGAAGAAAGGCTGAAATCGCTACCAGACAGCAAATACAAACGAAAAAGGGGCCAGATTTTTATCTGGCCCCTGGGCTTTCATGGAGCGGGAAACGGGATTCGAACCCTTAAGGTTCCCACTCTGAATTCACAACAAAATGCAGCCATAATCTAGTAATGTTCAACATTTTCGCCAATCTTCTGGCTGGGCATGAGTCCTCATTACTCCACCAGAATCTACCACACTCCACTGTAATTGGCGAAAGCATAGCGAAAGCCAATATTGGAAAGGATGCCTTCCGTCGACGCCCGTAGTCCAAATTCGGTCATCGCGCCTCATCGACAATTAGTCGGCAATCTCGACGGTAGCCGCTACCATATTTTGCACAACCGAATATAAATCTACCTCCTCTTGTGGCGTGAGAATTGAAACCACAAGAGAGTATCGCGCCTTTTTATTCCAACGGCCAAGTCGGTGCCGTTCTCGCCACCATCCTATCACAGGATAGATAGCAATGTATCCTCTCACTGCGAGCTCGGCCGCCGTTCCCTCCCACCTATCGGAATGAATGGAGCCCAGCCCTCTCAGGTCCGGCCCCACTACCCACCGTCTCGCATCGCTCCTCGACTTTATTCCCATCTCTTCTTCATACGCTGCACGGTTGATCCGTTGCCGAAACTGCTCCAAGGTCTCTTCCGGGGTCTTCACATCGAATCTAAGACCATGTGATGCATATCGGTATCTTCTCGTCCAACCGCGCCTGGCAGGATTTGGCTCGATGAAGTACGACAGGGTAACCCGCATTTCAACGGGGATATCTCCGAGGTCCTGAAGCACCTCAACTGGCCAGGGGATGGCGTGGATGTGCATATCCTTGGTCTTGAAATCACTTTTTTGTTTCTCGTAAGGCTGCAACGAATCCTGAACGATCATCGTCAGAGAGTTCCGGGCACTCCAGATGGCTCTATCCAGGCTCGGCACGCCATAACCGCAACATTTGAGAAGATTTCTTATACCCCCGCGCTTCCCGTTTGCAAACCTGTCCATCATTGCCGGCGTCCAGTCGGCGCTGTGAACCAGCAAAGCCCGAACTGTTTCCGCCCATAAATCAGGGTAATGCGCCTGGATAATAGCTGCCATCCGACTGACCAAGGCGGTGGCTGCGCTAGTGTCACCTGTGGTCACAAGTGGCTTCGCCGTGAAATCCCGGTTCGTGGTCAGAAGGTCGAGAGAATCAACATGGTCCGCCAACCCGGTTTGCGGATCGATTGCCATGTTGCCGCCTTCCATGACCAGATCAGGTTTCAATGGCCATCCCGCTTCCCAATCCATGGATGTGCAGCTACAAGGGCTCAGGTCTCCATAGGATGCAACCGGTTGCCATTCAGGATATTCGGCTTCGTCGATACAGCACTTTTCCGTGTATGCCCCGACTGTCAGTGCATTCCACGACTGGCCGGGATCCTGGACGCCGTCGGTCATGTTGCTGTAAGGGTATAGATGGCGGTTTTCACGGGCGGTGTTCCCGGCAGCAATGACCACAAGGCGGCGTTCATCATCCGCATAGCCCGAGGTAAGTTTGTCGATGGCAGCAGACCACGAAGAAGGCTTCCCCCGGTCCTTGTCATCAGTTGAGATGGCCAGATTAACCACCCGGCGGCGATGTGGAGCAAAGACTTCGGCGCGGGCAACGGACTCTTCAGTGATGGCACCATACAAGTCAGGGTGGTTTTCGCCGACAGGGGGAAGGATTTTCACAGATTCGAGCCGATGCACCAAAGGGATAGGATCCTTGGTCGCAAGCATTTCAGTGAGGTCTCCATACAGGGCTAGCCCTGCCATTTCCGTCCCATGTCCCTTATGGTCCCTAACGCCCCACGCGGGCTCATAGGCATCCATATCTTCGGCGTTCAAGCCAACGTCAAGCAAGGGATGACTATTATTGACACCCGTATCCAGCAGACAGACTGCGGGTGCATCTGCCACTGATGGCCCTATCAAGCGCAACGCATCATCAATCCACTCGAACTGCTCCACTGCCCTCATGGCAGTAAAAAAATCGGCCGTTTCCTTGGCCCTCCGCAGCTCGGCGATGCAATTCAGAAGGGTAATCGACCGTGCAATCTGCGCCTTTGTCCCCTTGGCGGCAACTACCGTCCGTTCTGGAAATTTTATTTCTCTCCCCAGCTCCAGCCCCAGTTCTTGTGCATGTCTCTTGAAGAACCCAGTGAACGCGTCGCGGTCATCTCCTACCCTGAGCCAGACCTCCCACCAGATCACCTCGTCATCAGCCGGAAAGAGCGTAATGTCATCGGTCCACAGTGCATCGATGACGGCTCGCCGCATGTCACTGATGCTATCCACCAAGGGCTGGTGGGCAGGCTTCCCGGTCTTGG
>JAJZTK010000176.1 GCA_021849045.1 Deltaproteobacteria bacterium | reverse complement strand
AGCCAGCCGTCGCGGTCGATCACCTTGGCGGTCTCTTCCGGCATCTTGTAGTACCCCTTCATCACCATGTAGCCGCGGGCACAGAGCTCACCCTGCTTGCCGGGCGGCAGGGTGGCGCCGGTTTCGAAGTCGACGATCTTCACCTCGGCACCGGGAAGCGCCCGGCCAACGGCCGCCACCCGCAGTTCGATGGAGTCCGCGGTTCGGGTCTGGGTGATGCCGGGTGAGGACTCTGTCTGGCCATAAACGCTGGTAATCTCGGTGACGTGCATATCTTTCACGACACGCTTCATCACCTCGATCGGACAGACAGAGCCTGCCATGATGCCGGTCCGTAAGGAAGTAAGGTCGAACCTGCCGAACTCCGGGTGTTCCAACTCGGCAATGAACATGGTGGGAACCCCGTGGACCGCGGTGCAGCGCTCCTTCTCCACGGTCCGGAGCACCTTCAGCGGATCGAAGATCTCCACCGGCACCATGGCGGAGCCGTGGGTCACGCAGGCCATGACGCCGAGCACACAGCCGAAGCAATGAAAGAACGGCACCGGGATGCAGAGGCGGTCGTTCTCGGTGAACTTCATGCACTCGCCGATGTGAAAACCGTTGTTGACGAGGTTGTAGTGGGTCAGCATCACCCCCTTGGGGAAGCCGGTGGTGCCGGAGGTATACTGCATGTTGATCACGTCGTGCCGATCCAGCGTGGCCTCGACCGCTGCCAGTTCGGCATCGGGGACGTATTTGCCCAGTTCGAGGAGCAGGTCGAAGTTCACCATCCCGGAGGGGGTCTGCTCGCCAATAAACACGACATTCTTCAGAAACGGCAATTTTGCGCTCGCCACCTTGCCGGGCTCGCTCTGCCGAAGCTCCGGCACCACCTCGTAGAGCGTCTCTACGTAATCGGTATCCTTGAACGACTTGACCAGAAAGAGGGTCGACGTATCGGACTGGTTGAGGATATATTCCAGCTCTGCCGACTTGTAGCTCGTATTCACGGTAACAAGGATCGCGCCGATCTTGGCCGTGGCAAACTGGAGCACAACCCATTCGGGAACATTGTAGGCCCAGATGGATAGGTTGTCCCCCTTCTTTATCCCCAGACGCAACAGCCCCTTGGCAACCTGACGGCAACGCTGATTGAACTCGGCATAGGAATAGCGAAGATCCCGTTCGGGATACACGAGGGCATCGTGACCGGGATACGCGGCCGCAATGTGATCCAGCAGCCCGCCAACGGTAAATTCAAGCTGTTGTGCCATAGAGTGCTCCTCCGGGGAAAGGTGATGGATGTCAACGGTTGACAAAGGCAACCTATCGATTGGAAAAGTTTTTGTGGATTAGCACACTCAAAGCAACAAGTCAAGCATTCCAAAACACAGTATTATTATCCTGACAAATGGAAGATCCGCGGTTACCAACGCTCCACGTCCTGAACTTCGCCGGGGTCACCATTGATGGGGCATTCAGGAATCGAGAAATAAAAAGTCGCTCCCTCCCCCTCCCCCCCTTCTCCCCATACCTTGCCGCCATGGCGGTTGATGATCCGCCGGACTGTTGCCAACCCCACGCCAGCCCCTTCAATGGTTTCCGCACGATGAAACCGTTGGAACGGGCGAAAGAGGTCATCGGCGTACTGCATGTTAAAACCGATGCCGTTGTCCCGGACGAAACAGACTATCGTTTCACCCTGTCGGAACGACCCGAATTCAATGATCGGGTGGTCCGTTTGACGTGAGTATTTCCACGCATTGCGGAGCAGATTCTCCAGCACCGCCCTGATCAGAGTTCTATCCGCCCGGATGCATACCCCTTCGGCTATCGTAAAGGTGACCGACCGGTCAGCTTCCTCTTCGCGCAGAGAATCGGCAATCTCTTGCACCATCGGACTCAGGTCCACCGCCGTCACTGACATTTCCGTAAGGCTCACCCGCGAGAGATCGAGGAGGGCGTTGATCAGGTCATCCATTTTCTCGACTGACCTCCTGATCCGCTGGAGGTATTCGAAGGGCACACCGTGCAACTGGTCATTATAGTCTTCCATCAGGATGGCACTGAACCCGTTGATGGAACGAAGGGGCGCACGCAGGTCATGGGAGACCGAATAGCTGAAAGACTTCAACTCGTTGTTCAGATTTTCCAGCGTCTGCACCCGCTTCTGCAGATCCTGATTCAGCCTTACGACCTCTGCTTCGGCATGAATCCGCTCCTGGATCTCGTTTTCCAGTCTCTGGTTGGCCGTCACCAGCAAAGCAGTACGCTCGGTAACCTTGTCCTCCAGGGTGCGATTCATCTGCCGCAGGTCTTCCTCCGCCCGATCACGTTCGACGATTTCGCGCTGAAGCCGTGTCTGGTTCCGTTCCAGTTCGGCGATCTTCTTTTCCAGTTTATTGAAAAGGGTCTCATTGTACTGCCTGAGAAACGTCTCTTCACCCACGCAGGGATCTGCAGGAACCAAACCGACGGAGTTCCGTTCAGAGAGGACCTCGCTGATGATCCGCATCAGCACCTCCGGCTCCTGGGGTTTAACCACGAACCGGTCGGCTCCAAGACTCAGGGCAAATTCCTCATCCTTCTGTTCCGTATAGGTGGCCGTGTAAAAGATGAAGGGGATGGTTTTAAGCCGCTCATCGGCCTTCCAGGCCCGGCAGAGGGAGAACCCGTCCATAACCGGCATCAGAATATCGGTAACGATGATGTCCGGCGGGTTGACCCTGGCCGCTGCCAGCGCCTCGGCGCCGTCCGTCGTTGTCGCAACATCGAAACCGTTTCCTTTGAGGAGAACTTCGAGCAGGTAGAGGTTCTGCGCATTGTCGTCGGCGATCAGGACACGCGGCATCATTCGCCACCTCCATTATTTTGCACGGTTTCCGGCAGATACTGCTCAAGTTGCGCAATAAAGGTGTCAGGATTGATCGGTTTTTCGATATAGCCGGTACAGCCGGCTGCCAGTGCCTTTTCGCGGTCCCCTGCCATGGCGTAGGAGGTGACGGCAACAATGGGGATTCGGGCGAGATCCGGATTGGAACGCAAGACCCGCGCCACGGCATAACCATCCATGACCGGAAGCTGGATATCCAGGAGGATCAGGTCGGGCTCGATGCGTGCGGCGACAGCGATCCCCGCCTCCCCGTCCTGGGCCGCACAAACCTCGAAACCGTGCCGTTCAAGTATGAAGGTCGCAAGATAGAGATTCTGTTCGTTATCCTCGATGATAAGGACCCGACGTTTCACGATAGACTCCTGTTGATGGGGAGACTGAACCTGAAGGTGCTCCCCTTCCCCCATTCGCTTTCCACCCATATTTCCCCGCCCATCAGTTCCAGCAGTTTCCTGCAGATGGAAAGCCCCAGTCCCGTCCCCTCGTATTTGCGGGTAATCCCGCTGTCGATCTGCTGAAACGGTTTGAAGATATTCTTCACCTCAGCCTCCTTGATCCCGATACCGGTATCGGTGACACTGAGCCGGACCTGTCCGGCAACGACCGCACAGTCGACGGAAATCTGCCCCGTCTCCGTAAATTTGATGGCGTTCCCCAACAGGTTGAGCAGAATCTGCTCCACACGTCGTTCGTCACCGACCAGTGTGCCGATCTCCGGCGCAATTGTCTTAGCCAGGGATAGCCCCTTTTTCTCGGCCAGGGGAGAGATGGTCTGCACGACCTTCTCAATAGATCCCCGCAGGTTGAAGGGAGCGCAGGTCACCTTGAGCTCCCCGGCCTCGATCTTCGACATGTCGAGCACGTCGTTGATGAGTGCCAGCAGGTGATTTGCGCTGCTTTTCACCATGGTCAGCTGTTTCTGCTGCTCATCGTTCAAGGGACCGACCATACCCTGCAACAGGATACCGGTGAAGCCGATGATGGAGTTTAGCGGTGTACGGAGCTCATGGGACATGGAGGCAAGAAACATCGACTTGAGGTGGTCCAGTTCCTGGAGACGGGCGTTCGCCTCGGCCAGTTCCCTCGTCCGGGCTGCCACCTTTTTCTCCAGCATGTCATGTGCTTCGCGGAGCGCCTCCTCCGCCTGCTTGCGCTCTGTGATGTCACGGAAACCAACTACGCGCTGCGGCTCGCCGTCAGTGCCGATGGTGCGGATGCGGACCTCAAGCGGCACCTCCGAACCGTCGCGCCGAACCCCTACGAGTTCGTACGGCCCCGGTTCTCCCGCCTGCATCCGTTTCAGGACGAGCGATCTCGACCGGGGAGAGATGAACTCGCTCAAATGCCTGCCAATGGCCTCGGCAGGGGTATAGCCGAGGATCTCCGTTGTTGCCGGGTTCATATCGCTGACAACCCCCTGTTTGTGGAAAAAGAGCCCTTCAAAGGCAGCCTCGAAAAACAGCCTGAGCCTTTCCTCACTCTTCTCCGCCGCTATTTCGGCACGTTGCCTCTCTTTCAGCTCTGCCCGGAGTTCTGTGGTGTGTTGATGCACCACGCGACGGAGCGACCGGTTCGCGGCAAGAACGAGACCGATAACAAGTGCCGCTGTTCCCAGACTGATCAGCACGGTCAGACCGAAGGTCCGGCGCGAAACGAGCCCTCCGGCATCCAGCTTAACCCATTTATCGATAATTGCTTGCCGCTCTGCAGGGGTCACACTGTCCAGGGCCTTTTGCAGAATACCGTTGAGTTCCGGCCAATCCTTGCGTGACGCGAAGGAGAACGGCCAGACGACACCGGATTGGCCGGCTATGACGAGATTGGTCAGTCCCGTTTCCCCTATATAGTAGGATGCGGGTGCGGCATTCACCACAATGGCATCGGCAGCACCCAAAGACACCATCTTCAACCCGGTGGGAATATCGTGGACTATGATCCTGTTCAGGGTCGGATACTGCTGGCTCAGGTAATCGTCGGTGACATGACGTGCCAGCGAGACGACCTTCAGCCCTGTCAGCTTGTCGAGCGTCAGGTTGTCATAGGTCCCTTTCCTGACGATGATGACCGCGGGGAAACTGAGATAGGGCTTGGTAAAGCGCATGAGGCGAGCGCGGCTGGCCGTTTCCGTTGCTGCACCCCAGAGATCGACCTCACCCCGTTCCGTGCTCTCCATGACTTCCTGCCAGCTGGCAAGATGCCTGACGGTGAGCGTCACCCCCAATTTGCGTCCCAGCAAGGTCAGATAGTCGGCGGTTATGCCGGCGAATCGGCCGTCACGATCGAAAAATTCGATGGGTGGGAAGTCAGGGGTCGGAGCAACGGTAACTATCGGGTGCCCCCTGATCCAGGCAACCTCCGAGCTGGTCAGCGGAACGCTGCCATCACCCGGAACAGGCGATGCGGCCACGCAGAACCGGGTTACGGTCAGCAGCCAGAAGAAGACGACGGCTAGCAGCGCGGGACAACTCACGATGCGTTTGGGCACAACAACGAGGCGAGAAGAGAGAAGGTGAAAGGGATGCGCCGTCAGTACATTGCCGATGACTGGAAATAAGACCAACATGCGGAACCCTGTCTAAATGGACTGAAAGGTTTGTCAGGCGGCTGCGGAGTCATTTGTCCAAACAAAGACACCAGCCAATACCTGATGCATTAAAAGTATTTATAGTTATGGTGTGAAGGGGTATCTGTCAAGTCGTTTAGCCTGAATGGAGCCGTAATCCGTAGAATGTGCGCGATACCACAAAGCCGCCAGACCTTACGGACTGACGGCTTTGTGGTAAATTACCAGCGAAACCGCTCTGCCTCAGCTACTTCTGGTCAATGGCGGTCAACTGCCACTCGCTTGCCCCGATTGCCCGGGCAAAGGTCCAATATTCCTCGAACTTAACCGGCTCTACGTTGCTCCCGCCGACGACCGTACCCGCCTCGTCAGTGGTGTAATCGAGCAGGTTGGCATAAATGAGCGCGGTAACGAAGTCCCACCCCTGCTCCTGCCACGCCTCGGTGATCTCCACGTTCCTGACCGCGATATTCTCCAGCCGGTTGATCCGCTTTTCCCGCAGGAGCCGATCCACATCGTCCTGCATGATGCGTCGCATCTCCGGAGTGAGGAGAGCTGCAACCGGTGTCAGGTCCCGATGCATCCATGCCCCCTGGATGCGGAAAAAACTGTCCATCACCTGGTCCTTGAAACGGGCTTCGTCGAACGAGGCATCCATCTGGCGAATATGGGAAATCCCCCGGGCCAGGTCGTCACCGGCCGTTGCCTGCAGTTGGGGCGGTTCCTGGTACTGGTGCAGGGTCGGCTGTTCATAACTGCTTTGCTGGAAGTCTCCCCGGTAGACCGTGGTTTCCTGGCGGCGGGCCTTGACGAAGCGGTAGATGAGATAAGCGATCCCTGCCAGAAGGACGATTTCGAACAGTCCAATGCCGCTGCCACCGACACCACCGCCCCACCCGCCGCCGAAACCCATGCCGCGGAACAGCATTCCCCCTAACATGCCACCCAGCATCCCCCCCATAATACCGCCGGCCATGTTACGGAAAAAACCGCCGCGGGCCGGTTGGGGCTGCTGGTAGGGAGGAGGCGTATAGGCCGGTCTCTGGGGTGCCGGCTGCGCGGAAGGAGCTGGCTGGGAAGAAGGGCTCGCCGGGCGCGAATAGCTTCTCGATCCACGACTCCCCATCGACCGGCCGCCGCCGGCACGTGCCTCTGCATACCCCTGCCCCACACTCACCCCCACCAGCAGAGTCAGTGCACCTATTGACAACAATCGGATCATGATTCGCTTCATTTATTTCCCTCGTTTCTGCCGGCACAGGAACAGTTGAGCCCGGTCCGGCAACCATGGATGACCAACGTGGCAATCGTCGCAATAATGTAATCACGAACCGGTTAAAGTCAAGGAAACATCTACGACATAAACATTCAGCAGGCCTCCCACCGCAGAGGCGTTCACCTTGACAGGGAGATGATGATTCTGTATAAGGTTTCCGGTGTGTTAGCATCCGGGAGCCATCAATGTTCATATTTGCCAACTTTCTCGTCGCTGTTGCCAGACTCGCCGACATCCTCCTCACTATTTACATGTATATGATCATCGGCAGGGCCATTATCTCCTGGGTGAATCCCGATCCCTACAACCCCATCGTCAGCTTCCTCACCAGGGTAACGGAACCGGTTCTCGACCGGGTTCGCAGCAAACTCCCGAATCTGGGCGGCCTGGACCTGTCCCCGATGGTGGTGATCCTGATCATCATCTTCCTGCAGAAGTTTGCCGTCGACTCGCTCTATGACCTTGGCTACCGGATGAAGATGGGCGGAGGATTCCATTGAAAATCACCCCGCTCGACATTCAGCAGCAACAGTTCAAAGGAAAGATGCTCGGCGGTCTCGACCCGGAAGACGTCGATGCCTTTCTCCAGACGATTGCCCAGCAGATGGAAAATCTCATCAGGGAAAACAGCGAGCTCAAGGAGCAACAACGGCGGGCCACGCAAGAACTGGAGGAAATGGCCCGACAAGAGGGGCAACTGCGGGAAACGATGCTGGCCGCCCAGAAGATTACTGAGGAGATGAAGAACAACGCCCAGAAAGAGGCCACCCTCATCATCTCCGAGGCCGAGCTGAAGGCTGAACGGATAGTTGCCGACGCCGAGAAAAACCTCTCCCAGTTGAACGGCCAGATCCAGGAACTCAAACGTCAGAAATTCCAGTTCGAGACGTCGCTGAGATCGCTGCTGGACAATCACGGCAAAATGCTTTCGTTCAATGATGAATAGGAGCGACGGCAGCACCCT
>JAJZTK010000025.1 GCA_021849045.1 Deltaproteobacteria bacterium | reverse complement strand
GGATGGAGGTCTTGACGCCTGAATAGGGCTGGAACACCCCGGCCGGGAGCGACACCACGGCCACCAGGTACTCCTCCACCAGCATCCTGCGCAGCTGCTTGTAGGCGGTCTGGCTCTGGAAGATGATCCCCTCCGGCACGATGATGGCCGCCCGGCCGGTCGGCGTCAGGTGCTCGGCCATGTAGTCGACAAACAACACCTCGGAGCGCTTGGACTGCACGGAAAAGCGGTTGTGGGGCTTGATCCCCCCCTTTGGCGACATGAAGGGGGGATTGGCGAGGATGACGTCGGCGTATTCGTTCCAGCGCTCCTGGCTGGTGAGGGTGTCGTACTCGAACACTTGCGGGTCGGCGAAGCCGTGCAGGTACAGGTTCACCAGGGAGAGTCGCACCATGTCCGGCGAGATGTCGTACCCCTTGAAGTTGCCCGCCAGCCGCCCCCGGTCGTCGGGCGTCAAAGTGCTGTTGCCCTGTGCGTCGGTGTTGGTGCGGAGGATATGCTTGTAGGAAGAGATAAGAAAGCCGGCGGTACCGCAGGCCGGATCGAGGACGGTCTCGTTTTTCTGCGGGGCGACGATCTCCACCATGAAATCGATGATGTGGCGCGGGGTGCGGAACTGGCCGGCGTCCCCCTGGGAGCCGAGCACCGATAGTAGATACTCGAAGGCGTCGCCGAGCCGCTCGGAGTGGTCGTACTCGAATTCGTCGACGACCTTGAGAAAGGCGCGCAGGGTCTCCGGGTCGCGGTAGGGGAGATAGGCATTCTTGAAGATGTCGCGGAACAGGAGCGGGATGCCGGGGTTCTCCGGCATCCGGGTGATCGCTTCGGCATAGAGGTTGAGGGTCTCGTGGCCGCCGAGACCGGCGCGCATCAGCCTGGCCCAGCCGTAGCGGGCGAAGTCGCCGGCAAAAAACTTGCGCTCGCCGCCGAACTCCTCGCTCTCGGCGTCCATGTCGTCCATGAACTTGTAGATCAGGGCGATGGTGATCTGTTCCACCTGGCTCTTGGGGTCAGGCACTTTGCCGACGAGGATGTCACGGGCGGTGTCGATGCGGCGCTTGGTTTCGGTGTCGAGCATTATTGATTAATCCTTGGTGGACTTGGTGGACTTATTGGACCGCTTTTGAGAACGAACCCGGTAGAGGCGTTCGGTGAAGCCCCCTTCGGTTTCAAAGGCCTGCGCCTGGGCCGCCAGCTGGCGGTCGAGCAGGCTGCAGGCCACCGCCAGGAGTGTTAGGGCGGCATTGGCGGCAATTTCGGGAAAGGTGGACGGTGTGGACGAAGTGGACAGGTCGTGTTGTCCACTCCGTCCACTGTTTTGTCCACGAAGTCCACCAGGGTTCTGATGCTCATCTTTGACCCACAGTGCCACCGCATCGGCGGTGGCGCAGCGCCGGTCGATCAGGCGCTGCCGGCGGGGGTCGCTTCGCTCCCAGAGCGGCAGTCCCCGCTGGCGCAGGAAATCCTCGTAGTCGAGCCTGAGCTCTTCCAGGCTGGCCCGCGCCACATTGGTCAGCTTCAGCTCCATCTTTTTCGATGTGCCCGAGGCCTGGCTCCCTTCGGCGATGTTCTGCACCCCCGACCGGGCCGCCTGCACCATCTGGTCATGGGTGCGGCTCCGCCGGTCGATGTAGCGGTCGCAGAACCTGACCGTCAGGTCGTAGACCAGCTGGGCTACCTGGAAACTCCTCAGCTTCCGGTAGCCGCCATGCTGCGGTATCAGCTGTTCATCGGCGGTCATATCGGTCGCCCCTAGTTGACGAACTGGTTCAGGGGAACGTAGTCCTTGACGTACTCGGGGATCAGCGTGCGGTATTTCGACGGCACCGCCTTGAAGTCGCGGCTGGAAAAGACCGGATTGGTCGCCAGATCGGTGTAGTGGCGGCTCTCGATGATGTGGCGGATCTGGTTGCTGGTGACGTAGGCCTTGAAGTAGGTCTTGATGGCCGGGATCGCCTCGGCCTCTGTCGGCCTGGTGTCGGCCACGAACTTGGCGAACTCCTCTTCCAGCAGCTCGTCCCGGTTCTTGAAGCGGGGGATGAGGCCGAAGATCTTTTCCAGAATCTCCCGCAGGGTCAGGCGCCGGTCAACGGCGGCGGCCCGGCGCAGCTTCTCCAGGGAGTAGTACTCCTGGGGCTTGTCGAAGAGCTCCCGGTTGACGTAGTCGATGACCCGGTCCCACTGCCCGGACTCGATCCCCTGGACGATGACGTCGTTGCTGCGCACCGTGTCGCCAAACTTCTCGAAGAACATCCGGTCGATCTTCATCCCCTCGAAACCGACTTCCTCCTCCTTGATGGAGGCGATAATGTCGCTTCCCAAATGCTCGTATGCCTCGCCGGAGGCGGACGTTGTGGACGAGGTGGTGGACGCTGTGGACTGGGAGGCATGCTGAGGCAGTTTCAGCACCTCGTCATAGTTGAACTCCTCCTCGAAGTACTCGCAGTTGGCGAAGAAGTCGAACAGCTTGAAGGCGCTCTTCTGTGGCCTGGTTATGCTTTCCTTCAGCTCATCGTCGAAGAGCTGGTCGAGGAAGTTGTGTCTGCGGGTGCCGCGCCCCTTGATCTGGATGAAATCGGTGGGGGAAAAGATGGGGCGGAACAGGCCGAGGTTGAGGATGTCCGGGCAGTCGTAGCCGGTGGTCATCATGCCGACGGTGACGCAGATCCGGGCCTTGCTGGTCCTGTACGCGGGCAGGAAATTGGCCGAGCCGAGCAGGTGGTTGTTGGTGAAGTTGATGGTGAACTGCTGGGCGTCGGCGATCTGCGAGGTGACCTGGACGGCGAAGTCGGACCGGTACTTGCCGGGAAACATCCGATCGGCCATCTGGTTGAAAATCTGCGCCAACTTGGCGGCGTGGTTCTGGCTGACGGCAAAAACGATGGACTTGCCTATTTCGCCGCTCACCGGGTCACGCAGGGCGTTTTCCAGGAAGGTTCTGCAGAAGAGCTGGTTGGTGGCGTCGGCGAAGAAGCGCCTTTCGAACTCCCGCTGTTTGAACGCCTCCTGCTGATCCTCGCCGGCATCGTCGGTAAAGGTGACCACAAACCCCTCCTCCGAGAGAAGTTCGGTGGTAATTTCCGTGCGGGCGTCCACCACCGTGGGGTTGATGAGGAAACCGTCCCTGACGCCGTCCAGCAGGGAATAACGAAAGGTTGGCTGGCCGCTCTCGCAGCCGAAGGTGCGGTAGGTGTCCAGCAGCAGCCGGCGCTCGAACTCGCGGGGATCGCGGGTCGTGGGGTTCTTCCTGTCGAAGCGCTTGAGATAGTCCCGCGGGGTTGCGGTCAGGCCGAGTTTGTAGCCGATGAAGTAGTCGAACACGGCGCGGGCGTTGCCGCCGATGGAGCGGTGCGCTTCGTCGGAGATGACCAGATCGAAGTCGGTGGGGGAAAAGAGCCGCTGGTATTTGTTGTTGAAGAGGAGCGACTGCACCGTGGTGACCACGATCTCCGCCCGTTGCCAGTCGTCCCGGTTCTCCTTGTAAATGACTGTGCGGAAATCGGCGGACAGGGAAAGGAGCGGCGAGTCGGACTTTTTGCCCGCCTGGTCCTCCAGTTCGAGCCGGTCGACCAGAAAGAGGACGCGCCGGGCATTGCCGGAGCGGAGGAAGAGCTTGATGGCGGCTGCGGCGACGAGGGTCTTGCCGGTACCGGTGGCCATCTCGAACAGAAAACGGTCATGCCCTGCTTTCACAGCCGCCTGGAGCCGGTGCACCGCCTGCAGCTGGTAAGGGCGAAGGAACCTGAGTTTGTTTGCCCTGATATAGTCCGGCCGTTCCTGCTCGCTCTGCCAGGCTGCGTCGCGCCGGTAATTCGGTTGCTGGGTCAGGACGATGTAGTCGTCGTCAACCGGCTCGTCGATCAGGCGCTGGGGATCGGGGGCAATTTTCCGGTAGCCGGTCACCGAATCGGGCGTGGGGAACGAGGTGATGACGTAGGGGTTGCCCCGCTCCAGGTCCCAGAAATAGTGGAGGTTGCCGTTGGAGAGGATAACGAACCGGCAGTTCTGCGACCGGGCATATCTGCGGGCCTGCTCTTTGCCGACCAGCGGGTTCCTCTCCTCGGACTTGGCCTCCAGAACAATGAGGGGGAACCCTTTGGCGTCGAGCAGCAGGAAGTCGATGAATCCCTTGCTGGTCTTTTCAAAGTTGTTGCCGAGCGCGTCCAGGTCGGTCGTCCTGATCGTGGTGCCCGGCTCCAGCCTGATATTGGCCGGGTTGGCACCGTCGGCGAAGAAGCGCCAGCCGGAAGCTTCGAGCAGTCTGTTTATCCTGATCCTGGCGGTGGCTTCTTTAGCGGACACGGGAATACTGTCCTCGTCGTCATTCGGGTGTTGTCCGGATGGATGGCGCCGCGCTGAGCGGCCCCGTAACAGCCGGACGAGCACAGATATAGCAGGTTTCCCCGATGGAGACTATGAAATTCTAATGCTCGGATGCCCCATGGCAGGCAAAAAGAAAAAGCCACAACCTCAACAGGGTTACGGCTTTTTCTCTACAAAACCTGAAGACGTATTTTCCTTAGAACGGGATATCGTCATCGGGATTGAAGGCCGGCTCGTCGTAGCTCGGTCCGGCGCCGAAGCTCTCCGCCTCGCCGGCCGGCCTGCCGCCCTGACGTCCGCCCCCCTCGCCTTTGGGGCTCAGCATCTGCATCTTCTCGCCCACCACTTCGGTGGTGTAGCGGTCCCGGCCGTCCTTGTCCTGCCATTTGCGGGTCTGGAGCCGCCCCTCGATGTAGACCGTCTTCCCCTTGGCGAGCCACTCGCCGGCCACCTCGGCCTGCCGGCCCCAGAGGACCACGTTGTGCCACTCGGTCTTTTCTTCCCAGTCGCCGCTCTTGCTCTTGTACCGCTCCGACGTCGCCACGGAGAAGCTGGCCACCGCCGTACCCGCGGCCGTGTAACGAACCTCGGGATCTTTACCCAAATTTCCGATCAACATGACCTTGTTGAGGCTTGCCATGACAGGCTCCTTATCAATTTAGGGGATTCGAAACGTGGAGGCAGTCTATAAAAACCCCCACCCCTTGGCAAGCGCTATTTTGTTTGACGGAACGATGAAAAAAAAGTAAGTTAGCCGGGAATAATCGGCCAGGTTTACTGCATGCTGCGAGCCTATCTCTTCCTGCTGGTCTTCATCCCGCTGACCGTTCTCTTTGCCGCCAGCGCCATTCTCTTTACCTTTTTCGACCCGACCGGCAGTTGCTACCACGCCCACGCCCGGGGGTGGAGCAGAACGGCGCTTCGGCTTGCCGGGGTAAAGGTGGCGGTGGAAGGGCTGGAGCATGTTCCGCGGGGCGAGCCGCTCATCTTCATGGGGAACCACCAGGGGAACTTCGATATCCTGGCGCTGTTTCTGGCCATTCCTCAGCGCTTTGCCTGGCTGGCCAAGGAAGAGTTGTTCAAGGTCCCGGTGTTCGGCCATTCCATGCGGCGAGCCGGTTACATCCCCCTTGACCGGGGAGATGGCCGGGAGGCGCTGCGTAGCCTGGAGCGGGCCGCAGGCATGATTCGGGCAGGGGCCAGCGTGATCGTCTTCCCGGAAGGGACCCGGACCAAGGACGGCAACCTCCTGCCGTTCAAGAAGGGCGGCTTCCTCCTGGCCGGCAAGGCCGAGGTGCCGATCGTGCCGTTCACCATTACCGGGAGCATGGCGATCAACCCGCGCAACCGGATCGAACTCTATCCCGGCACGCTGCATATCCGCTTTGCCCCGCCGATTGCCACGGCCGGGCGTGGCCGGCAGCGCGACGAACTGATGACAGAGGTCAGGCAGGCCATTGCCGCCGGCCTGGAGTACAGCGCATGACCGCAGCATATATCGGACTCATCGTCGTGGGGCTCGGGCTGGTTGCCCGGGGACTGCCGGCAGCGCACCGTCTTAGCCGGCCGTGGGATATCGTGGCCGCCCTGGCGGTGCTGGCCGGGCTGTGCGCCGCCATTTTCGGGACACTGATGACAGCGGTTCCCGGCTTCCTGAAGGGATGACATGACAGAAAAGGTCAAAACCTTAGGCGTCAACGTGGCCGCTGCCTGCGTCATCGGCCTGATCATGATAGCCGTTACCATCCAGTACCGGCAGTGGCGCCAGTTCGGCAAGGGAGAAAACTCCCTGGCTGTCGGGGACTACATCCAGGCGGTAGCCGGCTTTGAGTCGGCCATTCACATGTACACCCCGGGCAGCCCCCTAGTGAGCCGTTCAGCGGAAAAGCTCTGGCAGATCGGCGAGACCCTGGAACGGCAGGGCGATACGGACAAGGCGCTGATCGCCTACCGGACACTGCGCAGCTCCTTCTATGCTGCCCACTGGCTCATCACCCCCGGTCAGGTGTGGATCGCCCGCTGCGACGGGAAGATCGCCCAGTTGACCAGACCGGCACAATAAACCTGTTCGAGGTTCGATGTTCGATGTTTTAACCTCGAACCTCGAACCTCGAACCTCGAACGGACTTTATGGACTTCCCCGAACACGATATCACCGGTCTCAAGATCATCCCCCTCGGCGGGCTGGGCGAGATCGGTCTCAACATGATGCTCTTCGAGTACGGCGACGATATCATCATCGTCGACTGCGGCCTGATGTTTCCCGAGCCCTACATGCTCGGCATCGACCTGGTGGTGCCGGACATCTCCTACCTGAAGGAGCGGGCCGACCGGGTCAGGGGGATACTCCTCACCCACGGTCACGAAGACCACATCGGCGCCCTCCCCTATGTCCTCCCCGAGATCAATCCCCCCATCTACGGCACGGCCCTGACGCTTGGCTTCGTCAAGGAAAAGCTGAAGGAGTTCGACCTGGACGAAAAGGTCGTGCTGGAGACCGTGCGCCCCCGCCAGACGGTGACGCTGGGAGCTTTTTCGGTGGAGTTCATCCGGGTGGCCCACTCCATCGTCGACGGCTGCGCCCTGGCCATCCGCTCCCCGGAAGGGGTGGTGATCCATACCGGCGACTTCAAGATCGACCAGACCCCGGTGGATGGGGAGCTGACCGATCTGGCCACCTTTGCCCGCTACGGCGAGGAGGGGGTGCTGGCCTTCCTGGCCGACTCCACCAACGTGGAGCGGGAAGGATACACCCTGTCGGAGCGGCTGGTGGGGGACGCCTTTGACGAGATCTTCCCCAAGTGCGGCGGCCGGATCATCGTTGCCGCCTTCTCCAGCAACATCCACCGGGTCCAGCAGGTGGTCAACTCCGCGGCCCGGGCCGGCCGGAAGGTCCTCCTGAACGGCCGCTCCATGGTGGCTAACGTCCAGATCGCCCGGCAGCTCGGGTACCTGCAGATCCCCGAGGGGCTTCTCATCGACCTGAAGGAGCTGCCGCGCCTCCCCAAGGAGGAGATCTGCATGATCACCACCGGCTCCCAGGGTGAGCCGATGTCGGCACTCACCCGGATCGCCATGGACGACCACAAGCAGATCAAGCTGGAAGAGGGGGACACGGTCATCCTCTCCTCCCGGTTCATTCCGGGCAACGAGAAGACCATCTCGGACCTGATCAACCACCTCTACCGGCGCGGTGCCGAGGTCTTTCACGAAAAGGTCTCCGAGGTCCATGTTTCGGGCCATGCCAGCCAGGAGGAGCTGAAGCTGCTCCACAACCTGGTCCGGCCCCGCTGGTTCATCCCGGTCCACGGCGAGTACCGGCATCTGGTCCGCCATGCCCGCCTGGCCCAGGAGTTGGGGGTGCCGAAGGAGCGCTGCATCCTTGCAGTAAACGGCGACATGATCGCCTTCAGCGAAGGCGAGGGATGCATTCTCGGCCGGGTGCCGGTCGGCAGGGTTTTCGTGGACGGCAAGGGAGTCGGCGATGTGGGCGACGTGGTGCTCAAGGACCGCCAGCACCTGTCCCAGGACGGCATGGTGGTGGTGATCATCGGCATCAACCAAACGACCGGCGAGATCATCTACGGTCCGGACATCGTCTCCCGCGGCTTCGTGTTCGAGGACGAGAGCCAGGAGTACCTGGACGAGGCCAAGAAGATCGTTCTGGACACCCTGGCACTGAACAGCCCTGAATTCCTGGGGGACTGGAACGAGGTGAAGCAGGAGGTCCGGACAGTCCTGCGGCGCTTCTTCAAGAAGACCATCGAGCGAAGGCCGGTGATCCTGCCGGTCATCCTGGAGATGTAGGGGCGCCCCTCTGTGGGTGCCCTTGTTTCGGGCAGGCACGGGGGCCTGCCCCTACGGATAAACATTACCTATGACGGACGACCAACTGGACAAGAAGGAAAAACTGACCGTCGAGATCAAGGGGATGCTCCTGGCAGCTAGCGGGCTCTTTCTCCTGATCGCCCTCGTGTCGTTCCGGACCGACGACCTCTCCTTTAACACCTTTTCCTCGGAAGGGGTGGTGCGCAACTTCGGCGGCCGGGTGGGGGCCGAGATGGCCGACCTGCTGCTGCAGGTCTTCGGCCTGGCAGCCTACGCCATTCCCCTGGCCCTGCTCTACCTGGCCTACCGGTCGCTTCGCTTCAAGGAGTTCCGCTGGCGGGCCTACAAGATCGTGGCCTTCATCGGCCTCCTGGTCACCCTTGCCACCTTCTTCGCCTTCAACATCCAGTTCACCGAACTCCTCGGCCAGCGGGTCCCGACCGGCGGCGCCATCGGCTACAAGACAGCCGACCTGCTGAAGCGCTACCTGGGGGTGCCGGGGGCGCTGCTGCTGCTGCTACCCATGCTCGCCGCCGCCATCATGGTCCTCTCCCGCTTCTCCTTTGTCCTGTATGCCGACTGGTGGATCAACGCCATGGGTGACCGCCTGAGCCGCTGGCGCGAGAAACGGATGCTGAACCGGGCGCTCCGGGCACACGACGACGGGAAGAAGTCAGCGACAGAGAAGTCAGAGCCGGTCATCAAGCCGCTCCAGGTAACGGTCCCGGCCATGCCGCCCCTTCCGAAGAAGGAGAAAAAGAAGGAAGAGGAGAAGCTGAAACCGGTCCAGGAGACCTTCGATTTCATCAGGAGCGATGGCGACTTCAAGACTCCGCCCCTGTCTCTGCTGGATAACCCGCCGGCCAGCGAGCGGAAGATCGACAAGGAGGCGCTGCAGATGAACGCCCGTCTCCTGGAGAAGAAGCTCAAGGACTTCGGCATCGACGGCGAGGTGGTGGAGATCTGCCCCGGCCCGGTCATCACCATGTACGAATTCTCGCCCGGCCCGGGGATCAAGGTCAGCCGGATCGCCGGCCTGGCCGACGACCTGACCATGGCGCTGCAGGCGATGGCGATCCGGATCGTTGCCCCGATCCCGGGCAAGGGGGTCGTCGGAATCGAGCTCCCCAACCGGGACCGGGAGATGGTCTTTCTCAAGGAGATCTTCGCCAGCGAATCGTTCCACAAGGGGAAGATGAAGCTCCCCATGGCATTGGGCAAGGACATCAGCGGCCAGCCGCTGGTGGCCGACCTGGCCAAGGCGCCGCACCTGCTGGTGGCCGGCGCCACCGGTTCCGGCAAGTCGGTGGCCATCAACACCATGATCTTGTCGCTCCTCTATACTGCCACCCCCAAGGATGTCCGGCTGATCATGGTCGATCCGAAGATGCTGGAGCTCTCCATCTACGAGGGGATACCGCACCTGCTGCTGCCGGTGGTCACCAACCCGAAGAAGGCCTCCCTCGCCCTGAAATGGGCCGTGGAGGAGATGGGCCGCCGCTACCGGCTCATGTCCGACAAGGGGGTCCGCAACATCGATTCGTACAACCGGGAGCTCTTGCGGGAAGAGAAAGAGTCGGCCGAACTGCTGGCCAAGGGGACGGTCTCCGTCGAGGAGGTTCCCGAGGAGCTGCAGGAAGACGAAGAGGCGGCGATCAAGGAGTTCCTGGCCAAGGAGGAGGAACTGGAGCACGGCCACCTCCCCTACATCGTGGTCATCGTCGACGAGCTGGCCGACCTGATGATGGTGGCGGGTCGCGATATCGAGGAGTCGATCGCCCGCCTGGCCCAGATGGCCCGGGCTGCCGGCATCCACCTGATACTCGCCACCCAGCGGCCGTCGGTGGATGTCATCACCGGCCTGATCAAGGCCAACTTTCCGGCCCGGATCTCCTTCCAGGTATCGAGCAAGATCGACTCCCGCACCATCCTCGACTGTAATGGCGCCGAATCGCTCCTGGGGATGGGGGACATGCTCTTTCTCCCGCCGGGCACCGCCAAGATGCTCCGCTCCCACGGCGCCTTCGTCTCCGATGCCGAGGTGCAGCGGGTGGTGGAGTTCCTGAAGAAGCAGGGCAAGCCGGTCTATGAGAAGTCGATCCTGGAGATGAAGGAGACTGACGGCAAGGGAGGCGGGGGAGAAGAGGAAGAGGACGATCCCCAGTACGACGCGGCCGTGGCCCTGGTGGCCGAGGCCCGCCAGGCCTCCATCTCCATGGTCCAGCGGCGCCTGCGGATCGGGTACAACCGGGCGGCCCGGATTATCGAGAAGATGGAGCAGGAAGGGATCGTCGGCCCCTCCGACGGGACGAGCAAGCCCAGGGAAGTGTTCATCAATAAGTTGTAGTGAGTTTTACGCCTACCGGGAGTTCACCTTCCTACTCCATACCGCCACATAGTGCCCGCCGGATACCAGCGCCATGACAAGCGTCACGAAAAACAGCATCGGCAGCCACCGCACGGCTCCAATAATTCCGGCACCATCTGCAAGCACGACCAGGATCAGGAATATCTGCAAAAAGGTATTCAGCTTGCCAAGAAGACTCGGCTCCATCTCAAGGTGGCCGGCTCTCTTATAGTAGGCAATGGCACCGGTGACAATGACCAGGTCACGGCCGATGATGGTCGTTGCCAGCCACCAGGGGATGCGGCCGAGCCAACCGAGAACCAGTGCCGAGGAAACCACCAGGAGTTTGTCCGCCAGCGGGTCGAGGAGCGCCCCGAGTGGAGTGCATTGATCGAAACGGCGGGCAATGAAGCCGTCGAGACCGTCACTCGCACCGGCGAACAGGAAAATGCCCAGGGCTATGCCATAACTTTCCCGCAGCAGAGCAAAGATAATGCCGGGCACCAGCAACATCCGCATGATGGTCAATGTGTTGGGAACATTCAGCAGCATCTGCCGTCCTTGGTGTCAACGCGGTCGAAAGAACGACTCAATCTTACCGGAGAAACACTCTTCGTCCAGTTTTTGCTTACAAATGCCAACCAGAAATACTCTCTGATGGGACATTGTTTCGCTTGATTCCACCTCGTTGCTTGCTATTATTGATAACGACTAATAACTGGGCAGCGGGAGATTTCCTTGGCAAATCGGAACTCCTCAATTAGCGGGCTTGCCATCGCCCTTCTTCTGGGCGTAGCTGGTTTTTTGGGAAACTGGTTCAATCTCCAGCTCTTTTTCAATGTCGACTTTCTCTTCGGCTCATTCTTCGTCATGCTGGCGGTTGCGCGCTACGGAGTTGCCGTGGCGCTCACTGCCGGCGTGATCGCGGGCAGCAGTTCCTACTTTCTCTGGCATCACCCCTGGGCCATCATCATCTTCACGGCCGAGGCGCTCTTCGTATCACTCCTCAACCGTCGACAACCCGGCAAACTCGTCATTCTGGACACCCTTTTCTGGCTTTGCCTGGGAATGCCGCTTGTATGGCTCTTCTACAGAGTGGTTATGGGTATGGATGCCGAAGTCACCCAGTTCGTTGCCCTCAAGCAATCGATCAACGGCATCTTCAACGCCCTTTTTGCCACCGTCGTCATCTATTGCGTACAGCTGGTCAGTCGGGCCGGTAAAGGAAAGAGGCAGCTCATCCCCCTTTCGCAGCTCGTCTTCACGGCCATGGTCGCCGTCAGCATCATCCCGTCATTTGTTTCAGTGGTCCTGGGCGTCAATGGTGAAGTACGGGCCATGGAAAAGGATCTCCTCAGGCGGGTCAATTCCATTGCGGACAGCTCCCGGGACATCCTGAACGTATGGATCTCCAGTAACCAGCAGAGTGTTATTTCACTGGCACAACTGGTCGGAGACCCGAATACCGCACCGTTTGCCCACATGCAGCAGCATACCGAGGCGCTGATAATGGCCAACCCGGCGCTTCTGCGACTGATGGTTGCCAACAGTCGAGCAAAGTCCGTCGCGTTCGCGCCTCTGGTCGATGTCACGGGAAAGTCGACGCTTGGGATCGATTTTTCCTACCGACCGTTCATTGCGGAACTGCTGCGGTTGCGCAAACCTCTGGTGTCGGATCTGGAGGTGGCCAGGGTCGGGCCCCCCGTTCCCAGGCTGGCCTTTGTTGCACCGGTAATAAAGGATGACGAATATCGTGGGTTCTGTGCGGGCGTTGTCAATCTGGACCGACTGGCCGAGCAACTCACAATCCTCGCCAAAAATCGCTTTGCCGAGATAACAATACTGGATCGTCGGGGAAGGGTTGTGGTTAGCAGTTCCGACAGATGGCAGCCGATGCAGCAGTTCGGCAGGCCTGCTGGCGGGGAAGTGCAAAAGTTTGACGACGGCAGCTACCACTGGATTCCCGGTCCGGGGAAAATGACCAGCACGATGCAGCGCTGGCGAAGCTCGCTGTTCGTCAAAGAGATAAAACTGAATGAAGAACTGCCATGGAACATTGTGGTAGAGGGTTCCTTGATCCCTTACCTCAACCAGGTCAACCAGAAGACCATCGACGAGTTCATGCTGCTCTGGGAGCAGATCATCCTGACAATTGTCGTTTCTTACCTGATTAGCAAAGGTTTTGTCGGCTCGCTGCAAAGGCTGGAAACCATAACCATGGAACTGCCTCATACAATCGCTACGAACACGAATCCCAACTGGCCTGAAACAAGAATCGGGGAACTCTCCAATCTGGTCGGCAATTTCAGGCAGATGGCAGAAGCACTTGGTGATCACATCCGGAAATTGAACGATCTGAACAAGGAACTGGAGAGCTTCTGCTACTCGATCTCCCATGAAATGCGCGCCCCCATTGCACGTCTGGAAGGGTTCAGCAAAATGTTGATTGAAAGTGATACCCTTTCGGACCCGGACACCCATGTACACTGCGTGGAACGGATCGAGGCCGCAAGCCGGCAACTACGGGCCGTCATCGACAGTCTGTTGATGATGAACCGGCTTTCGCGGGCAGAGATGACTTCGTCTCCGGTGGACCTTTCCGGAATGGCGCAACAGATCGTTGACGAACTGCGAAGAGAGGTTGGGCTGCGGCCCATGACCGTCACGATTGCCCCGAACATCGTAGCCAGGGGGGACCGTCAGATGCTGGAGATCTGCTTGCGGAACCTTCTGGAGAACGCGGTCAAGTACACGTCGAAAAAACCCGATGCGGCAATAGAATTTGGCCAGATGCAAAAGGCGGGTGAAAATGTCTATTATGTCCGGGACAACGGAGCGGGATTCGACATGGCCTTTGCAAACAAGCTGTTCAAGCCTTTCTCCAGGCTTCACAACGACAGCGAGTTCGAAGGGAGCGGCATCGGCCTGGCAACCGTGCAGCGGATCATCGAACGGCATGGGGGCAGTATCTGGGCGGAAGCATCTCCCGATGCCGGGGCAACTTTCTGGTTTACCCTTGGCGAAAGCATGGACCCAGGGCATAGCGATTTTGATTTTCCTGGTGTATAGTTCCCCCTGCGTCACGAAATTCCCCTCCACAGAGAGCAGATCAACCCCATGGCACACGATACCATCGTCATCAAAGGCGCCTGCGAGCATAACCTGAAATGCATCGACGTCGAGATCCCCCGGGACCAGTTGGTGGTCATCACCGGCATCTCCGGTTCGGGCAAGTCGACGCTGGCCTTCGACACCATCTATGCCGAAGGGCAGCGCCGCTACGTCGAGTCCCTCTCCGCCTACGCCCGCCAGTTCCTGGAGCAGATGGAGAAGCCGGATGTGGAGTCGATCGAGGGGCTCTCGCCGGCCATCTCCATCGAGCAGAAGACCACCAGCCGGAACCCCCGCTCCACGGTCGGCACGGTCACCGAGATCTATGACTACCTCCGCCTCCTCTTTGCCCGGGTCGGCAAGCCCTACTGCTACCAGTGCGGCAAGCTGATCGCCTCCCAGACCGTTTCCCAGATGGTGGACCAGGTGATGGCCCTGCCCGAGGGAACCAAGATCCAGCTCCTCTCCCCCATGATCCGCGGTCGCAAGGGGGAGTACAAGAAGGAGTTGCAGCATCTGCGCAAGGAGGGGTTCACCCGGGTCATCGTCGACACCGTCCAGTTTGAGTTGACCGAAGAGATCCCTCTGGACAAGAACAAGAAGCACGACATCGACATCGTAGTGGACCGACTGGTCGTCAAGCCGGGTATCGAGCGGCGGCTGGCCGACTCCTTCGAGACCGCCCTGCACCATGCCGAAGGGGTGACCAAGGTGGCCATCGTCGGCGGCGAGACGATCCTCTTCTCCGAGGCGCTCGCCTGCATAGACTGTGGCATCTCCTACCCGGAGATGACCCCCCGCATGTTCTCCTTCAACAACCCCTACGGCGCCTGCCCCGACTGTACCGGCCTGGGGACCAGGATGTACTTCGATGCCGACCTGGTGGTCCCCAATCCGGACCTCTCCATCCGCGAAGGGGCCATCGCCCCGTGGGAGAAGCGGCTCTCCGGCTGGTACCACCAGACCCTGGAGGCGCTGGCCAAGGCCTTTTCGTTCGACATCCGCATCCCGTTCAAAAAACTCCCCGAGTCGGTACAGGAGGTCATCCTGCGCGGCTCCAAGGGGAAAAAGGTCGAGTTCTGGTGGGAGGAGGACGGCGGTCGGCGCCACACCTACCAGAAAGAGTTCGAGGGGGTGCTGAACAACCTGGAACGGCGCTACCGGGAGAGCGATTCCGAGCATGTCCGCGAGGAGCTGGAAAAGTACATGAACGTCATGCCGTGCCCCACCTGTGAAGGGGCGCGGCTCAAGAAGGAATCCCTCTTCATCCGGGTCGGCGAACGGAACATCAGGGAGGTGACCGCCCTGTCCATTCGTGACTGTCTTGCCTTCTTCGCCGGGCTTGAGCTCACGGAAAAGGAGGCGGAGATCGCCCGCCGGATCCTCAAGGAGATCCGCGAGCGGCTCAACTTCCTGGTCAACGTGGGGCTCGATTACCTGTCGCTGGACCGGACCGCCGGGACCCTCTCCGGCGGCGAAGGGCAGCGGATCAGGCTCGCCACCCAGATCGGTTCCTCCCTGGTGGGGGTTCTCTACATCCTGGACGAGCCGTCCATCGGTCTGCACCAGCGGGACAACGCGCGCCTGCTCCAGACCCTCAAGCATCTGCGGGACATCGGCAACACGGTGCTGGTCGTGGAGCACGACGAGGAGACCATCCTTGAGGCGGACCACGTCATCGACATGGGACCGGGCGCCGGGGTTCACGGCGGCGAGGTGGTGGCGCAGGGAACCCCGGCGGAGATCATGCGGAATCCGGCGTCGCTCACCGGCCGCTACCTCTCGGGCGAGCTGACCATCGCCGTGCCCAAGGAGCGGCGCAAGGCCACCAGGCAACTCTCTATCGTCGGGGCCAGCGAGAACAACCTGAAGGATGTCAGTGTCGATATTCCCCTCGGGGTGATGACCTGCGTCACCGGCGTCTCCGGCTCGGGCAAGTCGACCCTGGTGATCGACACCCTGCACAAGGTACTCGGCCAGCGGCTCTACCGGAGCCGGGAACGGGCCGGTGCGGTCCGTGACGTGCTGGGTCTGGAACTGCTGGACAAGGTGATCAACATCGACCAGTCCCCCATCGGTCGGACCCCCCGTTCCAACCCGGCCACCTACACCGGGGTCTTTGCCGACATCCGCGACATCTTTGCCCAGCTCCCCGAATCCAAGCTGCGCGGCTACAAGCCGGGGCGCTACTCCTTCAACGTCAAGGGAGGGCGGTGCGAGGCGTGCAGCGGCGACGGGATCATCAAGATCGAGATGCATTTCCTGCCCGACGTCTATGTCCAGTGCGAGATCTGCAAAGGGGCCCGCTACAACCGGGAGACCCTGGAGGTGCGCTACAAGGGGAAGACCATCGCCGAGGTCCTGGACATGACCGTCTCCCAGGCGCTGGAGTTCATGGGCGCGATCCCCCGGATCAGGAACAAGCTCCAGACCCTGGAGGAGGTGGGGCTCGGCTACATCAGGCTCGGCCAGGCCGCCACCACCCTCTCCGGCGGTGAGGCCCAGCGGGTCAAGCTGGCCAAGGAGCTCTCCAAGCGGGCCACTGGCCGGACCATCTACATCCTGGACGAACCGACCACCGGGCTCCACTTCGCCGACATCGCCAAGCTTTTGGAGGTGCTGCAGAAGCTGGTGGAAGGTGGCAACACCATCGTCATCATCGAGCACAACCTGGATGTCATCAAGACCGCGGACTGGCTCATCGACCTGGGTCCCGAAGGTGGCGACCGGGGTGGCGAGATCGTTGCCGCCGGCACCCCGGAGGAGGTGGCGCTGGTGACCCGGTCGTACACCGGGCAGTTCCTCCGGAAGCTTTTGTGATATTACCTTGAAAATCCTCCTTGACGTGGAGGATTTTCAAGGTAATATCTGCGCATGATTCTCCGTAACAGTACTCACGATGCCATAGTTACGGCACTTGGACGCAGCCGTGTAGTGGCCCTTCTCGGCCCCCGCCAGTGCGGCAAGACCACCCTTGCCCGTCAGTTCGTACCACCTGATTCCACCACCTACTTCGATCTCGAAGACCCCTTAAGCCTTGCCCGCCTTGACGAACCAATGATCGCCCTTGGCAACCTGCAAGGTCTCGTGGTGATCGACGAAGTACAGCGGCGGCCTGAGCTGTTCCCCATCCTGCGGGTCCTTGCCGACAGAACCCCATTGTCTGCCCGGTTTCTCATTCTGGGGAGCGCCGCGCCCGACCTGCTCCGCCAGTCTTCGGAGTCGCTGGCCGGTCGGATGGAAACTGTCTCCATAGGCGGGTTTACCATCGCGGATGTAGGAATAGCCGCGCACGAGACCCATTGGCTCCGGGGCGGCTTCCCGCTTTCATTCCTGGCAACGAACGACAGTAACAGCGTCGCCTGGCGGAAAAATTTCATTCAGACTCTTCTGGAAAGAGATATCCCCTCATTTGGCCTCGGTACCCCGGCTCCGACCCTGCTCCGCTTCTGGACCATGCTCGCCCATTACCACGGCCAGGTCTGGAATGCCGCGGAACCGGCCCGGTCCCTGGGGATTGGTGAAACATCGGTACGGCGTTATCTGGACCTTCTCGAAGGAGTCTACATGGTCAGGCAGCTACAGCCCTGGCACGAAAACCTGAAAAAGCGCCAGGTAAAATCGCCCAAGGTTTATATCCGCGACAGTGGGCTCCTTCACCAGTTGCTGGGCATCAGGACTTTACCCGAGCTTCTTTCCCATCCGAAATGCGGTGCTTCGTGGGAGGGGTATGTGATTGAAGAAATCATCGGCTCTGTCCAGCCGGATGAAGCCTATTTCTGGGCCACCCACGCCGGGGCCGAGCTGGACCTGCTCCTCTTCAAGGATGGCCGGCGTATCGGGGTCGAGATCAAGCGGGCCGACGCACCCAGGCTGACCCCCTCCATACGGACGGCACTGGAGGACCTGAGACTTGACCGGCTCATGGTGGTCTATCCGGGAGATCGGCGGTATGCGCTGGCGGAGCGGGTGGAGGTGGTGCCGATGGCGGCGGTCTGCGCCAAAGGCTGCAATCTGTTTGCATGAAAAATGTGACGGCAGATGTCACATGGTTCTGATATGGAGCGACATCACTGGAATGGGAAGACGTATCTGGATACTCTGTTCGGGGTATTGGGGTAAATAGATACAGGATAAAGGACAGAGATGAACCCAAGCCTCCACCACGCTCTCTATGGCCCGCAGAGCCTCAACCACCAGCTCTTCATGGTAATCAACCACGCCCATCATCCGCTCCTGGACCCGGTGATGGAGGCAATGATCTACCTCGGCGGCTCGCGGATCGTCTACCTCTACGTCGCCATCCTCCTCTGCGTCTCCCTGGCGCGGCGGGAGGCGCTACCGCTCAGCTACGTCTGGCTCTACTGCCTCACCACGGCCATCGGCATCGGCCTGGAGGAATGGCTGAAGGTGTTCTTCAGCGTTCCACGGCCGCCCCTTGCCATCGGGCTCGACCAGGTACGGGTCCTGGGGGAGGTGAAGCTGAAAAACTCCCTTCCCTCGGGCCACGCACTCTTTGCCTTTGTGACCGCCGTCACCCTGTCCTGGCGCCGGGGTCCGGCCTGGAAGGTGCCGCTCTACTTCTTCGCCATCCTCGTGGCCTATTCCCGGGTCTATGTCGGTGCCCACTACCCGCTGGACGTGGCGGCGGGCGCCGTTGTTGGCGCCGCTACGGGGTGGCTGGTCTGGCAAGGGTACGAAGTGCTGGCCCGGCGAAGGCGCCCCATTAACTGACCTCCCCACTTGCATTTTCTAGAATCGGTTGTATAGATTCCTTTGAGCGAGCCAGTCTTTCCCCCGGCTCGAACGCCCCCGCCCCGGCGGTATTTCTCCATTCTGACAATTGATAACCATCTTCCACCCGACAGGATCAACCCTGCAGCAGTCTGCAGAGAACCATGGAGGTGACGATGATGAAGCAACCGATCCTGATCGCGGTCGTACTGGTCGTTGCCCTGGCAATGCCACTCCTTGCCGCGAGCCCTCCCCTGGGGCTTCCGCCGGTGCCGGTGCCCGCCGACAACCCCCAGACCCCGGAGAAGATCGCCCTGGGCAAGCGGCTCTACGAGGAGAAGCGATTCAGCAGCGACGGCACCGTTGCCTGCGCCACCTGTCACGACCCGGCCAAGGCGTTCAGCGACGGCCTGCCGGTGGCCGAGGGGATCGGCAAGCAAAAGGGGACCCGCAACTCCCCGACGGTCATCAATGCCGCCTACTACACGACCCAGTTCTGGGACGGCCGGCGGCCGACGCTGGAGGAACAGGCCAAAGATCCGCTCATTAACCCGGTCGAGCACGGCCTCAAGAGTCATGAGCCGATCCTCGCCACCATCCGCAGCGACGCCACCTATCCGGCCGAGTTCCGAAAGGTGTTCGGTGTCGGTTCCGGCGCCATCACCATCGATCACGTGGTAAAGGCCATCGCCGCTTTTGAGCGGACCGTGGTTGCCGGAGACTCGCCGTTCGACCGCTACCTCTTCGGCGGCGACAGAAGCGCCATGTCGGCTGCTGCCATCCGCGGCCTGGAGATCTACCGGGTCAAGGGGCGCTGCCAGGACTGCCACACTATCGGCCAGACCGAGTCGACGTTCACCGACAACAAGTTCCACAACCTGGGGGTCGGCTTCAAGCGGATCGAGGGCAAGTTCATGCCGGTTGCCACCGCCTTCAGGAAGGCAAAAGCGGCGGGAAAGAACGTCGACGAGAGCGTCCTGACCAGCCAGGAGGCATCGGAGCTAGGGCGTTTTGCAGTAACCCTGAAGCCCGCCGACATCGGCGCCTTCAAGACGCCCACCCTGCGCAACGTGGCAATGACCGCCCCGTACATGCACGATGGCAGTCTCAAGACCCTGGAAGAGGTGATAGAGCTCTACGACAAGGGGGGGGAGAAAAATCCGCTCCTGGACAGCGGCATTCGTCAGCTCAACCTGACCCCTCAGGAAAAGGCTGAGCTCGTGGAATTCATGAAGGCCCTTACCAGCCCGCAATTCGCGCAGAAGTCCGCGCCAGCCGGAAAGGAGTGACCGATGAACAAAGGAATGGACCGAAGGACGTTTCTGAAGGGGGCCGGAGCCCTTGCCGCGGCCGCAGCGCTCCCGGTGGGACTGGTTGAGGTGGCGTGGGGGAAAAAGCCCGGCGAGACGTTCACCTTTGCCTACATCTCCGACGCCCATATCACCCAGATCAGCGGGCCGCAGTTTGTGAAGAACTTCGACAAGGGGCTGCAGAAGGCGGTGCTGGAGGTCAACTTCATGGACCCGAAGCCCGACTTCGTGGTCTTTGGCGGCGATCTGGCCCAACTCGGCAAGAAAGAGGAGATCGACCACGGCCTGGAGATCCTGAAGGACCTGACCGTGCCGGTGAAATGGGTGATCGGCGAGCACGACTACTACCTGGACCTGGGGAAATACTGGCAGGAAAAGGTGAGCCCGCTCCACTACAGCTTCGACCACAAGGGGGTCCACTTCGTGGTCCTCAACAGCATCCTCACCCACGACGACTGGACCCACAAACGCTGGCCGACTGCCGAGGAGCGGATGCACCAGATGGCCCGCCTGGATAACCCGGAGGGCTCCCCGTTCATGGTGAAGGACGAGCAGCTTGCCTGGCTGAAGGGAGACCTGGCAAAAGTGAAGAAGGACACCCAGTTGGTGGTCCTCTCCCATTCGCCGCTGTACAAGGTGTTCAAGCCGTGGAATTTCTGGACCGACGACGCGGAAAAGGTGCAGGCGCTCCTCAAGCCGTTTCAGTCGGTGCAGGTGCTGCACGGTCATGTCCACCAGGTGCTCTACAACCAGATAGGGAACATCTCCTTCAACGCCTTCATGGCCACTGCCTGGCCCTGGCCCTACCCGGTCAGCTACAACCAGCTTCCCAACAAGGTGCCGGACATGACCGTGTTCATGAACCGCGCCGATCCGTTCAAGGAGCGGGACGGTACCGGCTGGGGCAAAATCGACATTGCCGGAAACAGGGGCGTTGCCCATCACTACGAGCTCTGGGAGAACTCGTCCCGCACCGTGCGCAAGGAGTCGGGCAAGAAGCAACCGGCCGACGACACCTACCAGGACCCGAAAAAGCGGATTACGCCCCAGAAGCACTACTGAGGGGAAGGAGGATACCCATGTCGAGATTTGCCTTGAACGGCGCAGTTGCCATGATCTGCGCCCTGTTGCTGACTGCCGTGTCGGCCCGGGCCGACGAGTTCACCAAGGATGACCTGAAGAAGTGGGATACCGCCTTCCAGAGTGTCATGAAGGAGGGCGAAAAGCTCTTTCACAGCGGCACCCTGGGAAAGAACAGCGTCTCCTGCGACATGTGCCATCCCCATGCGTCCAACACCCACCCGGAGACCTACCCCAAGTTCCAGAAGCAGATCGGCAAGGTGGTGGGGTTACGGGACATGATCAACTGGTGCATCCAGAATCCGCAGGAAGGAACGCCACTGCTTGCCGACGACCCGCGGATGTTCGCCCTGGAGGCGTATATCCACTGGGAACGGCGCGGGGTCAAGCTGGAGCCGGGGAAACACTGAATAGGCACCATTTCCGCTTTCCGTGGCAGCTGGACGGATCGTCCGCTGCCATGCACGGCATCACAAAGATTACACTATGACAGTTGCGCGGATTGTCGTTGTTGGAGCATTGTTCGTGCTGGCCGGGATTGTCACTTCCGAGGGAGGCGATGGCCACTGGCAGATGCTCAACGATGGCGTACGGACCACCACCCTGCTTGACCGGGCCGCTACCCGCCGTACACCGGACGGCAACGTCCTTTGCCGTCTGAAGCGGCTCTTCAAGGTACGGGATGAGCGGACCTACGCTGTGGACTCCCTTGAGATCGACTGCCGACGCAGCCAGTACCGGTATCGCGACATTTTCATCTATGACCGGGACGACCTGCTCATGCACCGCTACCGGCTCACCGACCAGTTTGCCCCCATTTCGCCCGGTTCTGATCTGGAAAAGGTCCACAACCTGGTTTGCCCGGCCTCTCCCTCGTAACAGTCTGACAGCCTACTCCGGCATCCGCACCGCCTTGTACCCGCTGAAGATCCCCGAGATGGTCTTTCCCGCGTCCTATGTCGAGGAACCAGCTGCTGTAGATATGGCCGATGGCGAACATGGAGCAGGCAGTGGCAGTATGGACCACCCTCTCCCGTTACACGGCCGGTAATCAGGGGTATCCTTTTCTTGTAGTCGGGCATTGGACAACAGGTTGGCATGGCACGCAGGAGAGCGTCATGAAGAGATACGGCATACTACTGCTGATGCTGTCTCTGGTCGGCATGGGGAGCACAATGGCGGCAAAGGCGGGCGGGCAGATCAAGGTGTTCTCCGTGGCCGCGAAGGGATACGTGATGACGGATAAAGTGGTAAAGACGGACGCCGAATGGCGCCAGCAACTGACACCGGAGCAGTTCACGGTGACCCGCAAGAAGGGGACCGAGCGGGCCTTTGCCAACGAGTACTGGAACAGTCACGAACAGGGGATCTACCACTGCATCTGCTGCGGTCTGGAACTGTTCAGTTCACAGGCCAAATATGATTCGGGGACCGGCTGGCCGAGCTTCACTGCGCCGATCGACAAGGCCAATATCCGGACTGCTTCGGACAACAGTCTGTTCATGCGCCGGACCGAGGTGCTCTGCGCCCGCTGCGACGCACACCTGGGGCATGTCTTCGACGACGGGCCGAAGCCGACCGGACTTCGCTACTGCCTGAACTCGGCAGCGCTCAGGTTCGTCAAGAGTCCGTGACGCAGGTGCTTAAGCTCTAGCGACGGTATTCGGCGGTGGGCCAGAAGGGGATGCCGCCCCGGGGGGTGAACTCGCCGCGCACCGTCAGCCAGACCGGGTCGAGCAGCCGAACCAAGTCGTTGCAGATCCGGTTCACGCATGACTCGTGGAATTCGCCATGCATCCGGAAGGAACCGAGGTAGAGCTTGAGGCTCTTGCTCTCCACGCAGTGCTGGTCGGGCTGGTAGTCAATGACGATCTTGGCGAAGTCGGGCTGGCCGGTCAGGGGACAGAGTGAGGTGAATTCGGGGCACTCGATGTGGATGGTCCCGACTGCCCCGGCGGGATTACGTTCCGGCATGGCGAACGGGTTTGGGAACGATTCCAGAAGCCCGGCATCCGGTTGGTCGTAGCGATAGTGCGTTGCCCCTTGGCCAAGGGATTTCAGGTTGTCGTGCAGTTCCATGCAACACTCCTCAGGCAGTAATGTCCCCATAGTGCCCAAAACGGGTCGCCTTGCCTAGCCCCTTTTTCACGCTTCCACCCATGATCCTGATAAAGCCAATCGGCCGTTCACCTCAACGACAGGCAAAGGATAGGATCAGAAGCGGTGGGCGAGGGAGAAATGCAGGGTGACATCCGGGGCAGTGAACACGGCCAGGTCTTCCGAAATCGCAATGGACAGTGCTGTGCTGTCGGAGAAATTGATGTCCCCTCCCATCCGGATCTCCAGCGCCGGATTGCTCAACTCCCGCAGGCTGCTGTTGTCGTACATAGGGGTATTTCCATCGAGCTGAAGCTTGAGGGTGATCCAGCCGGCCGGTGCATAGCCGAAGCCGGCGGTACCGAACCCGGCCACATGCCGCTGCTGGTCGGGAAGGACGTCTCCCTGCGTCATGATCATCCCTCCGCCGGCTCCGTAAAATCCGAGTTCCCCCCATGGCCCGGGGAGGGTTAACGTGCTGTTGGCGGTGAGCCAAAGGGCGATGTCGGTACTGCCGCTCCCCCGGAGCCAGGCGCTGCTGCCGGTCGGCAGCTTCAGGCTGCCCCGCAGGGCAAGGGCGTGCCGTGCCGTGCCGCTGGTCCCACGGTAGAGTTGCCAGCCACCGCTAAGACGAATATCGCCGAGCCCGTACCCCGACTCGTCCAGCAGGAGCCGCACCTTGCCATCCTTTTCGTAGCGGTAGAGGAGCCGGTTCCGGGGGGCGCTTTTCCGGCCCCCTTGGGGAAGGTTGAAGGTATCGTGCCATCCCTCGATGAAGCCATCGAAAATACCTCCGCCATGCCCCACGAAGGGGAGTTCCAGTCCAAATTCCAGGTCGCTGCCGATGCCCCGGCTGAAACTCAGGACGGTCCGGTAGCTCTCGCCATCCAGGAGGATCTTCTCTCGTGAGGTCTCGTCGTGGGCAAAGTTGCTGGCAATATCCTCGACAACCGTGAGTGCGTATTTCCCCGCCGGAAGAATCGAGGCGGTTCCCGCCCGCGGCAGGCCGAAGATCTGGACCAGCGGGCTCTGGTTGGAAGTGGGAAATGCAGCGATCTCGGCAGCGCCACAGGCAACCGTTGTCAGAACCAGGAAAAGGGCCGAAATTGTGCCCACACGGGCAGCAGGTTTCCTGAAATGAATAGTCATGTCGTCAGTTCCGATCCGGTTCGAGTTCAAAGTTGAGGACCCGTGCCTGGTCCCCCTCATAGCAAAGGACCTCTTTCGCCTCCCGATATCCCTTCAGGCGCAAGCTGATGAGGCGCTTCTCCCGGACCAGCTGCTTGTTTTCCGGGAAGTCTACAGAGATGGTGGCTGGAGTCGTCCCCAGCTTCTCGCCGTCGACCAGGATCTCCGCACCTGTCGGCTGAGACTTTACGATGTACTGTCCGGATGTGCCGCAGCCGGACAGCAGGGCCAGCATGAAAACGTAGACAAAACAGTTCTTCATGGCTTTCCACCACCCGGATTCTCCCGGTTGAGCAGGAAATGGAGCGTCGGCATGTCGATGGGGTACAGGTCACGGGTCTGGGATTCGTACCCTTCTTTCTTGACCTGGACGACCCGGCGCAGCAGAGAGTTGTACAATTCGTCCTGGTTCCAGGTGAAAAAGGTCTTCACCTTGAGCGGGGTCTCGCCCATTTTGTCGCCATCCAGAAAGATGGTGGCACCGGCCGGTTCGGAAGTGATGAGCACATCCTTGGCAACCCTGGTGGTGGAACCGCAGGCAGTGAGAATGACTATCATGCCGAGCATTGTGATGTTACGGATTACTTTTGTCATAAAGATCACCCCATGAATTTGTACGTTTCCGTTGCAGCCAAAGACTACATTTCCACCCGCGTCACCACCCCCTGCAGTTTGCTGGCCGGTAGTTTGTTGAACTGGACAAAGTTGGGGGTGAGCTTCTTGATGACCGAAAAAATCTTCCAGACCGGGTTCGGCGTGGCGATATCCTCGATCCCGTAGAAGATGACCTTCTCCTGAATACCGTTTTCCTTGAGCAGTGTCTCGATATCCATCCGCTCCATGTAGCCGGCCTGGACGGCAAAGGAGTCAAGCCCGGTACCACCGTTAAGGTTCAGACAGGTATGGATGCCGAACGGTTCGTCGGTCCGGACGATGGAGATGAAGATGTTCCGCTCATAGATGATGTTGCTGCGGATGATGCAGTGTACCACGTAGGGCGGCACCACCTCCCACTCCTTGGTGAAAAAAAGGCCGGTGCCGGGGATGTTTTTCCCCTTGGCGTGGATCTGCTCATAGGCGGTCAGAAACGTATCGATGTCCAAAGGGCGTAGCGCCCGGTAGAGCGCCCGTTGCCCTTTGGTCCAGATCAGGATGACTGCAAAGGGAATCGCAGCCAGAATAAGGGACCAGTAGCCACCGTGGGGGAGCTTGTTCAGGTTGGCGATAAGGAAGGCCAGGTCAAGGAGGGTGACGAACAGGGCAATGGGCACCTTCCACTTCTTGGTGGTCCGGGCGAAGATCATGCACATCATGATGCCGGTGATGGTCATGGTGCCGGTGACCGCCAGGCCGTAGGCCGCGGCCAGGTTCTCCGACTTCCGGAAGACGATCATGATAAAGATGACCAGCACCAGCAGCGCCCAGTTGACCGAGCCGATATAAATCTGGGATTTCAGATGGCTGGAGGTGTAGTCCACTTTCAGGAGCGGCATGATCCGGGTGGTGATACCCTGGTAGACGATGGAGAACACGCCGCTGATCAGGGCCTGGGAGGCGATGACCGTGGCCATGACAGTCAGGAGCAGGAAGGGGATGTAGAGGAACGGCGCCTCCCAGCGCACCATGCCGAAGAGGATATTCTTGGCGTCCGGATGCTTGAGGATGTATGCCCCCTGCCCGAGGTAGTTGATGACCAGGGCGACAAAGACGAAGTACCAGGCCCGGATGATCGGCTTGCGCCCCAGGTGCCCCATGTCGGCATAGAGCGCCTCGCCGCCGGTTGCGCAGAGGATGACCTCCGAGAGGATGAAGAAGCCGGAGAGGCCGTTCCTGGCCAGGAATTCAACGGCGTACCAGGGGCTCACCGCTTTCAGCACCACCGGATAGCTGGCAGCTGAAATAGCCCCGGACAGTGTCAGGGCGAGAAACCAGACCACCATCAGCGGCCCGAAAAGGCTGGCTACCTTGTCGGTTCCCTTGAACTGGAAGATGAACAGGCCGACGGCGATGATGGCGGCAATGAGGATCAGCATCCACTGGTGGGTATGCTCCAGGCCGGGAATCAGTTCCAGACCCTCGACGGCGGAGAGGATGGATATGGCCGGGGTGATGACCCCGTCCCCCAGCAGCAGGCAGACGCCGAGGTAGGAGAGAAAGGCGACGAAACCCAGCTGCCTCCCCGGCTTCAGGAGCCGCACCAGGATCTCCTTGAGGACGATGGTCCCCCCCTCCCCCTTGCGCCCAAGGCTCATGGCCAGCCAGGCATACTCCACCGACACGAGGAGGATCAGGGTCCAGACAATGAGGGAAAGAATGCCGAGAATATGCTCCTGGGTGGGCTGGGTGAGGGTCATAATGACCGTCAGGGTATAGATCGGGCTGGTGCCGATGTCGCCGAACACCAGTCCCATGGACTTGACGATACCGCCCCAGAAGGAACCTGCTTCATGGTGTTTCATATGCTGTCTCCCGCACGTTGTGTGCAGGGCTGACTGCGGAACATGAAGGCCGCCGGCAACCGCCGACGGCCCATGGCCGCTTTCGTGCCCTTCCAGATGCCTACGAGGTTAGCTGACGGGCTCGGGAGTGGAAGTTCCCTATCCGGCATCTGCCGGAATGCGCCCCTTGGTGCATGGGTCCCCCGCATCCGTTCCACGGAACGGATTTCGGCTGAAATTTTCGTTCTTATACTCCTTGTCAGGGTCAATATCAATAATCTTCCATGCACAGCTGCCGGGAGACAGGGGCAAGGCGATTGTCACCGGGCCAAATATGCGTTGGTCCCGGATTGTGCCACAACCGGAGAAAGCCTTTATTTTCTTGACTTTTCAATGGGTTCTGGCTAGTTTATTTCGCTTGTTTGACGATCATCACGGAGGAATTCCCATGGAGTATAAAGACACCCTCAACCTGCCCACTACAGACTTTCCCATGAAGGCCAACCTGAACCAGCGGGAGCCGGAGGTTCTGGCGAAGTGGGAGAATAACGGGCTCTATGCAGCCATCGAAGAACAGGGGAAGAACAAGCCGCTATACGTGCTCCACGACGGCCCTCCCTACGCCAACGGCCATATCCACATCGGCCACGCCCTGAACAAGATCCTCAAGGACATCATCCTCAAGGGAAAGCGGATGGAGGGGTTCAACGCCCCCTACGTTCCGGGCTGGGACTGCCATGGGCTTCCTATCGAGCTGCAGGTGGAGAAGAACCTGGGGTCGAAGAAGCACGAGATCTCCAAGCTGGAGATGCGGCGCGAGTGCCGCAAATACGCCGAGAAGTTCATCGCCATCCAGCGGGATGAGTTCAAACGACTCGGGGTTCTGGGCGACTGGGACAACCCCTACCTGACCATGAACTACGAGTACGAGGGGCAGACCGCCGCAGAACTGGCCAAGTTCGCCCATAACGGCAGCCTCTATCGGGGGAAGAAGCCGGTGCACTGGTGCTCTTCCTGCGTCACGGCCCTGGCCGAGGCCGAGGTGGAGTACGCCGAACACACCTCCCCCTCGATCTATGTCAAGTTCGCCCTGCAGGACGATATCGCGACTGCCGTGCCCGCCCTGGCCGGCAAGAGGGTGTCGGTGGTGATCTGGACCACCACCCCCTGGACCATCCCGGCCAACCTGGCCATTGCCCTGCACCCGGAATTCACCTATGCGGCCCTTGAGGTGAACGGCGAGGTCCTCATCGTTGCCGAAGGGCTGAAGGACGCCTTCCTGGCGGCCAACAAGCTGGAGGGCCGGGTACTGGCCACCTTCCCGGCCCAGGTCCTGGAGCGCAAGCGCTGCAAGCACCCGTTCTACGACCGCGACTCCATCGTGCTGCTGGGCGAGCACGTGACCCTGGAGGCCGGCACCGGCTGTGTCCACACCGCGCCCGGCCACGGCCAGGAAGACTACGAACTGGCCCTGAAGGAAGGACTGGAGATCTACAACCCGGTGGACAACCATGGCAAGTACCTCTCGAATCTGGAGTTTTTCGGCGGCCAGTTTGTCTTTAGCGCCAACCCCCTGGTGATCGAGAAGCTGCAGGAGGTCGGCGCCCTGGTGGGGGCCGGCCAGGTCAGCCACTCCTATCCCCATTGCTGGCGCTGCAAGAAGCCGATCATCTTCCGGGCCACGGAGCAGTGGTTCATCTCCATGGAGGCGAACGGGCTGCGCAAGCAGTCGCTTGAGGCGATCGACCAGGTGCAGTGGATCCCCAAGTGGGGCAAGGAGCGGATCTACGGCATGATCGAGAACCGCCCGGACTGGTGCATCTCACGCCAGCGCACCTGGGGGGTTCCGATCACCGCCTTCTCCTGCACCGCCTGCGGCGAGTACCTGGCTGACGGCGCCCTCATGGACCATGTGGCCGCCATCTTCAAGGAGCAGAGTGCCGATGCCTGGTTCGAGTGGGAGGCGGAAAAACTCCTGCCGGCCGGCACCAAGTGCCCTCAGTGCGGTGCCTCCACCTTCAGTAAGGAGATGGACATCCTGGACGTCTGGTTCGACTCCGGGGTCTCCCACGCCGCCGTGCTGGAACCGAACCCTAAGCTCGCGTCCCCGGCGGACATGTACCTGGAGGGGAGCGACCAGCACCGCGGCTGGTTCCACTCGTCGCTCCTGGAGAGCGTCGGCACCCGCGGCCGGGCACCCTACAGGAACGTTCTGACCCATGGCTTCGTGGTGGACGGCCAGGGGCGCAAGATGAGCAAGTCGGTGGGGAACGTGGTCGCGCCGGAAGAGGTGATCAAGAAGTACGGCGGCGAGATACTCCGCCTCTGGGTCGCAGCCCAGGACTACCGGGACGACATCCGGATCTCCCAGGAGATCCTGACCCGCCTCTCCGAGGCGTACCGCCGCATCCGGAACACCTGCCGCTACATCCTGGGGAACATCAGCGACTTCGACCCGGCCAAGGACTCGGTCCCCTTCGACAAGATGCCGGAGCTGGACCGGTGGGCACTGCACCAGCTGGAGCTCCTGAAGGAGAAGGTGCTGAAGTCCTACGGCGAGTACGAGTTCCACGTCCTCTACCACGCGGTGAACGGCTTCTGCACCGTAGAGATGAGCGCCTTCTACCTGGACATCCTGAAGGACCGGGTCTACACCAGCAAGAAGGACTCGGTGGAGCGCAAGAGCGCCCAGACCGTCATGTACCTGATCCTGGACAGCCTGGTGCGTCTGATGGCGCCGGTCCTCTCCTTCACCAGCGACGAGGTCTGGGGATACATGCCGGGCGAGCGTGAAGCGAGCGTGCACCTGGCGCAGTTCCCGGCACTCAATTCCGAATGGAAGGATGACCGGCTGGTGGAGCGCTGGGAGCGGATCATGAAGGTGCGCGCCGAGGTCTCCAAGGCGTTGGAGCAGGCGCGAGTGGCCAAGGTGATCGGTCATTCCCTGGACGCGGCCGTGGCCATCACTGCCGAGCCGGAGCTGCTGGCCTTCCTCAGGGAGTACAGCGCCGAGCTGCCGGCAATCTTCATCGTCTCCCGGGTGACGCTGGCCGAAACGCTTGCCGGTGACAGCTACAGCGCCGAGGGGATCGCCGGCCTGCAACTGCAGGTGACCGCCGCACCGGGCGAGAAGTGCGAGCGCTGTTGGTGCTACAGCGAGGAGCTCGGGACGGAGAGCGATCATCCGACGATCTGCCCCAAGTGCACGGCTGCGGTCAAGTAACGGAGCATTAACCGCGGAGTGCCCATGGTCCAGATCATCGATACAAAGGTCAACCTGGAGTTCCCGCTCGGCCACCATCTCCACTGCCTGATCGCCCAGTTGCCCAACCGGCTGCGCAAGGACGAGAGCGGCTTTGTCATCACCGATCCGGATGAAAAGTGGCTACAGGTGAAGGCTATCCTCGACCTGGTGGCTGCCGGCGAGGGGAACATGAAGAAGCTCCACTTCCTCATGTTTCCTGAGTGCAGCATCCCCTATGTCCGATTCAACGAGATGCTGGCAGCCATCGACCAGGGGTTTCGCCCCAATTCGGTGACCATGTTCGGCATCGAGCATGTGCCCCTCAAGACCTACCGGGAGCTCTTGGAGCGCTTTGGGGAGGATAACGCCGAGGCGATCGAGCTGGTGAACAGGGATCTGGACTCCGGAGACATCCTGGAGATGCCGGTCAACTGGTGCTGTATAGCGGTCAAGGAGGCAAGCGGCAGGCTGCGGGTCTTTCTGGAGGCCAAGTCCCACCCGTACCACGGCGAGGAGTTCCTGGACAAGTACCATGACCTGTACCGGGGGCGGCACTTCTATCTCTTCCACAGCCGTCCCTCCTGCTTCAACTTCATGGCAATCATCTGTCTCGATTATCTTTATCGCGACCTGTACGCCTCGAACATCAAGCAGATCATCGACCATGCCAACCAGCATTACTTCACCACCAGGCAGGGACTGGACACCCTCTTCGTCCTCCAGTGCAACCCGAAACCGGAACACCATAGCTACCGGGACGTGATCAGCGGCTTCTACGGCGAGTACCTGGAGGACTTCCCGGGTGTCCGGGAGGCGGTGACGATCTTCGGCAACAGTTCAGACGAAACCTTTGTCGAGGGATTCTCCGACGGCAAGCCGGCCCACGGCTATTCCTACGTGGTCATCAACCGCCATCACAAGCTGGGGAAGGTGCAGCAGCGGGAGTTCGTCACCGACGACTTCGGCGGGGCGCCGGTCTGCCGGCTCCGCTTCGGCCCCGAGACCCGGCTCTACTACTTCAATCTCCCGCTGCACCACGAGCTCGACCCCCGCACCTCGCGGGTACCGCTCAAGGTGCACAGCGTCATGCACTGGACGGAGGATGGCCGCTGGGAGAAACTGGCGGAGTTATGACATGACCGCGAAAGAGCTTATTAAACTGGCCGTGTTTCAGGGGAAAGAAATTCGCCGAATCATCCATGAAGGCGAATGGTGGTTTGCTGTTGTCGATGTGATCGATGTTCTGACTGAGTCGCCGACGCCACGGCAATACTGGGGCAAGGTAAAGAAGAGAGAGTTTACCGATCTTCAGTTGTCCCCAGTTTGGGTACAACTGAAACTGACAGCCGCGGACGGCAAAAAATATGCGACTGACTGCGCCAATACAAAGGGGCTGTTCCGCATTATTCAGGCAATTCCTTCCCCCAAGGCCGAACCGTTCAAGCAATGGCTCGCCCAAGTAGGTTATGAGCGGGTCCAGGAGATCGAAAACCCCGAACTGGCTCAGGAGCGGATGAAACAGCTCTATGAGCAGAAAGGCTACCCCAAGGAGTGGATCGACAAGCGGCTGCGGGGGATCGCCGTCCGCCAGGACCTGACCGACGAGTGGAGAACCCGCGGCGCGAAGGGCAGCCTGGAGTACGCCATCCTGACCAACGAAATCATGCAGGGAGCCTTTGACCTGAAGGTGGATGAATATAAGGCGGTGAAAGGTTTGGAGCGAGAAAACCTGCGAGACCACATGACCGATATCGAACTGATACTCACTATGTTGGCCGAGGCGACCACCACCAAGCTGCATCGGGACCGGGATTCGCAAGGGTTCGACCCGCTGAAGAAGGATGCGCAGGACGGCGGGTCGGTTGCCGGACGGACGCGCCGGGATATCGAAGAGCGAAGCGGCACCCCGGTGGTCTGCAGTTCGAACTTCAAGGAATTGGCTCAGAAGAAGGGCAAGAAGCTGACTTAACGACAACACAAGGGAGCTATTATGTCCAAGGACAAACTCTGGGGCGGCCGGTTCGCCCAGCCCACCAACAAATTCGTCGAGGAGTTCACCGCCTCCATCGACTTCGACAAGCGCCTTTACCACCAGGATATCCGCGGTTCCATCGCCCATGCCCGGATGCTGGGGAAGCAGGGGATCATCCCCATGGCCGACGTGGAAGCGATCGTCCACGGCCTGCAGCATATCCTGGAGCAGATCGAGGCCGGTCATTTCGACTTCTCCGTCTCCCTGGAAGACATCCACATGAATATCGAGGCGCGGCTGTCGGCCAAGATCGGCGAGGCCGGAAAGAGACTCCACACCGGCCGCTCCCGCAACGACCAGGTGGCCCTGGACATCCGTCTCTACCTCAGGGACGAGATCGTCGAGGTCTCCGCCTATCTCGACCTGCTCATTGACTCGCTCCTCAATCAGGCGGAGACGAACCTGGGGGTCATCATGCCGGGCTACACCCACCTGCAGACTGCCCAGCCGATCCTCTTCAGCCACCATATGCTCGCCTATGTGGAGATGTTCAAGCGGGACAAGGGGCGGATGGAGGACTGCCTGAAGCGGGTGAACGTCCTGCCGCTCGGGGCCGGGGCACTGGCCGGCACCACCTTTCCCATCGACCGGGAGCATGTAGCCGAGCTGCTCGATTTCCCGGAGGTGACCCGCAATTCCCTCGATTCGGTCTCGGACCGGGACTTTGCCCTGGAGTTCATCTCCGCCTCCTCAATCCTGATGATGCACCTGTCGCGCTTCTCCGAGGAGCTGATCCTCTGGTCCACCAGCGAGTTTAAGTTCATCGACCTTTCCGACGGCTTCTGCACCGGATCAAGCATCATGCCCCAGAAGAAGAACCCTGACGTGCCCGAACTGGTCCGGGGCAAGACCGGCCGGGTCTATGGCAACCTGATGGCTCTCCTGACGGTGATGAAAGGGCTGCCGCTCGCCTACAACAAGGACATGCAGGAGGACAAGGAGCCACTGTTCGACACCATCGACACGGTCAAGGGGTCCCTCAAGATTTTCGCCGACATGATCCGGGAGATGACGGTGAACGCCGGCACCATGCGCCAGGCCGCGGCCAAGGGGTTCTCCACCGCCACCGACGTGGCCGATTACCTGGTCCGCAAGGGGATGCCGTTTCGGGATGCCCACGAAGTTGTCGGGAAATCAGTGGCCTACTGTCTCTCCAACGGCAAGGACCTGCCGGAGCTGACCATCGAGGAATGGAAAGGATTTTCCGACAAGATCGGCGAGGATATCTATGACGCCATCACCCTGGAGGCCTCGGTGAACGCCCGGTCCGCCATCGGCGGGACGGCGCTGGAGCGGGTGAAGGCTGAGATTGAGCGGGCCAAGGCGGGGAAATAGACGGGATAAGTAATGAAATCGATTCTCTGTCTTTTAATCTGTACGCTACTGTTTGCCGGCTGCGGCAAGAAGGGGGCACTGATCCCGCCCGAGGCGCTGGTGCCTGCGCCGGCGTCCGATCTGCAGGTGCGGCAGCAGGGGGATGGCTTCCGCATCTCCTGGACCGCACCCGGCAAGGAGGAGCGGGGACGCCCTCTGCGCGACCTGGCCGGTTTCCGGCTCTACCGCCATGAGGTCCTGCCGCCGGGAGAGGATTGTCTCGCCTGCCCGGACAGCTGGCGACCGGTCAGGAGCATTGATCTGGACTTCCTGCGTGACGTGCAGCGGAGCGGAGACAGTTTCTTCTGCATGGATCGCGATGTCAAGACCAGCACTGCCTATCGCTACAGTGTCACTGCCGTGAGCCGACGGGGTGCGGCCGGGCGCCCGGCCTTCAGCGAGCCACGAAAAAAGGTTGCCGCGCCTTTGCCTCCCGCACTCAAGGCGATTCCCTCGCCGACCGCTGTTACCTTGGAGTTCGTCACTCCTCCCCTTACCGGCGGCAGCGAGCGGCTGCGTTTCAATATCTACCGCCAGCGTTCCGGCGAGCCCGCACCCGTTGTTCCGCTCACGCCGGTCCCCGGCCCCACCTACACCGACCAGCAGCTTGACCGTACCGTTATCTATCACTACACCGTAACAGCCGTGGTCCGCATCGATGGTGAAGAGGTGGAGAGCGAACCTTCCAATGAGGTGGACGCCTCCCTCTCCCCTCCCGAGTTCCGCTGATCGGCACCCTTTGGAACGCCGTACCTTCCCCTTTCTACCCGATTGAATCTTTTGACTTTTGTCCCCTCCTATGTTAGGTAAAAACACTTTAGCCAAAACAAGGTTTGTCTATACTCTGGACGCACTTATAAGCCAAATGGAGGATTGATCACAATGAATCACTTTCAGTACAAGGGGAACGAACTCTTCGCCGAAGATGTGTCGCTGAAGGATATCGTCGCCAAGGTCGGCACCCCGGTCTACGTTTACTCCCATGCCACCCTGACCCGCCACTTCAGGGCGTTCGACGATGCCTTTAGCGGCGCCCCCCACACCATCTGCTATTCGGTGAAGGCCAACTCCACCCAGTCGGTCCTCAAGACCTTCATCAACCTGGGGGGCGGCGTCGACATCGTCTCCGGCGGCGAACTGTTCCGTGCACTCAAGGCTGGCGTCGATCCGCAGAAGGTTGTCTACTCAGGCGTCGGCAAAAAGGACGACGAGATCGAGTACGCCCTGAACACCGGCATCCTGATGTTCAACGTGGAGTCGGAGCAAGAGCTGACCCGCATCAGCGAGATCGCCTCCCGCCTGGGGAAGAAGGCCGGCATTGCCATCCGGGTCAACCCGGACGTTGACCCCGGCACCCACCCCTACATCACCACGGGGCTGAAGAACGCCAAGTTCGGCATCACCATTGACCGGGCCATGGAAGAGTACAGCCGGGCCAAGACCCTTCCCGGCATCGACGTCATCGGCATCGACATGCACATCGGTTCCCAGCTGACCAAGGTCAACCCGTTCGTCGACTCCATCGAGAAGCTGAAGGTGATGATCGCTAAGCTGCGAGAGCAAGGGATCGACCTCAAGTATTTCGACTGCGGCGGCGGTCTCGGCATTCAGTACAACGCCGAAGAGCCCCCTCTGCCGGCCGACTACGGCCAGAAGGTCGTTGCCGCCACCAAGGATCTGGGAATGCATCTGGTGTTCGAGCCGGGTCGCAATCTGGTGGGCAACGCCGGCATCCTGGTGGCCAAGACCCTTTACACCAAGGCCCGCGACGAGAAGAATTTCATCATGATCGATGCCGGGATGAACGATCTTGCCCGGCCGGCCCTGTACGACTCCTACCACGGCGTTCAGGCCGTGACCAGGGATCAGGACGGCATGATCGTCGCCGACATCGTCGGGCCGATCTGCGAGTCGGGCGACTTCCTGGTCAAGGGACGCGAGGTGCCGATGTTCAAACAGGATGATCTGGTCGCTTTCATGTCGGCCGGTGCCTACGGCTTCGCCATGAGCAGTTCCTACAACAGTCGGCCCCGGGTGGCCGAGGTGATGGTCAAGGGAGACAAGTTCGAAGTGGTCCGCGAGCGCGAGACCGTCGAAGAACTGGTCAAGGGCGAGAAAATCGCGTCGTTCCTGTAACTCAAACTCCACGCTAGGAGGTTATCGTTATGTTCCAAGGAAGCATTGTCGCCATTGTCACCCCGTTCAAGAACGGCCAGGTTGATTTAGAAAAACTGCGGGAACTGGTGGAGTTCCAGATCGCCGGCGGTACCGACGCCATCGTGCCGTGCGGCACCACCGGCGAGGCCTCCACGCTCGACTACGACGAGCATATGGAGGTGATCAAGACCGTCATCGACCAGGTGAAGAAGCGGGTACCGGTCATCGCCGGCACCGGTTCCAATGCCACGGCCGAGGCGATCGAACTTTCCCAGAAGGCCAAGGAAGCGGGTGCCGATGGTGTGCTGCTGGTCACCCCTTACTACAACAAGCCGACCCAGGAAGGTCTGGTGCGCCACTACACGGCAATAGCCGACGCCGTGGCCATCCCCCAGATCCTCTACAACGTACCGGGTCGCACCGGCGTCAACATGCTCCCCGAGACCGTTGCCCGCCTGGCGCCCCACAGGAACATCGTGGCGATCAAGGAGGCCACCGGGTCGCTCCAGCAGGCGTCCGAGGTCATCGCTCTCTGCAACGGCCAGATCGACGTCCTGTGCGGCGACGACTTCATCACCTATCCGATGATGGCCTGCGGCGCCAAAGGGGTCATCTCGGTCCTGGCCAACATCATGCCGAAGACCGTGGCGAGCCTCGTCGACGCCTTCTTTGCCGGCGACTTGGCCGATGCGCGCCAGATCCACCTGGACACACTCAAGATCGGGAACGCCATGTTCATCGAGTCGAACCCGATCCCGGTGAAGACCGCCCTTGGGCTGATGGGCAAATGCTCCGACGAACTCCGCCTGCCACTCTGCCCCATGGGCGAGGCGAACAAGGCGAAGCTGGCGGCCATCATGAAGGAATACGGTCTCATATAATACTGCTGAGGGCTCAGGGCTGGGGGTAAAGACTGGATCTTGCCCCGAGCCCTGCCCCCCGAGCAATCGAGGTTTCTATGATCAAGATCGCTGTCTGCGGCGCTGCCGGGAGGATGGGTGGACGCATCATCGCTGCCATCAGGGAGGCCGAGGGGGTCGAACTCTCCGGTGCCCTTGAGCGGCCCGGCCACCCGATGGTCGGCCAGGATGCCGGGTTCAACGCCGGTCTCGGCGCCATCGGCGTCGCCATTTCCGACGACCTGAACGTGGTGGTCGACGGCTGCGACGCCCTGATCGACTTCACCTCCCCCAAGGTGTCGCTCAAGAACCTGGAGGCATGCGCCCTCAAGCGGAAGTCGATCGTCATCGGCTCCACCGGCTTCACCCCGGAAGAGCGGGCACTGGCTGCCGAGCTGGCGAAGGATATCCCGG
>JAJZTK010000175.1 GCA_021849045.1 Deltaproteobacteria bacterium | reverse complement strand
GCAGGTGGAACAGGTAGTGCCACAACTGGAACAACTGGAACAGGTGGAACAGGTGGAACAGGTGGAACAGGTGGAACAGGTGGAACAGGTGGAACAGGTGGAACAGGTGGAACAGGTGGAACGAACGTCTTTGTATCTACAGGAGCCACAATCAGTGTCGGTACCATAGCTCTGCCAACGGACCAGTTTGCCGTGGCTGAGAAGAAAGAGGATGCGCAGACCCTCTACACCGATCTTCGTAAGGACCTGGCCGGCAAGGTAAAAGAGGGGGAAGAGAAGACCAGGGAAGAGGCGGCAGACGATAAAGCAGCTGATAAATACGTGAGGTACACTGGGGCGTTTTCGCAGTTTAAAAAGCTCACTGGCGAGAAGACCCCGACAGCCCTTATGCTGCTCTTTGCCGATCAGTCAATTGCCGGTTTCAAGCAGGATCCGCCAATTCTTCTTACCGACGGCGAGGAGAAGGTGAAGCTGTCAGTAAGTGCCAGGCTTTTGGGCAAAGAAACCCCGTCCTTTGCCGTATCATCCGCCAAAATACTTTCCCTAGCACCAGAAGAGGATGGTTCATGGACGCTAGTGGTGCAGCCGAAGAAAGGGGCAGTGGATTCGGTCCTTTCCATCTCTTCCGGTACCGGTGGGGCGGATATCCCGTTGCTGGTTGCCCCGATTATAGACCCTAACCTTTCGAAATCCGGAAAGCTTTCAGAGGCCGACTTCGTTCTCTTCCTCAAGGAAACGGGCACGCCAAAGGCACCTAAATTCGACCTGAATGACGACGGTAAGCGCGACTATCTGGATGATTACATCTTTACGGCCAATTACCTGGTGAAGATGAAGATCAAACCTGACTCCCTGAAGCCGAAAGAGACAGATCAGAAATCCAAGACCAAGGACTCCGGGAAAAAACCGGGGAAAGGGTGGGAAAAGGTGAAGCCGGAGCCGGGGTCTCCTGCTGTCAAGGAGACAAAGCCAGCCGAAACGAAACCGGCGCTGCCGGAGAAAAAGGCGGCTCCTAACGAGCAGAACTAATGCAGATGTTGCGATGACGCCATAGATAAAAAGCCTTTCAGACTAGCTCCTGAAAGGCTTTTTACGTTACGGTATTACCGCCCCTTGCTGGCGGGAAGTTCCAGTTTCGGGGTTTCCCCTTTCCTGTAGAGGAGCAGAGTTCTTCCCAGGACTTGGGCCACGTCGGCACTGCAGGCAGCTGCCAGATTGTCGGCAACTTCACGGCGTTCCATTGCACAGCTCTCCAGCACCTTCACCTTGATCAGCTCGTGCGCTGCCAGGGCCTCGGCGGTCTCTTTAATCAAGGCTTCGCCCACTTCACCTTTCCCCACCATGATCACCGGATTCAGGTTGTGGCCCAGCGCCCGAAGGAATCGTTTCTGTTTTCCAGTCAGCATTGCTTCTCTCTTTCCTGTTGAAATCGTACGAAGGTTGAGGGTAACGCATCAACCGGAACGAGTTCAAGACAATTCTGGCACAATAGAAGATTCCATCCCTGCTTTCTGCTTTACAAACCAGCGTGATGTAGGCTATTCTTCACCGGTTATACCACCCTCACCATTTCACGGCAGGATCAATGCAGCAGAACCGTATCCGCAATTTCTCCATCATCGCCCACATAGATCATGGCAAGTCGACCCTGGCCGACCGACTTCTGGAGTACACCGGCGCTCTTACCGACCGGGAGAAGCAGGACCAGTTTCTGGATAAAATGGACCTGGAGCGGGAACGTGGCATCACCATCAAGGCCCAGACCGTACGACTCAATTATCAGGCTGACGACGGTAACGTCTATATCCTCAACCTGATCGATACACCTGGTCACGTGGACTTTACCTATGAGGTTTCCCGGTCGCTGGCCGCCTGTGAAGGTGGGCTCCTGGTCGTGGACGCCTCGCAAGGGGTGGAGGCCCAGACCCTGGCCAACGTTTACCTGGCCCTGGACAACAACCTGGAGGTCTTCCCGGTCCTGAACAAGATTGACCTGCCGGCTGCCGAGCCGGAGCGGGTGATCCACGAGATCGAGGAGATCATCGGCATTGATGCCCACGACGCCGTGCTGGCCAGTGCCAAGGAGGGGATCGGCACCCACGAGATCCTCGAAGAGATTATCAAGAAGATTCCCGCCCCCGTTGGTGACCGCGAGGCGCCGCTCAAGGCACTCCTGTTCGATTCGTGGTATGACCAGTACCAGGGGGTGATCATCCTGGTGCGGATCTACGACGGCGTGCTCAAAAAGGGCGACAAGATCCAACTCATGTCCACCAACCGGGCCTATGAGGCGCTGAAGGTGGGGGTGTTCGCCCCGGTCATGGTAGAGGTGCCGCAACTTGCTGCCGGCGAGGTCGGTTTCATCATTGCCGGCATCAAGGATGTTGCCGACGCCAAGGTCGGGGATACGGTAACCCTGTTTCACCGCCAATGTGCGGCGCCGCTGAGCGGTTTCAAAGAGGTCAAGCCGATGGTCTTTTCCGGCCTGTACCCCATCGATACCTCCCAGTACGAGCAGTTGCGCGACGCCCTGGCCAAGCTGAAACTGAACGACTCATCCTTCTCCTACGAGCCGGAGACCTCGGTCGCCCTTGGTTTTGGTTTTAGGTGCGGATTTCTCGGTCTGTTGCACATGGAGATCATCCAGGAGCGGTTGGAACGCGAGTTCGGCCTGGACCTGATTACCACCGCCCCGACGGTTGTGTACCGCGTCCATCGGGTGACCGGCGAAGTGGTCACCATCGAGAGCGCCAATCAGCTTCCGGAACTGCAGCACGTAGACTACCTGGAGGAGCCGTTCATCCTGGCCCATATCCATGTGCCGAACGAGTTCGTTGGGGGGGTGCTCGCGCTGTGCGAAGACAAGCGTGGGGTGCAGCGCGAGATCAAGTATCTCACGCCGACCCGCGTCATGATCATCTATGAACTGCCCCTGAACGAGATCGTCCTTGATTTCTACGACCGTTTGAAGTCCATCACCAAAGGATATGCCTCTCTGGATTACGAACATCTTGACTATCGCCGCAGCGACCTGGTGCGGATGAACATCATGATCAACGGTGAGGTGGTTGATGCCCTTTCGCTCATCATCCACAAGGATAAGTCGTATTTCAGGGGCCGTGACCTGGTGTCCAAGATGAAGGAGTTGATCCCCCGGCAGATGTTCGAGGTGGCGATTCAGGCGGCCATCGGCAACAAGGTGATTGCCCGGGAGACGGTGAAGGCGTTGCGCAAGGACGTGCTTGCCAAGTGTTACGGCGGGGACATCACCCGCAAGCGTAAGCTTCTGGAGAAGCAGAAGGAAGGCAAGAAGCGGATGAAGAACGTGGGGAACGTGGAACTGCCCCAGGAGGCCTTTCTGGCCATTCTCAAAGTCGATGACAAGTAAAGGAACCCAGAGTATGGAAGACTACAAGCACCTGGCCAACCAGGTCGCAGATAACCAGGAGCCCGAGCCGGTGGTGAAGAAAAAGCATATCGTTCGGGAGTATGCCGAGTCGATCATCATTGCCGTCCTGCTGGCGATGGTGATCCGGACCTTTGTGGTCCAGGCGTTCAAGATCCCCTCCGGTTCCATGGAGGATACCCTGGCAATCGGTGACCACATCCTGGTTAACAAGTTCATCTACGGCACCAAGGTTCCGTTCACCGACAAGCGGTTCCTGACGATCCGCGATCCGAAACGGGGCGATGTGGTTGTCTTCGAATATCCCGAGGACCCGAGCAAGGATTTCATCAAAAGGGTCGTTGGTCTCCCCGGTGACGTGGTGGAAGGACGGGACAAGAAGGTGTATGTGAACGGCAAGCCCTACGAGAACCCCCACGAGGTTCACAAGGAGAAGGAGATTATCCCCAAAGCCCAGAACCCGCGGGACAGCTTCGGTCCGGTAACCGTGCCTGCCGGCTCCTATTTCATGATGGGGGACAACCGGGATCGTTCCTATGACAGCCGTTTCTGGGGCTTCGTAAAGAACGACAAACTGAAGGGACTTGCCTTCATCAAATACTGGTCGTGGGATTCGGAGAAATTCCGGGTTCGTTTCGGCAGTATCGGCCGGCTGATCGACTGATACCGGTTGCGCTCATGCACCTGGCGGCAGAGAGAGACGAGCCAGATGTGCTGTTTGTTGCAACGTGGTATGGGATAACATCAGAAAGCCGCTCGTTGAAGCGGCTTTTTAGCGCATAAAGGATATCCGATGACACGATTCTTGTCCAAGTTGGTGCCCAGCATACTGGTAATGGGAGCAGTCACGGCCTGTGCGCCGGTGACCGCCGAACTGCGCAGCGGAGCCTGCAACGGCGTCCAGGAGGAAAACGTCCGTCTCCGGGAACGGGTGCGGCAGTTGGAAACTTCGTCACTGACCATTGACTCCCTGGCCCAGAAGAAATTCCAGCGTCTTCAGGATCTGGCCAGGGAAACGCGGGCGCAGCGCGCGGCCATGGCTGACTTTGCCGGTTTTGTCACCTGGATGACCGACAGTCTGGCCGGCTATAAGCGCTACGTTGAAGCAGGCTCGGTTGCTGCCGGTTTTGCCAGGCTCCTTCCCATCCCTTATGCAGGGCAGGCAGGGATGTTCGCCAAATTCGTCTCCCATTTTGCCCTGTCCCTCAGCGAGGCATCAGCTGCCATTAACCGCTATTCGGCGAACTCGCAGCTGTTCCTCAAGCAGGTTGATACCCTCGGCAGTTCGCCGGAGGGGAAAGGTAAGGAGATCGCCGAATTGTCCCGTTTTGTCGACACCCAGTTGTTGAAGGATATGGCGGATGTCCGGCTAAAGCTGGGAACCACGGCAGAGCTTTCCGCCTCGACGCTCTCGTTCCTTGAGGGGCTTCATCAATACCTCGGCACGGGCGATGAATACTTTGCCAAGACCAAGGCGTTTCTGACCCGCAAGGATGAAAAGGTCGATAAAGGGTACCTGACCGCAAGCATAGAGGGCCTCAAGGGGCGGGCCGGCAGTTTCAACGCGAAGCTGAAGGGATTTGACGAATCCGCCCGGCGGAGTTCTCCGCTCATACAGTCTTTGTCGGCCTACGACGAACTGATGCGCGAAATGGAGAAGGCACAGAAGAACAGTTGATTGGTTAAGTGGCTGAACAGGATACCTTCCTCTTTGACCAATGACAATAAACATCACGCAAGGGAGACAACGGACAATGACCGATGAGAAGATAGTAACGGACGACGAGTCCACGAACGAAGAGAGCTTTGCTGAATTGTTTGCCGCCAGCCAGGCCAATAGCGGGAAACTCAAGCCGGGTGCCAAGGTGCAGGCGCGTGTTCTGCAGGTTTCCAACGACTGGGTGTTCCTGGATATCGGCCAAAAGGGTGAAGGGGTGCTTGATCGGCGGGAACTGACCGACCCTGAAGGTAACCTGACCGTGGCTACCGGTGATACGATCACGGCCTGGTTCGTCGGCAGCTCCAAAGGTGAATTGCGCTTCTCCACCAAGGTCGGCGGCGCCGGGGCCGCGGCCCAGGGTCAGCTGGAAGATGCCTGGCGCAGCGGCATTCCGGTGGAAGGGGTAGTGGAGAAGGAGGTTAAGGGAGGCTTCGAGGTAAAGGTTGGCGGCTCTGTCCGTGCGTTCTGCCCCTTTTCCCAGATATCCCTGCGCCGTGCCGATAATACGGCTGCCTTTGTCGGTAAGCACCTGCCGTTCCGCGTTATCGAATACGGTGAGCGGGGCAGAAACATCATCGTTTCCCACCGGGCACTGCTGGAAGAAGAGCAGCGCCAGGAACGGGAAAAACTGAAAGAAACCCTGACTGTGGGTACTGTTGTGGAAGGGACGGTTTCGTCCCTCAGGGATTTTGGCGCATTCATCTCCATCGGTGCCATGGACGGACTGCTGCCGGTTTCCGAAGCTGCCTGGGGAAAGGTTCGCGACATCCGCCAGCTGCTGTCGGTAGGGGACCAGGTGAAGGTGGTGGTGAAACAGATAGACTGGGAGAAGGAGCGGATTACCTTCAGCCTTAAGGATACGCTGGCTGATCCGTGGGAGTCGGTGCCCCGGAAATTCACGGTTGGGACCAGTGTTACCGGCACCGTGGTGCGGCTGGCACCATTCGGGGCTTTCGTCGCCCTGGGTGACGGCATCGATGGGCTTCTGCATATTTCCAGGTTGGGCGGAGGGAAAAAGATTGCCCATCCCAAGGATGTGCTGAAGGAAGGTGAGACCGTGGAGGTGCTGGTAGAGGGTATCGACCTGGATAACCGGAAGATTTCCCTTGCGCTGGCCGATTTCGCACGGGCCGCTGCCGAGGCGGACGCCGATCTGCAGGCTTTCCGTCAGAAGTCTGCCACGTCTCCTCAGGGGATGGGGACCCTTGGTGAACTGCTCAAGGCCAAGATAAGCGGAACAAAGGAATAGCGGTGATCGACACTCCCGGGCGTTACTGCCCGGGAGCGTCAAAGATGTCGAGGCAGCGGCCCACGGAGCCTTTGCGACACACGTGACCATCGGTCCAGACCGTGTCGTCGAAGATCGCGCCATCCATTCTGGCGCCATCGAGGTTGGCCAGTTGGACGCTGGCCAGGGTCAGGTTGGCACCGGACAGCACGGCCCGCTTCAGGTTGGCTTCGGTGAGGTCGGCCCGCTCCAGGTTCACCCCGGCAAGACAGGTGCCGGCCAGGTTTGCCCCCCGCAGGTTGAGGGCCAGCAGGTTAAGTCCCCCCAGGTTCTTCCCGGCAAAGTCTTTAGCGCCCTTCATTCCCTCCCTGATCTGATCTACGGTCACCCGTTCACCGCTGCAGAGCGACTGCCAGTTGGCGCCGGTCGCTGTCGACTCGGCGGCTTTGGTGACTATCTTTTTGGCTGTTTTCACGCGCGCAGATTTTCTTTTTCGCCCCTTCTTCTTGCGGACACTCTTGGCTCGTCGCTTCTTTTTCGTACTCCCCTTTTTCTTGGTCACCGCTTCGCTGTTGGCGTATTTCTCATGATACTCACGGCTGGGATCGATCCTGGTGTCGGCGGTCGGCTCTGTCCCAGGCGATTGCACCGGCTGGCTAGGGGGGGCGATGTTTGCTGCTGGCTCCTCGGCACTGCCGGGCCAGGCGTTAAGAGAAACAACGAGTGCGGTAGCCAGAGCTACTGTGGCCGTTAGCGTGCGCCTGGAGCGCACCATGCCGGTATAGTTCATGTTGGTTTGTGTCCTTTGCCGTAGTATGCGTGCTCCGAAGAATTATAAGCAAAGGGCCGGGTGACGCAACCAATTTCTCCTTGACGGGGGCCGTCGGTGGTGATAATTTTACGGCGCTTGTACGAACCTTTTAATTTAGCCCTGTGAGGTTAACAAAGGTGAGAGGGACAATACTATTTACGCATTGACGTAAAGCCTTTTCGCCAGCTGGCGGAAGGGCTTTCTTTCGTTCTGGGAACGGTTTTCGGAAAACAAAAATGGGGGCGCTATGGGAGAAGATAATACGGTTATTCTCGATGGTGCCGGGATCAAACGGGCGCTCACGCGGATTGCCCATGAGATTCTGGAACGGAACAAGGGGGTACAGAACCTGGTCCTGGTCGGTATCCGGACCGGTGGTGTTCACTTGGCCCGTGAGCTGGCCAGGCGTCTGGAAGAAATCGAAGGTGAGACGGTACCGGTCGGAGAGGTGGACATCACCCTCTATCGTGACGACATCAAAGGTCATACGGCACACCTTCCGGTGGGCAAGACCCTCATTCCGTTCGTTATCGAGGACAAGAAGGTGGTGCTGGTGGACGATGTCCTCTTCACGGGCCGCACCATCAGGGCTGCGATGAACGCCATTATGGACCACGGGCGCCCCTACTGCATCCAACT
>JAJZTK010000174.1 GCA_021849045.1 Deltaproteobacteria bacterium | reverse complement strand
GCGACCACGGCCCGGCCCTGAAGAACATACCACAGAATTTTGCCGATGACGGCCAATCGGTTCTCAAGGCGGAAGTCACCGAAGGCATCGAATGGGAAATCGTCGTGCGCAAGGAGCGGTAACCATGGAAGGACTCGACACAGCCATTGCGCCGCTGGTGGAGGCGATGAACCGCGTGCCGTTCATCGCCACGCTGAGTTCGTGTGGCGGCCACCCGGAGGAATCGTCCGTGCGTGAATACGGCTACGCCGTGGCCAATGTTGTATTCGACCTCAAGGACGAGGCCGAGAACGCCATCCGCTGGTTTGGAATGGTGCAGGACGTTCTGCGGGCGCGCAAGGCTGAGCGACCGCGTCGCGAACATGCCTTCATCTTCGCCAAGAAGTTTTGCCTGAACCTGGACGGCTATCTTACTTGGCAATGGGATTTGAAAATCCAAGCCACGGGCAAAAGCCCCGCCGAATGCCGGGCGGGCTTAGACGATGGCATCGCCTTTCTCACCTCCTATTTCAACAAAGCCGGGGGAAACTATGAGTGACAAATGTGGGCGCGGGGCCATTACCTCTGAACGCGGCAGGCGGCTATGGCGGCCGGGGCTGCCGGAAGTATTATCCTGGTCGGGGTTCTCATGGCAACGGGGTGTTTTCTTATCGGTTGCTGTGGTTCACCAATGTTGGGGATCTACCTGGGAATCTTCGGAGCCAAGACTCTGGGAATCGGTAAGCCGTTGATGGCTGCTGTTACTGTGCTGTCTGTTGGCTGGGGTTACTGATACCTGCAACGCAAGCTGAGAAATACCTGTTGCAAACATAACTGCGGCTGCAACGCAGTTGAAAAGAAACACAATACAATTGAGGATGTGAATTAATGAGCAGTAAATGCAATCAAAATTCATGTGGCTGTGGTGCCTCCAGCGCACCTGCAGCTCCCTTCACGGGGCGCAGGCAAGAAGAAGATGGAGCGGGTGCTTGCCGCGATATAATTGGTATTGAAAGAGTCTCTATGTGAAAACGGGAGATACTGGAGAACTGAAGGATATTATATGAACAAGCACTCTGAAATCATAGAGATTTCCATCAAAGGCATGGATTGTGCCGATTGCGCGCGGCATGTCAAAAGCGCCATTCAATCGGTTCCTGGCGTAGCTGAGGTGGAAATACTGCTCGCCGCCCGAAAGACGGTTATCCGTATCGACCCCACCAAAACCGGCCTGGTAGAGATAAGAAAAGCTGTTGAAGCCGCGGGTTATTCGATTCTCTCCACCGAAGCGGAACTTTCTACGAAGGCCCCTTTTCTTGAACAGTTCACCCGGCATGTTCTGGTTCTGTTCGCCGTCGTCTTCGGCTCGGTTCTCTTTATTGTCGTTATCGGAGAGTGGCTGGGCTTCTTTGAAGCGGTGTCACGACGGATGCCTTGGCAGGTCTGGCTAGTTACCGTTATCATCGGCGGCTGGCCGGTGTTCAGGAATGTCGTAAAAGCCTCTTTTAAGGGAAGGATCACTTCCCACACACTAATGACCGTTGGCCTTGTTGCAGCTGTGGCGGTCGGAGAATGGGCTGCTGCCGTCATTGTCGTCTTTTTCATGCGCATCGGTGACTATGTGGAAACTTTTACCGCCGAGCGAGCCCGTCGGGCGCTTAAAGACCTCACCGTCATGGCTCCGCAGACAGCACGGGTGGAACGTGACGGCACTGAAGTAGATGTGCCGGTCGGCGAGGTACAGGTTGGGGAAACGGTTGTGGTTCGACCGGGAGAAAGCATTCCGGTAGATGGTGAAGTAACTGGCGGGCAGGCAACCGTGGATCAAGCGACAATCACTGGCGAGTCGATGCCGGTCGAGGTGGGACCGGGTGCAAAGGTTTTCGCCGCGACTACAGCGAGTCTGGGGAGTCTGCGCATCCGCGCGCTCAAAGTTGGCGCCGACACCACCTTCGGGAAGGTAATCAAGCTCGTGGAGCAAGCGGAAACAAACCGGGGGGACGTGCAGCGCTTTGCCGACAAATTCTCGGGTTACTACCTTCCAGTGGTTGCGGTGATTGCACTCCTCACCTATATCATCAGCCGTAACCCCCTCGCCACCGCGGCAGTGCTGGTGGTGGTCTGCTCATGCTCCTTTGCCCTTGCCACTCCCCTTGCCATGATCGCTTCCATCGGGGCAGGGGCACGGCGGGGTCTGCTCATCAAAGGTGGAAAATACCTTGAACTGCTCAACCGCGCCGATGTTCTCCTGCTTGACAAGACCGGTACGCTGACCCTTGGCCGGCCGCAGATAACCGATATTGTTCCGCTGGGAGATTATTCTGTTGAGGAGATTCTAACTTTTGCAGCTTCAGCGGAGCGGTACTCTGAGCACCCCCTGGCGGAAGCGGTGCGGGAGGCGGCAAAAACACGCAACCTGCCGCTGGGCGAACCGGAAATGTTCGAGGCGATCCCTGGTTTTGGGGTCCGCGCCCAGGTGACTGGCAGGCGAATAGCGCTAGGAAGCCGCAGGATGATTGCCGGGGAAGAAACATTTCCTTCGGTCGATGGCCTTGAAGCACAGGGGAAAACAATTCTGTACGTTGCCTGCGACGACAAACCCGCCGGGCTCCTGGCTGCCGCAGATACGCTTCGTCCGGAAGTCCCGGAGGCCCTTGCCGCGCTGGGAAGATTGGGGGTAGTGCGGATCGAGCTGCTCACCGGTGATAATGAGCGGACTGCGGCTGTCTTTGCAGAACGTCTCGGTCTCCAGTATCGCGCCAACCTCCTCCCGGAGGATAAAATTGCCATCGTCAAGGAGTATCAGGCTAAAGGGCATGTGGTCGTCATGGTGGGAGACGGGGTGAATGACGCTCCGGCACTGGCTCAAGCGGATGTTGGCATCGCCATGGGGGCGGCTGGGAGTGACATCGCCATTGAGGCGGCCCATATCGCCCTGATGCGGGAGGACTGGATGCTCGTACCCGAGCTCTTCCGGATCTCCCGGCGCACGATGGGCGTGGTAAAACTGAACCTTGCTTTTACAGCCTTCTACAACATTGCCGGAATGTCCCTGGCCGCCGCCGGGATGCTGCCGGTCGCCTTGGCTGCCGCACTTCAGTCACTTCCAGACTTGGGGATACTTGGCAACTCTTCAAGATTACTTCGCTCACCCAAACACGACGTGAATGCAAATTAGTAACAAAGAAAACAAATCAAACTCCCAATTTAATGTTGACAAGTATCATTCAAGCCGGTAATAGTGAAATTCACTTTCAATAAGCATCGAAAGACATGATCTGCTTAGTTGGGAGGAATAATGCACCTTGACATTCACCACATAAATTATTTACTTTTACGATATCAAATTATGCGAAAACTAATCCCTCTGAAATTCGTTTCACAAATCCTACTCGTGATCATGTTGGTCGTGGCGGTAAATGGCGTGCATGAAAGCGCACACGCTATGCAGGATCATGTCAAGGTATCGAGCGATCAAGCATCGCTCTCGCAGATTTCCGCACCGCACCAGTGCCCCTGCGCTCCGCCTGCAGAGCATAAGGACTACGATGGCTGCGACACCTGCATCAACTGCGCATGCCATGCTCCTCTGCCGGTACAAGTATTCAAACTGAGCCGCAATTCTATCATCTTAAATTTAATTACCTCTGAACCATTCACGTATCTACCTGAAGTCTATCTTTCCAAGTTTATCCCCCCTCAAATCCACGCTTACCCCCCTGTGACGGGAGTAGTTTGTCCTGATTCCAAGGGACAACGCATCCGCGTTGTCCCTTGTGGTACGTCCGCACCTATTATTAATCGTTGTAACAAAACTGAATATGGAGGTTATTTCATTGGGAACAACAGTATTCGCACGGGGAGCCTTGCTCCTAGTGCCAGGAATTGCCGTTTTATTGTCGTCCACCCTGGTTCGGGCTGACGAGCCGTCCCTGTCATTGCCCAAGGTTATCGAGTACTCGCTGCAAAATAATGGCGAGCTCAAAGCACTGCGGGAGGAAAAAGGTATCCGCGATGCCGGTAAGGTCAGGGCCGGTCTTCTGCCGAACCCGACTCTCGATCTGGAAGCCGGCACCGGTGCCCTGACCGGTAGCAGCAACGAAAACAGTCTGGCCTTAGGACTGTCGCAGGAGTTTTTCCTGGCTGGCAAACGGGATAAGCGGCTCTCCATCGCCGAGCGTGAGTTGGAGATATACCGCTGGCAATTGATCGATCGGGAACGGCTGCTCCGTGACGAGGTAAAGACAGCATTCTATGATGCGGTGCTGGCCAAGGAGCGGTTGGCCCTCACTGATCGTTCCATTGCTCTCAACCGGCAGCTTCTCGACGTAACTAAAGAACGCCTGGCTGCCGGGGATATCCCGGAACTGGAGATGAATCTGGTCAAGGTCGAACTCGCTCGGAGTGAAGGGTCCAGGATTGAGGTGGCGAAAGCCATGTTGCAGAGTCAAGCGAGGCTCTGGACCCTGATGGGCCTTCCGGCTGGCAGTCAGGCGGCAATCGAAGGAAAACTGGAAGCGGGTGCCCCTGCGACAAAGTCGCTTGTCGATCTGAAACAGCTGGCACACGGCAACCGCCCGGATATCAAAGCTCTCGAAGCGGAAAAAGGACGTGGGGATGCCGATGTTATTCTCGCCGAGGCAGAACGTACCCCGAACCTCACGGCTGGCCTGGTATTCAGACGTGACACGACCGCCATGGAAATTGGCGGCGTTGAAGGAAAAGACACCGCCTATACCATCGGTGTCAAGTTGTCGATGCCTATTCCCGTCTTTGACCGGAACCAGGCCGGTGTGCAGGAAGCCCGGGCCAAGCGAAGCAGCACCGAAAGCCGTTTGGCAGCTGCTACCAGGAATGTGGAGCGGGACGTAGAAACCGCCTACACAAGTGTTCTGAATGCCGAGAAGGTGCTGTCGCTCTACAAGTCAAACATTATCCCCCAGCTTGAGGAAAACCTGAAATTGACTCAGGAGTCGTACCGCCTGGGTGAGGTCGGGATTCTCTCGGTCATCCAGGAACAGAAGAAGTTCTTCGAGGTCAGCGACGGCTACCTGACGGCGCTCCATGCCCGGCAGCTGGCACTCGTAAAACTCGAATCAGCAGTGGCGACAGACATCAACGGAGGTGTGCAGTGAACAAGAAAGCAATCATCATCGGACTCATACTGGCCTTGGCCCTGGGGGGCGGCGTCGCTTACCGGTTGACCCATTCCACCACCGGGGGCGGAGAAAAAGCCGAACAAAAAGAGGCCGGCCATAAGGACGAAAAAGGCGGCCACGACGAAGAAAAGGAAAAGAAGGAAGGGCATGAAGGTCACGACGAACACGGGGAAGAGAAGCTTGTCAAGATGACCGCCGAAGTGCAGAAACAGAGCGGCGTGGTCGTTGCTCCAGCTAAGAAGCAGCGCCTGGCTGGCGTCATCAGCGCCACCGGAAAGGTGGGGGCCAATACCGACAAAATTGCCCATGTCTCGCCGCGCATTTCCGGCAAGATTGTCAGCGTCAAGTCCTCCCTGGGGGACAGCGTGGCTGCCGGCCAGGTGCTGGTGACCATTGACAGTGTCGAGCTGGGTGAAGCGCTCAACCGCTACCATCAATCAAAGACGAAGTTCACCCTGGCCCAGTCCAACATGGATCGGATCAAGGCCCTGGTGGATAAGAAAATTGCGGCCCGCAAGGAGATCCTCCAGGCCGAAACCGACTACAAGACCACCCAGACCGAACTGCATACCGACGAGGAGCGGCTCTCATTGTTTGGCGTCTCTGTGGCAGACCTGAAAGACGATCATCACAAGAAACCGCTCCTGCCGGTCCGCTCTCCCATTAGTGGCATCATCACCGAGAAACATGCCACCGTGGGCGAACTGTCCGACCCATCCAAGAGCCTTTACACCATCGCCGATCTCTCCTCGGTCTGGGTGCTGGTGGACATCCACGAAAAGGACCTGGCCAAGGTCCGCCGGGGACAGGCGGCAACCGTCATCGTCGGCGCCTTTCCCGATCAGAAATTCAAGGGGCGTATCACCTACCTAGCCGATCTGGTTGACGAGGCTACCCGCACGGTCAAGGCGCGGGTTGAGGTGCTCAATCCGGGTCGCAAGCTGAAGCCGGAAATGTTCGCCACCGTCGAGCTGGCGCTTGTCGCAGACACCCCGCCGGTGTTGGCGGTTCCTGAAGAGGCCGTACAGGAGCTGGACGGCAAGAAGCTGATCTTTGTCGCCGAGAAGGAGACCGACTTCGAACCGAGGGCCGTGGAGCTCGGGCGAGCCTCGGGCGGCATGGTGGAAGTGGTTTCAGGACTCAAGGAAGGTGAACGCTATGCCGTCAAGGGGGCGTTCACCCTGAAGTCGGAACTGAAGAAGGGTGAACTAGAGGACGACGAACACTGAGGAGATAACCACGCATGCTAGAAAAACTCATTGCCTATACCTTGAAGCAGAAAGGAATGGTCATCTTCGCAGCGCTGGTGATTGTTGTTTTCGGCTTCTATTCGTACATCAAATTACCGATTGACGCCTTTCCGGATGTAACCAACATTCAGGTGGAAGTGGTCAGCCATGCCGACGGCCTGTCGGCGGTCGAAATCGAACGGAATGTCACCTACCCGATAGAAATGTCCATGCGAGGACTGCCGGACATTGAGCAGATGCGCTCGGTGACCAAGTTCGGCCTTTCCATTGTCACGATTGTCTTCAAGGACAATGTGGATATCTACTTTGCCCGCCAGCTGGTCTTCGAGCGGCTGGCCGAGGCGCGGGAAAAGGTGCCGAAAGGTGTTCAGGTCGCCATGGGACCTATCGGCACCGCCATGGGGGAGATCTACCAGTACACCCTTGAAGGGAAAGTACCCCAGGACCCGGAACAGAAGCGGGCCTATCTGACCAACCTGCGCACCATGCAGGAATGGGTCATTACCCCCCAGTTGAAGAGCGTTGCCGGGGTTAATGAAATCAACTCCTTTGGTGGTTACTTCAAACAGTACCAGGTGCTGGTGTCACCGGAAAAACTGGTCAAATACGGCGTGACCGTGGAGGACGTCTATACCGCCATCGGCAGCAACAACAGCAACGTCGGCGGCAACGTCCTGGAACGGGGCACGGACCAGTACATCGTCCGTGGCGTCGGCCTGATCCAGAGCGTTGGCGACATCGAAAACATCGTCCTCAAATCCCAAAAAGGTACGCCAACCTACCTGCGGGATGTAGCGCAGGTCAAGGTCGGAGAAGCGGTCCGTATGGGTGCTGCCATCAAGAACGGCGCCGACGAGACAGTCGGCGGCATCGTCATGATGCTGCGTGGCGAAAACAGCCGCGACGTAGTCCGCCGTGTGGCGGCCAAGGTCAAGGAGATCAACGAGAGCAACATGCTGCCGGACGGGGTCAAGATGGTCCCGTACTATGACCGCAGCGATATCGTCAAAGCGAGCGTCGGCACGGTCAACAAGGCGCTCATCGAGGGTTCCATCCTCGTGCTGATCGTCCTCTACCTGCTCCTGAACAGTATCCGGGGAAGCATTGTCGTGCTGCTGGCGCTGCCGCTGTCACTGCTGGCCACCTTCATCGTCATGAAGCTCACCGGCATCACCGCCAACCTGATGTCCCTCGGCGGTCTGGCCATCTCCATCGGCATGATCATCGACACCACCATTATCCAGGTGGAGAACGTCCAGCGCCATCTGAGCGAAGAGGGGCACCTGCATCCCAAGCTCACCACGGTGCTCAAGGCGGTCATGGAAGTGCGTAAACCGAGCATCTTCGGCGAACTGATCATCGCCCTGACCTTCATCCCGATCCTGACCCTGGAGGGGATCGAAGGGAAGATGTTCGGCCCGCTGGCCATTACCGTGGCCAT
>JAJZTK010000173.1 GCA_021849045.1 Deltaproteobacteria bacterium | reverse complement strand
AGAGAGTGAATGGAGATGAAACGAAAAAGGCGGCCTTGGGCCGCCTTTTTCGTGGGAAGAGCCAGGGTCAGTTGAAGAAGAAGCGGACCCCTACCGTCCCGGTGAAACCGGTGGGGTCGAAGTTGCCATTCCGGTCCGTGCCCTTGATGTCGGTCTCCGGGGCGACGACGAACTTGCCTTCGGCGTTCAGTGCCACCTGGCGGGTGAGGAAGTAATCGATCCCACCTTTGACGTGAAGGCCAACGGTGGTGTCCACGTCGTAGCGTTCCAAGCTGTTCTTCCGGTCAAAATCGCTGATAATGATGTCCAGGCCTGCTCCGGCATAGGGGGTCAGGTTTGCGTGGCTGACCGCAAAGCGGTACTGGGCACCCAGACTGATGTTGATGACATCAAAGTCTCCCCTGAAATCACCGGTTGGCGTTTCCGAGCTGAAGCTGGAGTGGGTGATCTCAAGGTCAGCGGCGATGTTCCGGTCGATCCCGTAGATAAAGCCACCCCCACCCACGAAGCCGGCGTCGGATTCGAACTTGGATTTGTTGGCGCCAACGTCGCTGTCGGCCGGGACAATGAATCCGATCCGGCCGGTTACGCCGAGTTTCCCTTTGATGTTTTCGGCCATTGCAGTCGACGCGGAAAGGGTGACCGCTGCTGCCAGGCAGAACAGGGCGAGTTTCTTACGCATGATTGTGCCTCCTTGGTTTGCTTTATTTCATGGTGTGGAACCAATGGTCGCCGGCATTCTAATGGAAAAGGAGTAGAGAGGCAAGGCGATGTTGACAACCCATTGAGAACAAAAAGAAAAAAGGGGCGCAGTGCCCCTTTTGAAGAACAATGCGATCGAAGAAACGGTCACGCAAGCTCAAGGACTGCCTTCACGGTCTTCTCGATCCCCTCGGCCGCCTCGGAGATCCGCTCTGCGAGCATATATGCCGGCGTGGAGACGATCTTGTTCTTCGCGTCCACCACGAACTCCCGAACCGGGCATGCCACGTGGCTGCTGCCGGTGGCGTTGATGGCAGCGGCAGTGCCGGCATCGTTGCCGATGGTCAACTGCGGATGATATTCCTTGCCAAGGGTTGCGGCGATCAGGGCCGGGGCGATGCAGATGGCGCCGATCGGCTTCCCGGCCGCAGCCACTTCCCTGAGGAGCCGGGCCACTTCCGGATGGATCGAGGCATCGGCCCCCTTGGCGGCGAAGTTGCAAAGGTTCTTGGCCGCACCGAAGCCGCCGGGAAAGATGATCGCGTCCAGATCGGCGGCCTTTACGCCGGCGATGTCCCTGATCTTGCCGCGGGCGATGCGGGCCGACTCCACCAGGATCTTGCGCTTGGCCCCGGTCGGTTCCCCGGTAAGGTGGTTGACCTCGTCGAGATCGCTGTCCGGGGCCATGCAGACGGCCTCGGCATTGTTGCGGTCGATGGCCAGCAGGGTAAAAACTGCCTCGTGGATCTCGCTGCCGTCGTAGACGCCGCAGCCGGAAAGGACCACTCCAACCTTTTTCTTCATGGCAGATTCCTCCTTATCGTTCGTGTAGCGCTGTATGCCTGGATTTATTACCCGAATTTACCCTCGTGCGCAAGGGCGATCAGGTCGTTGTTCAATTGTACACGTCCCTTGGGAAAAGCAAGGTGCCCCGAGGACAGGGGGACGGATCTGTGGTAAATTGCTCGTATGAAGACGCGCGATGCTACGGAACGGGAAATTGCCTGCCAGCAGATTCTGGAGCACGATTCCTCGGTCTTTTCCATCCAGTGGATGACCCTGCCGTCCGATCATGCCCATGGCATTGATCCGTCGTTTCTCTTTTCCCGCTATCTGAAGTATATCCACCGCTTTACCCTTTCGCTCATCAGGCCGCAGCTATCGGCTGACGGTGTGGAGTTCCGGCTGATGGGCACGAATATTGTGTTGCTCAGGTTTCGGGGGCCGGTCGGCAGGGAGGGGGCGGGCGAACGGTCTCTGACCCTCTCCATCGATGGTGGGCTGCTCGTGCAGCCGAAGCAGTGCGACCGGGGCGAACTGGTGTTCATGGTCACCGACACGGCTGCAGGTCTCAGGGTGACGTTACAGCTTTCCGGCTACTGCCCGCTGTTGCTGGGGGACCAGCGCCCGGCCCTCTGGCGAAAGTGGCTCTATCGCCTGACCCAGGCCTACATCCACAAAGTGGTGACCGTACGCTTCCTGGCCCGCATCTATCGTGAACTGGCCGGCCCCGGTGTGAAGACAAAGGTAGTGAAAGTGCTGCTGCGGGAGGGAGAGGAGGTATGACAGGTTACGGATCCCGGCGTCTTCTTGCGGTCACCAGATCCTGTGCTACGCTGTAAACGGTTCAATTTCGGGGAAATGGAGGATGCCGATGAAAGAACGGGGCTGTCGCAGGGTTCCTGCCTCGGTCGGTTGCTGGCTGCTGGAGGTGGATGGCGCTTCGTGCTTTGATACCTTCGATCTGTCCGAAGGGGGGGTGTGCGTTCAGACAGATGAGCCACTGCCTGTCGGGCGGGTCGTGCACCTCGGTTTCTATACTCCGGGCTCGGCCCGGCCGATACGGGTGGAGGCCGAGGTGGTCTGGGGCTGCAGTGACGATGAGCCCAACTCGATGGGATTCAAGTTCCGAAACCTGGATGATCAGGCGCGCGAGGCAATCCGCGCCTATGCCGGGCTCCTCGACCGGCAGCGGCGAACGGGGGCGGAGAAGTGACTTCGAGACATTAGTCTTTTGAATAGAGCACGGCCACGGCCCGGGCCTTTTTGGTCCCCCTGGCGATAAAACCGTGGGGTTCGTTGGAGTCGTAGTAGACGCTGTCGCCGGGTGACATGACCAGCGTCTCACTGCCGAAGTGGAATTCGAGTTCGCCTTCCAGCAGATAAATGAACTCGACCCCTTCGTGGCGGTAGAAATAGTCGTCCGACCATTGCCGCAGCTCGAACTCGACGAGAAACGGCTCGATCTGTTTGTGACGGATGCCGGGCGCCAGTGACCGGTACAGGTAACCGTGGGGAGAGTCGTTGCCGCTCCGTCGTGGGGTCATCCCCCCATCGTCGGCCTTGGAGAGGACGTACTTCTGCCGGTCCCCCTCCTCTTCGAAAAAGTAGTGGATGCCGATCTTGAGCCCCTTGGCGATCTTCAGCAGGGTGGCAATGGGGGGGATCACCTGGTCGTTTTCGATCTGGGAGAGGAGTGGTTTGGAGAGTGTGGAGGCATCGGACAGCTCCTGGAGCGTCAGTCGCCGTTCCTGGCGCAGGCTGCGAATCTTCTGTCCCAGATTCAACTCTCTGACCTCTTTTTTGTGTTCGCTCATGGTCCGGTCTCCTAACGTCCCGTTATATGGCCATTCCTGCCGCAGGTCAAGCCCTTCGTGTCTTGACATCACCGGCGCTTTTGGCTACCCTGTCACCTGGTTCAGTCAATTACTCATGTATTTCGGAGTGTTGCGATGCGTTATTGGCACGTTTCGGTAATCTGGCTCATTGTTATCCTGCTCCTCGGTGGCTGCAAGAAAAAAGAGGGGCCGACCTTCTTCGAATCGAGCCGTTCCGGGACTGCCGATGCACCGGTCAAGGAGGTGCCCAGGGATATCCTGGCCACCCAGCAGGCCTTCACCAATGTGGTCAAGGCCGTGACGCCGGCCGTGGTGAACATCTCCACCATCAGCAAGAAAAAGGTGATCCAGCCGTTCTTCGAGTTCTCGCCTTTTTTCGGCGACCTGTTCGAGGAGTCTCCGTCCCGGCCCCGCTACAAGAAGGAGACCAGCCTCGGCTCGGGCTTCATTATCAACAAGGAGGGGTACATCGTCACCAACGACCATGTGGTCCGGGATGCCGAGAGCATCCAGGTGAAACTCTCCAACGAAAACGTCTATGACGGCAAGGTGGTGGGGAGCGATCCCAAGACCGATATCGCGGTGATCAGGATCAATGCCCGCGAAGCCTTGCCAATTGCCGTGCTGGGCGATTCGGACAAGCTTCAGGTCGGCCAGTGGGCCATTGCCATCGGCAACCCGTTCGGTCTCGACCGGACGGTGACCGTCGGGGTCATCTCGGCCACCGGCCGTTCCAATATGGGGATCGAGACCTATGAAAACTTCATCCAGACCGACGCCTCCATCAACCCCGGTAATTCTGGGGGGCCGCTCCTGAACATCTACGGCGAGGTGGTCGGGATCAATACGGCCATCGTTGCCGCCGGTCAGGGGATCGGTTTTGCCATCCCGGTGAATATGGCCAAGCGGGTCGTCGACCAGCTGGTGAAGAAGGGGAGCGTGACCCGGGCCTGGCTCGGGGTGGCGATCCAGCCGGTCACCGACGATATCGCCGCCTCCTTCGGTCTGGGCAAGGCCCGCGGGGCGCTGGTGAGCGATGTCATGGCCGGCAGCCCGGCGGAAAAGGCGGGGCTCAAGCAGGGCGATGTCATCGTCAGGTTCGCCGGCAGCGAGGTCAAGGATGCCAAGCAGTTGCAGCTGACCGTGGCCGACGCCCCCATCGGCAAACCGGTGGAGGTGGAGTTCTACCGGGAGGGGAAACTGCTCAGGAGCTCCATTATCCTGGCCAGCAGTGACAGTGCCGTAGCTGCCCGGCCCAGATCGACCGAGCCGGCGGAGGGATGGTTCGGCCTGGCGGTGGAGGAGTTGCCCAGGAACAGGCGGGTGGCCGGGCTTTCCGGGGTGGTTGTAACCGGCGTCGAGCCGGACAGCATCGCTGCCGAGAGTGGCATCCAGCGCGGCGACGTGATCGTTTCGGTAAACCAGAAACGGGTGGGAACCCTGGCCGAGTATGGCGCGGCCATGAAGCTGGCCGAACGGCGGGGGTCGGCGGCTCTCCTGATCCGTCGAGGCAGCGCCAGCATCTATTTTGCATTGAAAATTCGCTAGAAACCGCAATCGATTCATGTATAATGCAGCGCAAGGTTGCGCCAGCGCCATTGCACCGAGGAGATTCATGAACCTTATTGACAATCCCGACCAGGCCAGACGATTGGCTCGCGCCATCGTTTCCGACGTCGCCATCTATAACCGGGAAAAGGTGGAAGAGGGAATCAGGAACGATTCCATCTTCGAGATCCTTGCCGAGCAAATTGAAGAGGGGCGGGAACACTTCAGGTCCAGGGTGTCGCCCGAACTGGCCGGCTCTAATGCCTATGAGCTGGCCGTGGTCGATGTCCTGATCAAGAGAGCCGGGAAGATAGAGTCATCCATCTGGTAGCCGGCCCGGTCGTGGGTCAAAGGAGAAGGCGCGGTTTGCTGGAATCGCGCCTTTTTCCGTTTTGGGAGAGTATGGACCGTTTTGAACAGACAGTTCCAACAGGTCAGGAGCCCGAGCGGCTTGACACCTTCGCGGCCAGGGTTGTGCACGGGCTTACGCGCGCCGCTGTCCAGCGCCTTATCGAACAGGGGCTGGTTTCCGTTGACGGCGCCAGCGCCAAGCCGTCCCTGAAACTCAAGGGTGGCGAGCAGGTCGTCATAACCATCCCCCCCCCCGAGCCGGCTGAGGCGGTGGCCGAGGATATCCCCCTGCAGATCGCCTTTGAGGATGCCGCAGTCGTGGTGGTCAACAAGGCGGCCGGCATGGTGGTTCACCCGGCAGCCGGCAACCCGCGGGGAACCCTGGTCAATGCCCTCCTCGCCCACTGCCGCGACCTGTCCGGAGTCGGCGGCGAGCTGCGACCGGGCATCGTACACCGCCTGGACAAAGATACCACCGGGCTCCTGGTGGTGGCCAAGAGCGACTTGGCCCACCAGCACCTGGCACACCAGTTCAAGGAGCATTCGATCCGCCGGGTGTATCTCGCACTGGTCTACGGTTCGCCGCGGGAAGACCGGGGTCGCATCGAAGGAGAGATCGGCCGGCACCCGACCGATCGCAAACGGATGTCCGGCACGACCCGTCACGGCAGGCACGCGGTCACCCACTGGCGGGTCGTGGCCCGGTATCCCGGCATGACGCTGCTCCGGCTGCGGCTGGAAACCGGTCGGACCCATCAGATTCGCGTGCACCTGTCGGAGGCCGGTTTCCCCCTGGTGGGGGATCAGGTATACGGCGGTGCCGGCCGGGCGGCCAACATCAGGGACCCGCAGCTCAGGAAGCTGGTCAGGGAGCTGGGGCGCCAGGCCCTCCATGCCCAGTCGCTCGGCTTCCTCCACCCGGCAAGCGGCGAGTGGCTGGAATTCAACGCCGACATCCCGGCCGACATGCAGCTAATCCTGGATTACCTGACCTCATTGGCCGATGGACGCTGACCCGCACAACAGAACATGTAAGAGTGTCGAATTCATAAGAGGATTGCTACGATATGCAGATGACCAGAAAAGGCAATATCCATTACCTGGAGTCGGAGATCTTCCGCCGGGCCGGGTTCCAGGCCCAGGGGTTCACGACCCGTCACGAGGGGGTCTCCAGGTTCCCCTTCAACTCCCTGAATCTGGGGACTACGACCCTTGACCCGATTCACAATGTCCAGGGGAACCGGAGCCTTTTGGCCCGCGCCTTCGGCTCCCGGCCGGAGCGGTTGGTGACGGCAAGCCAGGTCCATGGGACCGATCTCCTGGTCATTGACCAGCCGAACGACGATTTTGCCCATTTCCTGAAGCTGGAATGCGACGGGATCGTCACCAACCAGCCAGGGGTGATGATCGGGGTCACGGTGGCCGACTGCGTGCCGGTCCTGCTCCTTGACCCGGAGAAGCGGGTAGCTGCCGCCCTGCACGCGGGGTGGAAGGGGACGGCCAACGGCATTGTCAGGAGGGGAGTCGCAGCCCTGGTCGAGCAGTTCGGGTCACGGCCGGCGGATATCCTGGCGGCCGTGGGGCCGGCGATCGGTGCCTGCTGCTACGAGGTGGACGGGCCGGTCATGGAGTCCTTCCGCAAGGGAGGGAACGGCTGGGAGCTCTTTGCCACGGCCACCGGTGCCGACAGCTGGCGCCTCGATCTGGCGGCGGCCAACCGTAACCAGCTGCAGGCGGCCGGACTTCCGGACGAGAACATCGAAACCTCCGGACGCTGCGTTAGCTGCGAGCACGACCTCTTCTTTTCCTATCGACGCGACAAGGGGGAGACCGGGCGGCAGATGGGATTCATCATGCTGCCGTAGGGGAGGGTGATGCGCTCAAAAACCGGTTCGCCGGCAATCTCGGGCCACTTGCGCTGTCGGTGGCCTGAGGGAAATGCCAACTTGTTCAGCCCACGCAGCCCCCTACGGGCTGTCTCGTTATCCGCTTCATGCCACTTTCCGGCAGAGAATCATCCCCACCGACTGCATGGTCATCACTACCTCCTTTTTCTGGTTCAGCACATCGACAGAAATGCCGACCATGCCCCGGTCGGGTTTTGATCGGGAGCGCCGTGCCTCCTTAATGGTCACCCTGATGGACAGCTCATCACCCGGCCGCACCGGTTTGAGCCATTTCAGCTCCTTCACCCCTGGCGACCCGAGGCTCGCTACGCTGGAGACATAGTTGTCGACCAGAAGCCGCATCATCAGTCCGGCGGTGAGCCAGCCACTGGAGATGAGACCGCCGAAGGGGGTGTCTTTCGCCGCTTCAGGATCGATATGAAACGGTTGGGGGTCGTATCGCCCGGCAAAGTCGATCACTTCCTCTTCCGTGACCGCTATGGTGCCGAACTCGTAAATCGAGCCAACGGCATAATCCTCGAAGTAGCGATTGTCTCTTGCTACGGTAAATGTTGAAGTGTGCATGATTCGTTGCCCCCTTGAAGTTTTTGTTGTTCGATCGTGATTCTTCCGGCAATTGGATAGCGCTAACCGGAACTTTCAATGATTATGGGTGGTAAATTCGGGCGATCACAATTAAAATATGCCGCGCAATGGATGACTAAAACGGCAGCAGCGAAGAGAATTGATACGCAAAAAGGGTTCGGCGTGAGCCGTAACCCTTTGTTGTAATTGGCGCGCCCGGAGAGATTCGAACTCCCGACACCCTGGTTCGAAGCCAGGTACTCTATCC
>JAJZTK010000172.1 GCA_021849045.1 Deltaproteobacteria bacterium | reverse complement strand
CCGATCTGAAGGAGTTCGGCGTGGCCCTGCCGCTCCATCCCGAGTTCCGCACCATGCCGATGGCCTACTACATCCCTGCCCTCTCCCCGGTACTGGCCACGAGCGGCGAACTCCACGAGCTGGCTGAGCACGGCACCATCCCGCTCCTGGAAAAGCTCCGGGTGCCGATCGGCTACCTGGCCAGCCTCCTCTCCGGCGGCAACCGGGAGATTGTCGAAGAGGCGCTGAAGAAGCTGATAGCGCTCAGGACCTTCATGCGGAGCAGGAACCTCGACCAGCCGCCCAGGGGAGAACTCCTGCAGCAGGTGGGCCTCGACGAGGCAGGCGCAAACCGACTGTACCGGCTCTTCAGCATCGGCGGCTACAACGAGCGGAACATCATCCCGGGACAGCAGCGGGAAGACCAGGACGCCCACCGGCGCAGGGGTGAAGCCGGCTTCGGCATCCTGAACAGGACCGGGAGGGTGAAATGAACATCGCCGAACCTTATGCATCCCTTAGCCGGATGCTCGACTACCCCGTGGGGAAGGAGGGGCTGACAAACGACGTCGCCGTTGTCAGCGCCTTTCTGGAGAAGCAAAAACTTGACTGTGCCATCGACTCCTTTGCCGGCTTCGTCGCCGCCTCGCCGCTTGCTGCGGTCCAGGAGGCGTACGTGGCAACCTTCGATTTCAACCCGGCGACCGCCCCCTACCTGGGACACCACCTGTTCGGCGACAACCAGAAAAAGGGGGGGTATATGATCGGGCTGAAACAGGAGTATGCTCGGCACGGTTTCACCCCGACCAACAACGAACTGCCCGACCATCTGTCGATGGTGCTCGCATTCCTGGCGCATCTGGCGCGGGAGGACAGGGATGGGACGAGGCAGCCGTTCATTGTAAAAAGCGTGCTGCCGGGACTGGAGCGGCTTTCCACAGTCTTTGCCGACCGTCGGGATTGCCCGTGGCAACCGCTGGTGGAGGCGGCGCGGCTCCTCTGTGCGGCAGACGGTAAGGAGGTGACCCCATGCTGAACAACTTCATCTTCATCGTGCTCCCCTATGCAGCCCTGGCGCTCTTCATTGTCGTGACGCCGTACCGCTTTGTCGCCAACCGGCTCACCTGGTCGGCCTATTCCACCCAGTTCCTGGAACAAAAGACCCTCTACTGGGGGATCAATCCCTGGCACTACGGCATCATCCCGGTACTTGCGGCGCATCTCCTCGGTGTCGTTGCCCCGGGGCTGATGAAATCGTTTCTTGCTAACCAGCAGACCCTGATAGCCGTGGAGAGCCTGGGGCTGGCACTGGGGCTGGCGGCCCTGATCGGCGGCCTGATCCTGCTCTTGCGCCGCGCCAATACACCGATGCTGAAACGGGTGAACATCTGCTCCGACTGGGTCCTCCTCTATCTGCTGACAGCCCAGGCCGCCACCGGCGTCTACATCGCCGTCTTCATGCGCTGGGGCTCCCACTGGTACCTCCATACGGCGGTGCCGTACTTCTATTCGCTGTTCACCTTCACCCCCCAGGTGGAGTACCTGGCCGATTTCCCGCTGATCTTCAAGCTGCACGCTGCCGGGGCGTTTCTCATCGTCGCGCTGCTGCCGTTTACCAAGCTGGTGCACCTGCTCTACCTGCCGGTGGCGTTCCTGGCGGACCCGCCGATTCTCTACAGGTGGCGGTCACGGTGACAACCCACAAACATAAACAGATCTCCGTCGTGTCGATGAGCACCATTGCCTTTACCGTCTGTTTTGCAGTCTGGGTGATGTTCTCCATCATTGGCATCCCCATCAAGGCGGCGCTTAAGCTCAACGAAACGGAGTTCGGCCTGCTCGCGGCCACCCCGATCCTTTCAGGCTCACTGATCCGGCTGCCGCTCGGGATGTGGACCGACAAGTACGGCGGACGGATCGTCTTTCTCATCCTGATGCTCTGCACGGTCCTCCCCATCTACATCATCGGCGATGCTACCGAGTACTGGCAGTTCCTGGTTCTCGGACTGTTCGTCGGGATTGCCGGGGGATCCTTTTCGGTAGGAATCAGTTATGTGGCACGCTGGTTCAGCAAGGCTAAGCAGGGGTTTGCCATGGGGATCTTTGGCGCCGGCAATGCCGGGGCTGCGGTAACCAAGTTCGTCGCTCCTTCGCTGGTCGCGGCCTATGGCTGGCAGATGGTGCCCAAGGTCTATGCCGTGGCCATGCTCATTACGGCCGGTCTGTTCTGGGCATTTACCTATTCGGATCCGGGCCACAGGGTCGGGACGTCGGTAACGGTCAGGGATCAGCTGCTGGCGCTGAAGGATCCGCGGGTCTGGCGCTACTGCCAGTATTACGCCATCGTCTTCGGTGGCTATGTGGGGCTCTCGCTCTGGATGACCAAGTACTATATCAACGAGTACGGTCTGACCATGAAGAGTGCCGCCCTGGTAGCCGCCATCTTCGTCCTTCCATCCGGCGTGATCCGGGCCCTCGGCGGCTGGCTTTCGGACAGGCTGGGCGCTCACACCGTGACCTGCTGGATACTCTGGATTTCATGGGGGGCACTGTTTCTGCTCTCCTATCCCCAGGCCGACATGGCGATCAAGACCGTCAGCGGGGAAACGCGGTTCCATCTCGGGCTGAACATCTGGCTCTTCACCGCCCTGCTGTTCGTGGTCGGTATTGCCTGGGGGTTCGGCAAGGCCTCGGTGTTCAAACATATCTCCGATGAATATCCCCACAATATCGGGGTCATATCCGGCATTGTCGGACTGATGGGGGGCATGGGCGGCTTCGTTCTGCCAATCGTATTCGGCGCCCTGGTCGACCTCACCGGCATCCGGAGCAGCGCCTTCATGTGCCTGTTCGCCATGACCAGTTTTTCCATCGTGCTGATGCTTTCGGCCACGCAGAAAGGAAAAGGGTTGCGGAAATTGAAGGCGGTAGACCTGCTGGAATAACTATAATTAAATCAAGGAGGTAACAATGTCATCTCGTGTACTGACAACATGGAACCCGGAGGACAAGGCGTTCTGGGAAAGAGAAGGAAAGGCGGTTGCCAACCGCAATCTCTGGATCTCGATCCCGGCCCTGTTCCTGGCATTTGCGGTCTGGATGGTCTGGAGCGTCGTGGTGGTGAACCTCCCCACCATCGGCTTTCCCTACAATTCCGACAAGCTGTTCTGGCTGGCAGCGCTGCCCGGCCTCACCGGCGCCACCCTGCGGATATTCTATTCGTTCATGGTGCCGATCTTCGGCGGCCGGAAATGGACCACCATCAGCACCGCCTCGCTGCTGATACCGGCAATCGGTATCGGCTTTGCCGTCCGCAACCCCGACACCAGCTACACCACCATGCTGATCCTTGCCCTGTTGTGCGGCTTCGGCGGCGGCAACTTCGCCTCCAGCATGGCCAATATCAGCTTCTTCTTCCCCAAGGCCCAGAAGGGTACCGCCCTGGGGCTCAATGCGGGGTTGGGCAACCTGGGAGTGAGCGCCATGCAGTTCCTGGTGCCGCTTGTCATCACCACCGGCATGTTCAGCGCCCTGTGCGGCGATCCCCAGATCTGCGTGATCAAAGGGGTGACCAAGCCGCTCTGGCTGCAGAACGCAGGGTTCGTCTGGGTACCGTTCATCCTCGCCGCCACCATTGCGGCCTGGTTCGGCATGAACGACATCGCCAGTGCCAAGGCATCGTTCAGCGACCAGGCGATCATCTTCAGGCGCAAGCACAACTGGATCATGTGCTGGCTCTATCTCGGCACCTTCGGTTCGTTCATCGGCTACTCCGCCGGCCTGCCCCTGCTCATCAAGTCCCAGTTCCCGGGCATGAATCCGACGCAGTACGCCTTTCTCGGGCCTCTCGTGGGCGCACTGGTCCGGCCGGTGGGGGGGTGGCTGGCCGACAAGCTGGGCGGCGCAGTCGTCACGTTCTGGAACTTCATCGTCATGGCTGCTGCCGTCTTCGGCGTCTTGGCCTTCCTGCCCCACAACGGGGCCGGAGGGAACTTCTGGGGTTTCCTGGCCATGTTCATCCTCCTGTTCTTCACCACCGGCATCGGCAACGGCTCCACGTTCCGGATGATCCCGGTGATCTTTCTTACCGAGCGGCAGCGTGACGCCGAGGGGAGAGGTTCCGCGGCCCAGGAGCAGGCAGTGCGGGACGCCGGCAAGGAGGCTGCCGCCGTGCTCGGCTTCAGTTCCGCCTTTGCCGCCTATGGGGCATTCTTCATCCCCAAGGGGTTCGGCAGTTCCATAACGATGACCGGCGGACCGGGAGCGGCGCTCTACGGCTTCGTCATCTTCTATGTCAGCTGTATCGTTATCACCTGGTGGTTCTATCTGCGCAAGGGTGCAAACATGCCCTGTTGAGAATACACAACGAAAGGAAGGCAACCATGCCAGCTCCCATCAACCTGACCCGTCTGTACGAAGAGATCGTGAACGAAAGCAGCGACGCCGTCCTCTTTGCCGATCGGCAGGGGATCATCCGTCTCTGGAACAGCGCGGCAGCATCGATGTTCGGCTTTACCGCCGCTGAGGCTATCGGCCAATCACTCGACCTGATCATCCCGGAAAACCTGCGGGGCCGCCACTGGGAGGGGTACTACCGGGTCATGGAGACCGGTGAGACCAAGTACAAGACCGGCCTGCTCTCCTCGCCGGGCCAGCGCAAGGACGGCAGCCGCATCTCCCTGGAGTTCTCCATGTCCATCGTCCGGGACGAAACAGGGGGGATCGCCGGCTGCTCCGCCATCCTGCGCGATATCACCGCCCGCTGGCAGAAGGAGAAGGAGCTGAAGGAGCGGTTGAAGGTCTTAGAAGGGCGTACGGACTGACCGGGCCTCATCGTTTTCACAGCATTCATTGGTATTGATTACCATTTTGCACCGTGCCATAATGATGCTATGAAAAGAGGTGAGGTTTATGAAATGCGAATACAAGGATGATTTCAAAGTCGAATATGCCGGATCCGGACCGCTGCATATCGCGAAAGGCGACGGTGTTGACTTTACGGTCAAGGGAGCCCAGATACCTGCTAATGCCAAAGCCTGTCTGGATTCAGCAGTGAGTCGTAATAGCTGTCACGAATTGAGGGCAGCTGCGAGAGCAGTCACCAGCACCATCAACAAGGCATTTGACCGGGAATGACAAATGCCCTCCAGAAGCACCGAAGGCGGCCGATTGGCCGCCTTTTGAATTTTGTCCCCGTAAACGTCCCACGCATTGACCACTTCGGACTCGCGGGCAGCAGAGCCAAAGAGAATGACCTTTCCCGGATGGTATTTCGTCACCAGTTGCTGTTTCAGTCCTTCAATGCGGATTTTAATTTCTTGAGCCGTCATCTTTCACCTTCCTTTGGTGAAGATACCTTAACTGATTCAGTTCAACAAGCGGAAATCACAAACAAAAGGTCGTTGCATCGGCCGCCCTTTCAATTCCATCGAGCTGCCGCGATGATGGCGCCAATGACCCCGGGAAACCGCGCTTCCAGGTCATCAAAGCGTACGGAGTTTATCACCACGTTACCTTCCCTCCTGCTGGCAACCACCCCTGATTCCCTCAGAACTTTGAAGTGATGTGACAAGGTAGACTTGGGCATTGGTATATCGAATGCTCCGCACGCCACTTGTCCTGCTCTGGCAATCTTGAGAACGATTTCCATTCGTACCGGGTCACTGAGAGCATGAAGAACTTTAGGCAAAGAAATCTCGTCCCGTAAAGGCTGTTGTATCTCCATATTCTTAGCCATTTGCTCCACCTCTCATTTTTTATCATCTTATAGAAATGAAGTTGACATTGCAATGTTGTTCGATTATTTTCGAATTACGAAGTTCGAGTTTTGTCGAAATACTTATCAGTCATAGCTTGCTGATCATCAAGCGAAAACCAACCACTACAAGAGGAGAAAGACACATGAACGTCATCGGCATCAACGGCAGTCCACGGAAAAAATGGAACACAGCTACGCTCGTGGCAAAGGCACTGGAAGGGGCTGTAGTACTGGGGGCTACAACGGAACTGTTTCATCTGTACGATCTGGACTTTAAGGGTTGTACCAGCTGCTTTGCTTGCAAAACACGCGGAGGTAAAAGTTACGGGAAATGCGTCCTACGCGATGGACTGGCGCCAGTACTGGAAAAAATTGCCGCCGCCGACGCTCTGGTTATCGGTTCGCCGATATACTTCGGTACAGTTACCGGTGAAACACGCAGCTTTCTCGAGCGCCTGCTGTTTCCGTACCTCACTTACACAGTACCTTACGGAACATTGTTCCCTAAAAAAATCAAGACCGGTTTCATCTATACCATGAATGTTCCGGAAGAACGGAGCAAGGAGGTCAGGTAGGGTCAGGCTTGACAACTTGCAATCTTGCTCTAGGATTACCGTATGGCACGTAAACCCCGCCTTCATTATCCTGGCGCCTTGTACCATGTGATCTTGCGCGGCAACGCCCGGCAGGACGTATTTCATGACGTCGAGGACCGTTACCGTTTTTACCTGTTCCTGCAGGAAGGTACCGAGCGCTTCGGTCACCGTATACTTGCCTTCTGCATGATGACAAATCATGTCCACTTGGCGGTGCAGGTAGACATTGTCCCCTTGTCGCGGATCATGCAGAACATAACATTCCGCTACACTCGCTGGCATAACTGGCGCCATGGCAGGACAGGTCACCTTTTTCAGGGCAGGTACAAGTCCTTCCTTGTAGATGCCGATTCGTACCTGCAGGAACTTGTGGCATACATCCATCTTAATCCGCTACGGGCAAGTCTGACCACAAAGCCGGCAACCTACGAGTGGAGCAGCCACCGGGCATATCTCGGCAAGGAGACCATTCCCTGGCTGAACATCGACCAGGTACTTGCCACGTTTGCCTCAGACCTGACAAAGGCCCGCAGGATCTATTCCGGTTTCGTCCTGGAACGTGTAAAGGAGGGGCACAGGGAAGACTTTCATGGCAAGGGGAGTGCCGATACGAGGGTGATTGGCGAAGACCGCTTTGTGGAATCAGCCCTGGAGCGGGCCGACTCTCCGGTGCTAAGAAAGCCGGATCTCGACACGGTCATAGCCGCGGTAAAGAAGATGTATGGTCTTGAAGAAGAGGAACTTGCCTCCCACGGGCAGGCGAGACGGGTTGCCGAAGCTCGGAGCATGGCGGCCTGGGCGGTGCAGGAATTCAGCGGTGGGACCCTGACGGACCTTGCCAGAAGATTCGGTCGCGATCTGTCAGCCATGAGCACCGCCATCAGAAGGTTGAATGAACGCCGAAAAGGTGACATTGGGCTGGCTGAAAAGGCTGACAGACTGGCTCGTGAACTCAAAGTTGCAAGTTGTCAAGCCTGACCCCACAGACTTGCCTTTCTAACTATCTGATATTAAGACACACACAACAAGAGACATCCAATAATTGCGATGTATGCTGATTACAGTTTGCCTCGATCCGTTTTTCGCCTATGATGCCTGCTCATGAAAAAGCAAGGAGAGCAGAATCATGGACAGCGTTGAAACGGACCTCGCGACAGGAATGTCGGAACTGACATTCCCCTATTCCCCCCCGCAGTCGGAAACGGCGGTGATTGAGATAGCACCCGGGATCAAGTGGCTGCGGCTGCCAATGCCGTATGCCCTTGATCATGTGAATATCTACCTGGTACGGGTGGAGAAAGGGTGGGTGATCGTCGACACCGGCCTGGATTCGCCCCGTTCGCGGGCCATCTGGGAAGAGCTGTTTTCAGGGCCATTACAGGGTGTGACCGTGGTCGGCATCTTCTGCACCCATTTCCATGTGGACCATGCCGGCCTGGCCGGCCATCTTGCGGAGAAGTGGCGGGTCCCGCTGTTCATGACCTACGAGGAATATTTCTCTCTGCGCGGGTGGCCTGACGGCCTGACAGAAGTGCCCTGGCAATTTGCGGAGTTCTTCCGGCAGGCGGGCTTTCCGGAAGAACGACTTTCAGAAACCCTGGTGATGTTCGATTTTTCGGACGAGATCGCGCCGCTCCCCCCGGCCTTTATCCGGATGCAGGATGGAACTCCTCTCCCTGCCGGTGGCGGGACCTGGCAGGTCATCCTCGGCAGCGGACATTCACCGGAACATGCCATGCTCTACTCTGCGGGAAAAGGCATCCTGATCTCGGGGGACCAGCTCCTGC
>JAJZTK010000171.1 GCA_021849045.1 Deltaproteobacteria bacterium | reverse complement strand
TGAAGCACCGGGATATGGTCCCGGCCAGTAGATATCGGGGCAGTCCCGAGGATACTGCCGAGGAGCTCCAACCGCAGTTCTGAACCGTTGCAGGAGAAGTACCCCCTCCCATCGCGCCGGACAATAGCGCTCCGGTCGAGGTCGCTCGTCCGGCGGATCACGGTCAGCGGCACTGCCAGCGTCAGGTGGGCTACCCGCACCAGCAGGACATTGATGATGGCAACCGTTGCCGGGATCCGCAAGGTAATGATCGTACCGGCCCCCGGTTCCGCATCAATGGCAAGAGTCCCCCCCAGTTGCCGGACAGCGGTCAACACCGCATCCATACCGACGCCGCGGCCGGAGACCTCCGTCACCTCACTGGCCGTGGAAAAGCCGGGGAGACAGGTCAGCAGAAACGCCTGGTGCCGCGACATCTCCGCAGCCTCGTCACTCCCGATCACCCCTTTTGCCAGGGCTGACGCCACAATCCTGTCCGGGTCCATCCCCCGGCCATCGTCACGCACCATGACCACGACCCGGTCCAGTTCCCGTTCCACCTGGAGCAGGACGGTCCCGACCGGCGGCTTGCCAAAGGCGCTTCGTTCGTCTGGCCGCTCCAGTCCGTGGTCGACGGCGTTCCTGACAATGTGCAGCAAGGGATCGGCCAGGGCTTCCAGGATGGCCCGGTCCAGCTCGACATCGGTTCCTGAGGCGACCCACGTCACCTCTTTGTCTTCTTTGCGGCCCAGGTCCCGCACGACCCTGGGGAGCCGGTCGCTGATCGTGGCAAAGGGGAGCAGGCGGGCACTGGTCACATCGTCACGCAGACCGCGAACCAACCGGGTCAGGTCATTCACCGCCTCCATGAGTCCCGGCACACCACCATCCGCTGCCAGGAGTTCCAGCCGGTGCCGGATCGTCAGGAGTTCACCGGCACAGTTCACCAGCTTGTCCAGCAGCGTTGTCCTGATCCGGACCGTCCGGAGTTCGTCGCCAGGCAGCGCTTCCTTCCTGCCGCTGACTCTCTTGTCGCGCCCCGCCGGCACAGCGGGCCCACCCTCTGACGCCGGATCGTACCCCCTGATCCGGCCAATGAGTTCTTCTGCCGGTGAAGCCGACGTCCCCTCTGCTACCGCATCCACCATGAGATGAAGGAGATCGCCCCCCTCCAGGAGCAGGTCGGTCACCCCCTTGGCAAATGGCAGCCCCTTTCTGACCCGATCCATGAGGTCTTCCAGGGCATGGGCCAGTCCGGTAATTGCTTCCAGTTCAAGCGAGGCAGCCATCCCCTTCACCGAATGGGCCGCGCGAAACAGCGCGGCAATGTCGTCCGGGTCGGCTGCTCCCTGTTCCAGGGCCACGACCAGTCGGGACATGGTCTGCAGATGCTCCCTCGCCTCGTTCACAAAGAGATCGCGGTACTGTGAAATGTCCATGGGCTACCCTCTGCCTTTTTCGGCAACAGGCGGAAACAGTGCGGTCATGGCGGCTTCCAGGCGGGAAAGGAGCATCTGCGGCTCGATCGGGGTGGCAGCGGGATCACCCGTCACCGCCAACTGCTCCACACCGGACACCAGCAGGGCGAGCGCGGCGACTTTCCGATCGAACAGCAGGCAAAGGGAAGGTGGGGGTGCATCGGGAACATCCAGGAAACGGGCAAGATCCACTGCAGCGGTAAGTTCACCATGCAGCGAGCAGACGCCGACAAGCCAGTCAGGTGCGCCGGGAACCGGGGAACAGGCCGGCACCGGAAGGAGTTCAACCACCGCGGCAACCGGCAGCAGATAGCGTCCCTCGCCGACCCGCACCAGAAGGCAATGTTCGCCAGCAGTCATTGCCCGCCCATCCCTGCTCCGGCTGGAATACTGAAGCGTTCCACGGCCCGGAGCAGGGTAGCCGCAAGCTGCGCCAGTTCCTGGCTCGCACGAACCATCTCCTGCATGGCAGCCGACTGTTCCTCGGTGGCAGCCGAGACCTCCTCGGTTGAAGCAGCATTGTCCTCGGCCACCCGGGCGATCTCGTCGATGGCATGCACCATCTTTTCGGCCCCCTGGTTCTGCATCTGGGAAAGATCGGCGATGCTGTTCGCCTTCCGTTCCGTCTCCAGAACCGTTTTCAGGATCTCGGCAAATACCGTTGCCGTGGTATCGACATGTTTCTTGCCCTCGCCGATCTGCCGGGAGCTGTCGGCAAAGGCCGCATGAACGGTCTGGCTCTGACCCTTGATCTGCTCGACCAGGTCGATGATGTCGGCAGCGGACTTCCCGGTCCCATCGGCCAGCCTACGGACCTCTTCGGCGACCACGGCAAACCCCTTGCCGTATTCACCGGCCCGGACCGCCTCGATGGAGGCATTGAGGGCGAGCATGTTGGTCTGGCGGGCTATCTCGCTGATCACGTCGGCAATCTTCCCCACCTGCTGCAGCTTGGCATTCAGGTCGGCAAACTGTCGCCCTGACGCTTCGACCCCGTCGAGAAACGACTTCATACGGTCAAGCGCTCCGTTGGCCAGCTCTCCGCCCCGCTGGGCCGTCAAGCTGGTTTCCCGGGCAGCAACGGCCGACTCCTTGGCCCGCTTCGCCACCAGCTCGATCGAGATGGCCATCTCGTGGATGGTCTTGGAACTCCGTCCTACCATCTCCGCCTGGTTCTCCGCACCGTGGGAAATCTGTTCGATCGCCTGGGCAACCTCTTCAGTGGAGGCATTGATCTCCAGGGCCGATGCCGACAGGGTACGGGCCGAGTCGGAAACATGGCCCGATACCTCCCGGATCTGCCGGACCAGGGACTGCAGGTTCGACACCATTGTGGCCAGCGCATTGGCCATGGCCTCGGTCTCATCGGGAAAACGGCTCGCCGGCACGTTGACTGCACAGGTCAGGTCTCCCCGGCTGATCCCCTCGGTTGCGGCGGTCAGGGCACCGATCCGCCGGTTGAAGCTCCGGGTGAAGAACCACCCGAGGATCAGGCCGATGGTTAGTGCCACCAGGTAGGAAAGGATGCTGGTCAACTCGGGTGGGTAGCCGAGCAGACGGACAGCGGCCGGCACAAAGGCAACGGTCGCCACCACAACCACAAAACCGAGGATGAATTTGTAGCCAATGGGAACATGCATGGAAGACCCTCCCGAAGAGTTCAAGGTTCAACGTTCAAGGTTGAATTCTAACGTGAGAGATGCGACATGCAACAACTCAACATTGAACCTTGAACCTATTTTATAACCCGGTAGATCCGTTCCACCGGGCAGATGGTCTGGAAGAGCCGGCGGTTTTCGCCGAAGAGGGTCTCGGACTTGCCGAGGACGAGAATACCACCGGGACGAAGGACACGGGCGAAGTTGCGAATAATACGTTCCTGCTGGACCCGCTCGAAATAGATAAGGACATTGCGGCAGAGGATCAGGTCGCACTCTTCATAGGCATCCGTATCGAAGATGTCAGACTGACGGAATGAGACCATCTGCAGGATTTCGGGTTTCAGCTGGTAGCGGTCCGCCTGTTGGGTAAAGTACGCGTTGCGAAAAGGAGGAGGAAGTTCTGCCAGCCGTTCTTCGACATAGCTCCCCTGACGGGCAGCGGCAAGGACCATGGCCTCGATGTCCGTTGCGACAATCTCGACATCGATTCCCGGTATGGACGGCATCAGATCACGTAGTACCATGGCCAGGGTATAGGGCTCTTCCCCCCCAGCACACCCAACGCTCCAGGCCCTGAGAGCGGCCCTCCCCTCCTGGCTGCGAAGCCGCATCAAGGAAAGGAGGACATCGTTTTTCAGCTTCTCGAACGTCGGGGGGTTGCGATAGAACTGACTGACATGGATGGTCAGCACCTTGAGGAGCCGGTCCAGTTCGACCTCGTTCTCCTGAAGCAGGGTGCAGTACTCTCGTACCGTTGCACAGTGGTTGGCACGGATACGGATGGATATCCGCCGCCTGACGCATTTGTCCTTATAGCCGTCGAGCCTGAACCCCCGCTGCTCCTTGAGCAGCCTCTGGATAACGAGGAGTTCCTCCTCGCCGATCTCAATGACGGGTGGCACGGGCTGAGTGGTGTGCGGCGCTGACAGGGGCATGGCAACCTTATCGAAAATGGTCGAATCCGGCTGGACCGGGCTCCCAGGGAAGACCGTCGGGACCGGTAACGGTGATCCCCGGTTCGGGACGGATCCCGCCGATGATCGTAACCTGTGTTCCGGCAGCCGCAAAGAGTTCCTCAGCTATCGGCCATCGGTCTTTGGCAAGCGTGAACAGGAGTTCGTAATCTTCGCCCCCGGTAAGGGCGGGAGAGAACGGATCCAGGGAGAGCCGGTGGACCGCCTCTTGGTAGGCTTCAGAAAGGGGGAGTCGGGCCAGTTCGATGCTGGCGCCATATCCCGAATGCTCGAGGATATGTCCCAGGTCGGCCAAAATGCCGTCGCTCACGTCGATCATGGCCGAAGGAAGCCCGGCCGCTGCCAGCCGTTCCCCTTCGCGCAACCGCGGCGTGGGCTCCAGATGCCGCCGGACACACCACCCTTCCTTCTCGCCACGCCGCAGGAGCTCCAGCCCAACAGCCGCGTCCCCCACACTGCCGCTGACGCAGATCAGCTCACCCGGCTTCGCCCCGGCCCGCGTAACGACCCGCAATGGCTCCTGCTCTCCCATGACGGTAACGGAGATGACCAGACCGGACGTTGAACCGCAGGTATCGCCGCCGATCAGCGACACACCATGTTCCTCGGCCAGGGCAAGAAATCCGGCAATGAAGATGTCGAGAAATTCAACGGAAAGGGTTGGCGGGATGGCCAGGGCAAGGAGCACGAAGCGGGGACGCCCCCCCATGGCGGCGATGTCGGAGAGGTTGACCGCCAGGGACTTGCGCCCCAGGCTGTAGGGGTCACTGTAGGAGAGGTCGAAATGCACCCCCTCCACCAGCATGTCGGTCGAGGTGAGGGTTACCATGCCGGGAAAAGGTTCGGTGACTGCGGCATCGTCGCCGATGCCGAGCCGCACGCCTGCACGGAGGTTCACGGTCCGGGAGAGCCGGTCGATAAAACCGAACTCCCCCAGTTCCCTAAGCTTCACCCGTTCCTCTGACCCTCACCCCTTTGCGCGGGGTGACCAGGACCTTGCGGGGTGGGGCTTTCACCTTTGCCGGCGGCTTGCCGGCCGTGGGCGGCGGATACGTTTCCAGGGCAACCTTCAGCACATCACCGATCTCCCGTGCAGAGATTACCGTTACCTTCTTGAGGATCTGCTTCGGCACGTCCACCAGATCCTTGCGGTTTTGTTCGGGGATGATGATGGTGCTGATCCCGGCCCGAATGGCCGCCAGCATCTTCTCCTTGAGCCCGCCGATGGGGAGCACCTTGCCGCGCAGGGTGATCTCGCCGGTCATGGCCACGTCCTTTCTGACCTTCACCCTGGTAAGTGCCGAAACCAGGGCCGTGGCCATGGTAATGCCGGCCGACGGACCATCCTTGGGGATCGCTCCGGCCGGCACATGGACGTGGATATCCTGACCGGCAAAGAAATCATCCTCCAGATTCAGTTCTCTGGCCCGGGTCCGGATGTAGGATAAGGCCGCCTGCACCGACTCCTTCATCACGTCCCCCAGGTGACCGGTCAGGGTGAGAGCCCCCTTCCCCTTCATCACCGTCGCCTCAATGTAGAGGATCTCTCCTCCCACCGGCGTCCAGGCCAGACCGGTAACCACCCCCACCTCGTTGCGGTCCATCTCCTCTTCCCGGAGAAACTTGGGCGGACCCAGGTAGCGATGGACGGCAGAGGCATTGATGGCAAACCGCCGCTTCTCCCCCTCGGCCACCCGGCGTGCCACCTTCCGGCAGACCGAGCCGATCTCCCGCTCCAGATTGCGCAGCCCTGCCTCACGGGTGTATTTGCCGATAATGGTCTTGATCGCCTCGTCGGAAAAGGCGATATGCTTGTCCGTGATCCCGTTCTCCGTGGTCTGGCGCGGCACCAGATAGCGCTTGGCGATCTCCAGCTTTTCCTCCTCGGTATAGCCCGAAAGGTTGATCACCTCCATCCGGTCCTGGAGAGGGCCGGGCACGGTATCGATCTGGTTGGCCGTGGCAATGAACATCACGTTGGACAGGTTGAACGGCAGGTTGATGTAGTGGTCCGAGAAGGTGTGGTTCTGCTCCGGGTCCAGGACCTCCAGCAGTGCCGACGAGGGATCGCCGCGGAAATCGTTGCCGAGCTTGTCCAGTTCGTCCAGCATGAACACCGGGTTGTTGGTGCCGGCCTGTTTCAGCCCCTGGATGATCCTGCCCGGCAAAGCCCCGACGTAGGTACGCCGGTGGCCGCGGATCTCCGCTTCGTCCCGCACGCCACCCAAGGAGATCCGGACGAACTTGCGCCCCATGGCCCGGGCGATCGACTTCCCCAGCGATGTCTTGCCGACACCGGGAGGACCGACGAAGCAGAGGATCGGCCCCTTCATCTTCTTTTTCAGCTTGCGCACCGCCAGGAACTCCAGTATCCGCTCCTTGATCTTGTCCAGGTAGTAGTGGTCCTCGTCCAGGATCTCCTTGGCCCGTGTAATCTCCAGGGAGTCCTTCGTGGCCTTGCTCCAGGGGATATCCACCATCCAGTCCAGAAAGGTCCGGAGCATCCCGGACTCGGCAGCATCGGGATGCATCTGTTCCAGCCGCCCCAACTGCTTGAGCGCCTCTTTCTCGATCGCGGCGGGCATCTTGGCCTGTTCGATCGCCTTGCGGAGTTCGGAGATCTCCTCGGAACGGGCATCGGTCTCCCCCAGTTCCTGCTGGATCGCCCTGAGCTGCTCCCGCAGGTAGTACTCCCGCTGGCTTTTCCCCATCTCCTCCTTGTCCGCGGTCTGGATACGCGCCTGCATGCTGAGAAGTTCGTGCTCCTTGATCAGCAGTTCGTTCACCTTGGTGAGCCGCTCTATCGGATCAAATATCTCCAGCAGCCCCTGGGCCTCCTCCACCTTGAGACCGATATTGCTCGCCACCAGGTCGGCAAAACTGCCCGGTTCCTGCATGTTTTCAACGATAACCATCACCTCGGGTGAGATGACCTTTCCCAGGGCGATGATCTTGGCCAATTGATCCTTCACGGCCCGCATCAACGCCTCGACCTCCAGGGACCCTTCCGGCGGCTGCGTCTCGTGGATCCGCTCGATATGCACCGAGTAATAGGGCTTTTCACTCTCGTAGGAGAGGATGCGCCCCTTGACCAGCCCCTGGACCAGGATCTTCACCCGCCCGTCCGGGAGCTTCAGCATCCGCATGATCATGGCCACCGTGCCAACGGTGTAGATGGCATCCGGCGCCGGGTCCTCGTCGCTCACCTCCTTCTGAGTGGCGAGAAAGATGAGGCGGTCTCCGGAGAGGGCCTGGTCGACGGCATTGATGGATATCTCCCTTCCCACGAACAGGGGGAGGATCATGTAGGGATAGACCACCACGTCCCGCACCGGCAAGAGGGGGAGGGTATCGGGGATCTTCAGTTCTTCGTTGTCCTGTTTGGACTCTATTTCCATTTCCATTTCCATTAGCGTCAGTCTCCTTGCTCGATCGGAATAGTTCTGACGATTGCCGTCCGCTCTCTCTTGAGCGGAAAGGTCACCAGAAGCACCCCCTTGTCGTACCGGGCTTTCGCCCCTTCCAGATCGCATGCCGGCGGGATTTCCAGGGTCCGGCAGAAACGGCCGAAATGCCTTTCCAGGCAGATATATGTCTGGGAGCCCTGTCCCCCGCACTCCTTCCCCTTCTGCCCCTCGATGACCAGCGTATTGCAGCAGATGGTGAGGCGCAGGTCCCTGAGCGGGAAGCCCGGCAGTTCTATTTCTATGCAGTAATTATCCGCTGTTTCATAAATATCCAGGAGCGGCGTAAACTCCCGCTCGCCCAATTGGTCGGGGCGCTCCAGTCCTGAAAGAAAGGTGAAAATTTCATTCATTTGCTGACGGAACAGCATCAGCCAGCCGAGTGGATCCTTCGGAATAACGGACATGGCACTCCCCTGAAGCAGGGCTTGAAATATGCATTCATGTAATCATTTTTCCGCTGAAAGTCAAGGGAAGGCGCCGGCCATGCGACTCCCGGAGCCGCACCAATCGGCGTATACATGAGAACTCATTGAAATACCTGATTAGTACCAATCTTCCGCAACACACTCTCCCCCTCCCTTGACGGGAGGGGGGCGGGGGGGTGGGTGAAGCTGCAACCAGCGGACTTCGTGGCAACTTCCCCCCCACCATCACCCTCCCCC
>JAJZTK010000170.1 GCA_021849045.1 Deltaproteobacteria bacterium | reverse complement strand
CCGACGTAACAAGAGAGCAGTTGATGCTCCTCCGGTCAAACACGCTCAAAGTTCGGCATAACGGTGGCAAAACGGTTCAGTTGTCAGAGAACAAGGGTTGTAGCGCAGAATAGGGCGTCACTTTTTCTAGATCCAGGGGGTGATAAACTCAAAAAATCCCCGATCGCCCCAAATCAAAGCTGTCTGCTAAAACTCGTCACGGATTCAGGTCCTATATAGGATGCAAGTTTCCTGTATAGGAAACCTACGTGGCTACCTATAAAAGTAACTCAAGACCTCCTGCGGCCATTCAAGAACTCTTCCGGAGACGGTCGTGAGTCAGATTCCCAGCACCTCAGCCAGGCGCAGTACCTCGTCCTGGGGCCGCTTTTCCCCTTTGACCACGTCCTCGATCGGGGTGGCCAGGATGGCATTGCAGGAGAGCCCAACCATGATTCCCTTTTGCCCGGCCACCAGCAGTTCCACTGCCTGCTTGCCGAAGCGGCTGGCCAGGAGCCGGTCGAAGACCGTGGGTGCGCCGCCCCGCTGGTAGTGACCGAGCACCGTGACCCTTGTCTCGAAGCCGATGGCGTCCTTGATGGTGTCGGCGATCTCCTGGCCATGGCCAGCCCCCTCGGCGAGGATGATGATGGCGTTGTCGCGACCCTCCTCGTAGCGGGCCCGCAGCTGTTGACAGACCTCGGTCAGGTCGAATTCCCGCTCCGGCACCAGGGCGAACTCCGCACCGGAGGCGATGGCCGCGATGCTGGCCAGATAGCCGGAGTTGCGCCCCATGACCTCGATGACAAAGGCCCGGGCATGGGAGCTGGCCGTATCCTTGATGCAGTCGACGGCGTAGATGATGTTGTTCAGAGCCGTGTCGACTCCCATGGCCATATCGGTGAATGGGATGTCGTTGTCGATGCTGGCCGGAATGCCGACTACCGGAAAGCCGAGCCGGTGCAGGGCCAGGGCGCCATTCAGCGAACCATCCCCCCCCAGCACCACCAGGCCGTCCACACCCAGCTCCCGCAGGTTCTCCAGGGCCTTCTGCTGCCCTTCAGGGGTACGGAATTCCGGAGAGCGGGCCGACTGGAGAAAGGTGCCCCCCCGGTGCAGGATGCCCGATACCGCCTTGTTGTCCAACGGGATGCAGTCCCCTTTCATCAGCCCCGCGTACCCCTTGCGGAACCCTACCATATCGATGCCGAGCCGGAGCCCCGTCCGTACCGCGGCCCTGATGGCCGCGTTCATGCCGGAACAGTCGCCGCCGCTGGTCAGAATGCCAATCTTCTTCATTGTTCCTCCGATTGTCCAAGGTTTCTATAGTGTCACCATCATGCATGAAAAGCCGGGTGCATGGTGTGGAAGTTTACTGATCTTTGGCCCGTATGCAACCGTTGGCACGCGAATGGGGGTTAGATTAAAATTTTTCTTGAGGCGATGGTTTTTTTGACGATATAGCTTTAACTGGTTGAAATGATTTCACCGGTCAACTGGAGGGCTTGCATGGGGTCACTGTGCCGGATCACGAGAACTGTACCGGTTTTGTTCCTGATGATTTGCATTGCCGTTTTGTGTGCCGATGGTGAGGGTGCCCTGGGGGCAGAGACCGTCAGGATCAATGGCTCCGGGTGTGCACTCGATATGATGGAGCCGCTGGTCGTTTCGTACCGGAAGATACGTCCGGATGTCAGGATCGTCATGGAAAAGCCGTTGGGGAGTTCAGGCGCGATCAAGGCCCTTGTTGCCGGGGTGCTTGATATTGCGGTAAGCAGCAAGCCGTTGAAGCCGGAGGAGATAGCGCAAGGTGCCAGCGCGCGGGAATACGGCAAGACGCCGGTACTGTTTGTAACGCACAAAAACGTTCACCGGACGGATATCTCCACCCGGGAGGCGGAAGAGATCTATCGCGGCAGGGTGCGCACCTGGCAGGACGGCAAGCCGCTCCGGCTGGTTCTGCGTCCCGAGGGGGATGTCGATACCACGATTCTGCGCGGACTGTCTCCTGGTATGGATACTGCCATAACCGCGGCCCGCAACCGGAAGGGAATGATCGTCGCGGTTACGGACCCGGAATCCAATGAGATGGTTGCGGCAACACCCGGTGCCTTGGGAACTTCGGGCCTGACCTCGCTTTTGGTGGACAAACCGGCGCTGAACCGGCTCTCCCTGAACGGTGTCAAGGCTACGGTGAAGACGCTGGCCAGCGAGACCTATCCGCTTGCCAAGGATATCCGTTTTATCACCACAAAGAATACGCCACCAGCCGCGCTGAAATTCCTGGAGTTTGTCTATTCTGCGCAGGGGCGGGCACTTGCCGAAAAGTCCGGCGTACTCGTTTCCGTTCGTGACAGAGGCGACAAGTGACGTCACAGGAACGCTCCATACATCGTGTCACCACGACGATTGCCGGTATTATTGCCCTGCTGCTGTCGGTGCTGATTCCGGCGGGCTATTTTTCCGTTTCCTATCAGTATATGGTGGGGAGTCTCGATAGCCAGGCCGAGATCAATGCGCAGGCCATTACTTCCTTGGTGACGGCCAATCCCACCATGTGGTACTTCGAGCAGATCAGGCTTGCCGAACTGCTCGAACGGCGGAGCTCGACGGAAATTTCCGAGGGGCGGCGGATACTGGATCGCCAGGGGAGCATCATCGCCGAGCATGTCGATCCTCTGGCTCCACCCATTGTTGTGCGTAGCCATGATATTTACGATGCCGGCGTTTCCGTTGCGACGATGGAAATCTCCCGTTCCCTGCGACCGCTGCTGCTGGAAACGGCAGGAATTGCCTTTGGAGCGCTACTCTGCGGGGGACTTGTCTTTGTGGTGCTGCGCACGTTGCCGCTGCGCGCGGTTCGACGGGCGCACCGGTCACTGACGGAGAGTGAGAACAAATTCCACTCCATTTATGATTCTATGAAGGAAGGACTGGCACTGTACCGGATTGTCACCGGCCCTGACGGAAGGGCGATCTCGTTCAGTGTGATCGAAGTCAATCCCGCCTGCGAATCGATCCTCGGTCAGAAACGGCAGGATGTCATCGGCAGTGATGGCGCCGAGCTGTTCAACGGCGCCATACTGGAAAACCTGCCAGAGGCCGTGCGTATTATGGGCAGTGGCGAGCAGTACACGTTCGAGCTGGAACAGCCCGAGACAAAGCGCTGTTTCAACGTTTCCCTGTTTTCCCCCCAGGAGGGCCTGTTTGCCACACTGTTGGAAGATGTCACCGAACGCAAGAAATATGAAGAACAGATTCAGCGGCTGGCCTATTTCGACAGTCTGACCGGACTCCCCAATCGCTCGCTCCTCCTGGACCGGCTGGAACAGGCTCTGGCGCGGGCTGCCAGAGAGAGTGGGAAGGTTGCGGTGTTGTTCCTCGACCTTGATAACTTTAAGGACATCAACGATACCCAGGGGCATGCCAGTGGCGACCTGCTTCTCATGGCGGTTGCCAAGCGTCTGCGGTCATGCATCCGGACCAGTGACACCCTTGCCCGGCTGGGAGGTGACGAGTTTGTCGTATTGTTGCCTTCGATAGGCGAAGAGCTCAATGTCGCGCACGTTGCCCAGAATCTGCTGGACTGTATCGAGCCTCCCTTCGAGATACACGGTCGTGATGTATATTCGTCGGCAAGCATTGGCATTGCCCTGTACCCGGAGGATGGTCGGGACGTGGAAACGCTTCTGCGGAGCGCGGATATGGCCATGTACGCGGCCAAGGATTGTGGGCGCAATGCCTTCAACTTTTTCTCCCAGGAGATGAATCTCAAGGCTCACGACCGGATGGAACTGGAAACGGAGTTGCGGCATGCGCTGGAGCGGAAGGATTTCCTGCTTGAGTTCCAGCCGATCATGGGTGCCGGAGGAGATGAGATCGTGGCAGTGGAGGCCCTCGTCCGCTGGCAGCATCAGCGGTTGGGACGGATCATGCCCGATGCATTCATACCGCTGGCAGAGGCTTCCGGGCTGATCGTGCCCCTTGGTGAATGGGTGCTGAGAAGCGCCTGTCAGAAGATGAAAGCGTGGCGCGATGCCGGCCTTGTGCCGCTCCGGGTTGCGGTAAACGTTTCCGCCCGGCAATTCGGTCAGAGTTCATTCGTCGATACCGTGAGCAGCATTCTGGACGAAACCGGCGTTGATCCCCGCTACCTGGAACTGGAACTGACCGAGACCACGCTCATGGTCAGTGCCGATGCCACGGTGAATACGCTCTTCAGGCTGAAGGCGCTCGATCTCTCCATTGTCGTGGATGATTTCGGGGCAGGATATTCGTCGCTGGGGTACCTGAAGAACTTTCCCATCGATCGGTTGAAGATAGACCGCTCGTTTGTGCGCGATCTCTGCAACAACTCCAATGACCGGGCGATTGTGGAGGCCATCATTGCCGTGGCGAGCCGCATGCGTCTTGAAGTCATTGCCGAAGGGGTCGAAACCGGGGAGCAACTGGCGTTCCTGCAAGGACAGGGGTGCTTGGAGTTCCAGGGGTACCATTTCCATCGGCCGATGCCAGAGGAGCAGCTGCTTGCCCTGCTGAGAGAGGCACCCGAGAAAGCTGCCGTTGCCTGACAACGGCACAGCGCCTCATTCCCCCCCGTCACCACGTTTCCTGCCCGTTTCGCCTTTTCCCCCGTACTGCTGCCGCAGCCACTCCATCCGCTCCTTGATGGTCTTTTCGTAGCCGTGCCCTTTCGGGTCGTAGTACTTCGTTCCCTGCAGCCTGTCCGGCAGGTATTCCTGGGGTATATAGCCGGTAGCCGAGTCGTGGGCGTACTGGTACCCCTTATGGTACCCCAACTCCTTCATCAGCCTGGTGGGGGCATTGCGGATGTGGAGCGGGACCGGCAGGGCGCCGCTCTTCCTCACCTCGGCTTGTGCCGCATTGATTCCTGCATAGGAGGCGTTGGATTTGGGGGCCGTGGCCAGATAGGTGACTGCCTGGCCGAGGATGATCCGCCCCTCCGGCAGACCGACCAGCTGGAATCCCTGCAGGGCGGCCACCGCCATCTGGAGTGCCCGCGGATCGGCGTTGCCGATATCCTCCGACGCCAGGATCACCATCCGGCGGAGGATGAAGAGCGGGTCCTCGCCCGCCTCAAGCATCCGGGCCAGCCAGTAGAGCGCGCCGTCCGGGTCGCTCCCCCGCATCGACTTGATGAAGGCGGAGATGACGTTGTAATGCTCCTCCCCCCCCTTGTCGTAGAGGAGAGGCTTCTGCTGCAGCGCTTCGAGGACGGTGGTCTGGTCGATCGCTTTGTCCGTTGCCAGGCGGGCCGCTGTCTCCAGAGTATTCAGGGCCACCCGGGCGTCGCCGTCGGCGCTGTCGGCAGCCAGGGTCAGGGCATCGTCGTCGATGGCCAGGCCCTGCACACCGAGCCCCCGTTCCGGATCGGTGAGTGCCTGGCGGACGATCCGTTCCAACTCCTCCGTGGCCAGCGGTTTGAGCACCAGCACCTTGCAGCGGGAGAGGAGCGGCGCGATCACCTCGAAGGAGGGGTTTTCGGTGGTGGCGCCGATGATGGTGAAGGTGCCCCGCTCCACATAGGGGAGAAAGGCGTCCTGCTGGGACTTGTTGAAGCGGTGAATCTCGTCCACAAAGAGGATAGTGTTCCGACCGCTCGCTGCCTGTTCCGCCTCGGCCTCCTTGACGATCTCCCGGATCTCCTTTACGCCGGAGAGGATGGCGGAGAAAAAGATGAAGTGGGCCCGGGTGGTCTCGGCGATGACCCTGGCCAGGGTTGTCTTGCCGCACCCCGGCGGTCCCCAGAAGATGAGCGAGGGGAGGCGGTCGGTCTCGATCAGGCGGCGCAGCATCCGGCCCGGCCCCAGCAGGTGCTCCTGACCAATGAATTCGGCCAGGGTCCGGGGGCGCATCCGTTCGGCAAGCGGGGCAGCTGCGGGGTTGGTGCTGGAAGTAGTGCTCATGGCAGGCGTACCGGTATAGGAATCGCGGTCAGATGTCAAGCCCGTGGAGCCCGAGGTCTCCCAGGGCGGAACGGCGGGCATCGGTGCTGACGCAGTGGGTCTGCACCCCCCAGATACCGTTGGCGTATTCGTCGATGGTTCGGTCGCTGGAGAATTTGCCCATACCGGCAGTGTTGAGGATGGCGCGCCGGGTCCACTCCTCCTGGTCCAGGAACAGCGCTCCCACTTTTTCCTGGCAGGCCGCGTAGGCGGCGTAATCGGCCAGGAGCAGGTAGTTGTCCCCCTTGTTCAGCAGGGTATCGACAAGGGGGAGGAACAGGTCCGGGTCGGTCGGGGAGAAGTCGCCACAGGCGATCATATCGATAACCCGCTTCAGCTCCCAGTTTTCGTTGTACCACTGCCGCGGATTGTAGGTGGGGCGGAGCTTCATGACCTCTTCGGTGGTGAGACCGAAGATGAAGATGTTCTCGCGGCCCACCTCCTCCATGATCTCGATGTTGGCCCCGTCCAGGGTGCCGATGGTCAGTGCCCCGTTCAGGGTAAACTTCATGTTGCCGGTGCCGGACGCCTCGGTGCCGGCGGTGGAGATCTGCTCCGACAGGTCTGCGGCCGGGAAGATCATTTCGGCCAGGGAGACGCTGTAATTGGCCAGGAACAGGACCTTCAGCCTGTCTCCCACATCCGGGTCGCAGTTGACCATAGTGGCAACCGCGTTGGCCAGGCGGATGATCAGCTTGGCGATGAAATAGGCCGGTGCCGCCTTGCCGCTGAAGATGATGGTCCGTGGCGCCATCTGTAGGTTCGGGTTGTCCTTGATCCGGTTGTACAACGTGATGACATGCAGGATATTGAGCAGTTGGCGTTTGTATTCGTGGATCCGCTTCACCTGGCAGTCGAACATGGAGTCAAGGTTGACCTGGAGGTGGTTGTGGTGGGCAATGTAGCCGGCCAGGCGGCTTTTGGCATCCCGCTTCACCTCGCGCCAGCGGCGACGGAACTCGGCATCCCCGGCCAGGGGGCGGAGCTTCTGCAGCTCATACAGATCGGTGACCCAGCCGTCGCCGATCGCCTCGGTGATCAGGCCGGACAGGCTCGGATTGGCCTTTTTCAGCCACCGGCGCTGGGTGATGCCGTTGGTCTTGTTGTTGAACCGTTCCGGGTACATTTCGAAGAAGTCCTTGAACAGGTCTTTCTTGAGGATCTCCGAGTGCAGGGCCGCCACGCCGTTCACCGAATGGCTGCCGACAATGGCCAGGTTGGCCATCCGCACCCTTCGTTCCCAGTGCTCCTCGATGATGGACATCCGTTCCACCCGGCCCGCATCGTTGGGGAAATGTTTGCGCACCTCGCTCAGGAACCGTTCGTTGATTTCGTAGATGATGAGCAGATGGCGCGGCAGGATATGCTCGAAGAACCAGACCGGCCACCGTTCCAGCGCCTCGGGGAGGATGGTGTGGTTGGTATAGGCAAAGGTTTGTACCGTGATCTTCCACGCCTCGTCCCAGGACAGTCCTTCCAGGTCCATGAGGACCCGCATCAGTTCCGGGATCGCCAGGGCGGGGTGGGTGTCGTTCAGTTGGATCGCCACCTTGGCCGGCAGGTCGCGGAGGTTGGTGTGCATCTTCTTGAACCGGTACAGCACGTCGTGGATGGTGGACGAGGCGAGGAAGTATTCCTGCTTGAGGCGGAGCTCCCGCCCTTCCTGGACGTTGTCGGCCGGATAGAGGACCTTGGAGATGTTCTCGGACATCATCTTTTTTTCCACGGCCCGGATGTAGTTCCCCTCGTTGAAGAAGTTCAGGTCGAACTCGCGGGTCGCCTTGGCGCTCCAGAGCCGGAGGGTGTTGACCGTGTGGGTGTTGTAGCCGGGGGTCGGGATATCGTAGGCCATGGCCATGACATCCTCGCTGTCGACCCACTCGTAGCGGACCGAACCATCGGCGGCCAGCCTGGTGGTCACCTTGCCGTAGAACTTGACCAGGTGCAGGTGTTCCTGGCGGTCCAGTTCCCAGGGGTTGGCGTAGCGGAGCCAGTTGTCCGGGATCTCCAGCTGGGCGCCGTCGTGGATCTTCTGGCGGAAGATGCCGTATTCGTAGCGGATGCCGTAGCCGTAGGCCGGGATCGACATGGTGGCCATGGAGTCGAGGAAACAGGCTGCCAGCCTGCCCAGGCCGCCGTTCCCCAGCCCGGCGTCCTGCTCCTGGTCCACGACCTTGGCAAAGTCGTAGCCAAGGGTTTCCATCGCCTCCCGGAACTGGTCCAGCATCCCCAGGTTTACCAGGCTGTTCTCCAGGGTTCTCCCCATCAGGAATTCCATGGAGACATAGTAGACCCGCTTCGGGTCTTCGTTATAATAGGCCTGCTGGGTATCGAGCCACCGCTC
>JAJZTK010000169.1 GCA_021849045.1 Deltaproteobacteria bacterium | reverse complement strand
GACAAAGAACAGGGCCTACAGGTCAAGCTGAGCGGCCAAAATTTACAGGATTCTCCCGGCCAAGATCGAAAATACCCCCTAGCGGGGGACAAAGCCCGTCCGTTCAATGAACGGTCACGGATTCAGGTATATGTAAAGCGATGTTCAACCAAGCGCAGCTGGGATATAGGGATACTCCCCAATTAAAGGGAAAATGGTGAGTGGCCGTGTATTCCCATCAGCTTCTCCCTCCCCCGCCCTTCGGCATTCTTCCGACGGCAGGTCTCGACGGCTCAGTTCACGGCATCGCCAGCGGTGGCTCTTCAAGCGCCCCCAACTGTTCGCGCAGTTGCAGGATATGTTCGCCCCAGTAGCGGACCGTATTGAACCAGGGGAAGGTGCGGGGAAAGGTTGGATCATGCCAGCGGCGGGCCAGCCAGGCACTGTAATGGAGCATCCGCAAGGTACGGAGAACTTCGACCAGCCTGAGTTCGCGGGGATCGAAGTCGCAGAACTCTCCGTACCCTTCCAGCAGCTCGGCCAACTGAGCGGTCTGACGGGGCCGGTCTCCGGAGAGCATCATCCAGAGATCCTGCACTGCCGGCGACATTCGGGAGTCGTCGAAATCGACGAAATGGGGGGCGTCGTCGCGCCAGAGGATATTGCCGCTGTGACAGTCGCCATGGGCGCGGATATAGCGGATCTGGCCGGACTCTGCCAGGATGGTGTCGATCGTCTCCAGCAGTTGACCGGTTACGGCTGCGTAGCTTTCCCGGTATTCCTCCGGGATGAACTGCTCCGTTATCAACTTCACGCTGTCATGGCCAAAGCTCTTGCTGTCCAGGATCGGCCGATGCTCGAACGGCCGCACCATGCCTATGCTGTGGATGCGGCCGAGCATCCGGCCGAGGATCAGAAGGGTGTCCAGGTTGTCGAATTCCGGGGCGTGGCCGCCCTGACGCGGATAGAGGGCGAAACGGAACCCATCGTGGCGAAACAGGCTCTCGCCGGCAGCATTGATCCAGGGGGCCACAACCGGCAGTTCGTGTTCGGCCAGTTCCAGGCAGAATCGGTGCTCCTCGATGATCTGGGCATCACTCCAGCGTCCCGGGCGGTAAAACTTTGCGATGAGCGGCTGGCCGTCTTCTATCCCCACCTGGTAGACGCGGTTCTCGTAGCTGTTCAGCGCCAGGGTGCGGCAGTCGCAGACAAAGCCCTGGCTCTCCACGGCGTCCATGATGAAGGTGGGGGTAAGGGTCTGGAAGGGGTGCTGGCTCTCGCGCATCGGTCCTGTTCTCGCGTCGGGGAATATTCGTTATTAACGACGCCAACCATACCACCAATCCCGACTGGCACCAAGACAGATGTGCGTACCTGTGCCGGTGTACAGCGAAAGTCCGGTGCGGTCAGGGTGTTACCGTTGCGCCGCTATCCCGGCCGCGCCGGAACTCGCTCGGCGTCTGGCCGGTAAAGAGGGTGAAGCTCTTGGCAAAGGCGCTCAGGCTGTTGAAGCCGACCGCGTATGCCACGCCGGTGATATCCGCCCGCGGCGCCACCAGGAGCTCCATAGCCCGCAGCATCCGCGCCTGGTGCAGGAACTGGCGCCAGACAATGCCGGCCTCGGCGCCGAAGCGGCGGCGGAACTGGCGCGGCGACAGTGCCGCGGCTGCGGCCGCGCCGTCGATGGTGGCGGTTTCCAGGTTACTCAGGGTGTACTCCATGGCCGCCGCCACCTGCCCGGTCCGGGCCGCCGGGAGTCGAAACGGCATCTCCTCTTGAATCCACTCCACGCAGAGCATCCCCAGGGTCCTGAAAAAGGCGTTGGCCAGCCGGTCGGCCGGGTCACGCGTGGGGGGCCAGCGCAGGGAGTACCTGACCATCTCCCGGACAATGGGGGCTGCCGAGATGATCCGCACGCCGGACAGCTCCGTCGGTACCAGGGCCGGCGTAAAGAAGACCGATCCGGAACGGACGTTGTGCAGCGTCGAGCGGTGCGGAACTCGTGCAGGAATCCAGGCGGCCCGCTGGGGTGGCAGCAGGTAGACACCGTTTTCCGCCTCCAGCCGCAGCGTACCGGAGAAGGCGTACATGAGCTGGTGGCGGTCATGGGCATGCCAGTCGTAGCGGATGTTCACGTCCCGGTCCAGGTAGGCGAACGACTCCAGCAACGGTGTTTCTATCCCCCGCAGATCCAGTTGTTCCAAGGTTTCGGCCTGTGTCAGCTCTTTCAGCATGGTGGCAGTATACCGCACGGCATGTCCGTTTCAAGCGCATTTTTGTCCTAAAGGCGTTAGACGGCCATAACGGGGAGCGGTATGCTTACTAATCCGAAGAGCGGAAAAAATGGTTGCTGAACAAGGAGAGTAGCAATGGAGATACGGATCGCACCGTTACCGGCAGCATGCAGAAAAGAAAAATGGACCGACCCGGCCAGGCTCGGTTTCGGCAAGATATTTACCGACCGGATGTTGGTGGCCGACTGGGACAGCATGCAGGGGTGGCACGATCCCCGCATCGAGCCGTATGTCCCGTTCAGCCTGGAGCCGGCCGCCATGGTCTTTCACTACGCCCAGGAGATCTTCGAGGGGCTCAAGGCCTATAAGTGGGGGGACGGCAGCATCTCCCTGTTCCGGCCGGACATGAACCTGGCCCGCTTCAACCGCTCTGCTGTCCGGCTCTCCCTGCCGCAGCTGCCGGATGACCTGTTTCTTGAGGGGATCGACCAACTGGTCCGGCTGGAACGGGACTGGATTCCTGCCAGCGAGGGGACCTCGCTTTATATCCGCCCGACACTGATCGCCACGGAACCGGTGCTGGGGGTGAAACCGGCGGACCAGTGCCGGTTCTTTGTCATCCTGTCGCCGGTGGGGGCCTACTATGCTGCCGGTTTCCAGCCGGTCAGGATACTGGTGGAGGACCATTTTGTCCGGGCCGTGCCGGGCGGTACCGGCGAGGCCAAGACCGGCGGCAACTACGCCGCTTCGCTGCTCGCGGGACAGGAGGCCAAGCAACGCGGGTTCGACCAGGTCCTCTGGCTCGACGGCATCGAGCGCCGTTTCGTGGAAGAGGTGGGGGCCATGAACATCTTCTTCGTCATCGATGGCCGGATGGTGACCCCCAACCTGACCGGGTCATTCCTCCCCGGCATCACCCGCGATTCGGTGCTGCGGCTGGCACCGAGCCTCGGCCTGCAGGCCGAAGAGCGGCCAGTGGCCATTGACGAGCTGATGGCCGGCATCAAGAACGGCCATGTCCAGGAGGTGTTCGGCACCGGCACCGCGGCCGTGGTTTCGCCGGTTTCGACCCTCTGCTACAAGGGTGAACAGGTAACGGTCGGTGACGGGTCGGTCGGCAAGGTAACGCAGCTTTTGTACGACACCCTGACCGGCATCCAGTACGGCCGGCTCCCCGACCGTTTCAACTGGCTGCACAAGCTGTAGCCGGTCACGAAGGTTGGCCGGCTCTCCTCCCGGATGTGCAATCGATATGTAAGGGCGCCCTTTGCGGCGTCCTTTTTTTGTGCTACAAGGACAGCCTAAATATTCGTTTGAAACCGTTTGTGGGGCTCCATTCATGAAACACCTGATTCTTGGCACCGCCGGGCACATCGACCACGGCAAGACCTCCCTGGTCAAGGCCCTTACCGGCATCGACACCGACCGCCTGAAGGAGGAGAAGGCCCGGGGAATCACCATCGAGCTGGGGTTTGCGCACCTGGAGCTTGCCGACGGCACCCAGTTCGGCATCGTTGACGTGCCCGGCCACGAACGGTTTATCCGGGCCATGGTCGCCGGCGTCGGCGGCATGGATCTGGTCATGCTGGTGATCGCCGCCGACGAGGGGGTCATGCCCCAGACCCGGGAGCACCTGGAGATCTGCCAGCTGCTGGGGGTCAAAAAGGGGCTGGTGGCCCTGACCAAGAGCGACATGGTTGATCCGGACTGGCTCGGGCTGGTGGCGGAAGAGGTGCGCGAATACCTGGCCGGCAGCTTTCTGGAAGAGGCGGCCGTTGTGCCGGTTTCGTCACGGACCGGGGCCGGTCTCGACGACCTGCGCCAAGAACTGGCGCGGCTGGCTGCCGAGGTTGAGCAGAAGCGGAGCGATGGCCCGTTCCGCCTCCCGGTGGACCGGGTCTTCACCGTGGCCGGTTTCGGTACGGTGGTGACCGGTACCCTCCTCTCCGGCTCGATCCGGGTCGGCGACGAGGTTGAGATCCTTCCGGGCGGGCTGACCAGCCGGGTGCGCGGGCTTCAGGCCCACGGCGCAAAGGCGGAGACCGGCGAAGCAGGCCAACGGCTGGCGGTGAATCTGCAGGGGATAGAGCATACGGACGTGGAGCGGGGTGATGTGGTTGTGCCCCGCGAACTCTACCGGACCACCAGGGCCGTTGATGTGCGGCTCAACTACCTACCGTCCGCGCCGCGGCAGCTCAGGCACCGCTCGACCCTGCGCCTTCACTCGACCACCTACGAAGTGTCGGCCCAGGTGATCCTCTTCGACCGGGATACCCTGCAGCCGGGCGAGAGTGGTCTGGCCCAGCTGCGCCTGGCCAGGCCGGTCCTGCTTCTCCCCGGCGATCCCTTTGTCCTGCGTACCTATTCGCCATCAGCGACCCTGGGGGGAGGGACAGTGCTCGACCCCGCCCCTCCGCGCCGCCGCCGTCGTACCACCGAGGCGATGGAACTGCTCACCGCCATCGAGGAGGGGGACGAGGGGGACCAGATCGGCCGGATGGTGGCCGCTTCCCTGCTCTCCGGCCTGACGTTCGGTGAACTGACCAACCGTACCGGCCTCTCGGCCAAGCGGCTGGATGCGGCCCTGACGCCGCTTCTGAGCGGTGGGACCGTGATCCAAGTGGTGCGGGAGCCGCGGATATTCCTGGGACGGGAGGCATTTGCCGCTCTGAAGGAATCGGTTCTGGCCGAACTCGACAGCTATCTGCAGGAAAATGCCCTGAAGGAGGGGATCGGCAAGGAAGAGCTGAAGACCCGCCTGCCGAAGCGGAGCGACCCGCGCTTCTTTACGCCGGTCCTGGCCTCCCTGGAAAAGGAGGGGACAGTGGTAGCCGACCGGGACCTGGTGAAGCTCCCCGGCAGGAAAGGAACCGCTACGCCAGAACAGACCGGTCTTCGCGAGAAGATTGGCTCGGCACTCCTGAACGGCGGCAGCGAGCCCCCTACCGTCAAGGAGTTGTGCGACCTGGTGCAGGTACCGGAGAAAGCGCTCCTGGAGCAGTTGAACAGTCTGGTACGGGAAGGGGAGGTCATCAGGGTGAAAAGCGACCTCTATTACGCGGCAACGCCCCTGGCTGCCATTCGCGAAAAGCTCTTCGCCCGGCTCACGGAAAAGGGAGAGATCACCCCGAACGAGTTCCGGGAAATCACCGGGCTGTCACGAAAGTTCATGATCCCCCTGCTGGAATACTTTGACTCAACCAAGCTGACCATCCGGGTCGGCGATAAGAGGATTTTGCGGAAATGACCAAACCGGACAAGACCAAGGAGGAGCTGGCCCTCAACATCGACGAGGCGGAGTGGCAATGGGTCAGGCCCCACCTGGAACGGGGGACCCTGATCCTCGTCGCACCCGGCCTGGAGCTGGCCGAAGCCGGCTACCGGATCGCCGAGGACAATACCCCCATGGTGACGCAGTGGATCCAGAGCGGCAAACTGGGAAAGCCGACAACAGCGCAGATCGAGGCCTGGAACGCTACGCCGTCCCGGCGCTTCCAGATGCTGATCGTTTCCCCCTACATCCTGCTCAAGGAAGCGGTCGGCAAGCTATATTCGGCGTGAATAAAACCTGTTCAAGGTTCTATGTTCTACGTTCTATGTTAGAAAAACGTAGAACCTTGAACGTAGAACCTGACTAACGGAGGCAATCATGGACAGATCCGGTGAAGAGACCCCCTTATCCTGCAGCAAGTGCAGCGCGGTCTGGCAGAAGAACGGCACCACCAACTGCTGGAGCGGCGACCCGGCGACGGCCCCGCCCCGCCCCGGCTACTGTCCGGCCAACAGCGGCGGCGAGATCATCGACGCCTCCCTGGCAACCTACACCGGCGGCAGCGAAGACGCCCGACTGGCCCTGATGGCTGCCAGGGTGGAAGGACTCTGCTACCAGAAGTCTCCAGGAAGCAGTACGGTGACGGCGCGCTGGACCCGGGTGGAAGACACGATTGCCTTGGCAAAGCTGATGGGGTGGAAAAAAATCGGCATTGCCACCTGCATTGGCCTCCTGGCCGAGACCGACCAGCTTATGGCCATCCTCACCGGCCAGGGGCTGGAGCCGCTGTCGGTCTGCTGCAAGGCCGGGAGCATCGACAAGCTGCGGCTGGGGCTCTCCGAGGAGGACAAGGTACGGCCCGGCAGTTTCGAGCCGGCCTGCAACCCGATCGCCCAGGCCGAGCTCTGCAACCGGGCCGGGACCGACATGAACATCATCGTCGGCCTCTGCGTGGGGCACGACATGCTGTTCACCAAGCACTCGCAGGCCCCGGTGACGACCCTGATCTGCAAGGACCGGGTGACCGGCCACAACCCGGTGGCTGCGCTCTACGGGCAGAACTTTTATTATAAGAGGCTGCAAAAGGAGGAAATGAAACTCTGAGGGCGCTCAATGTTGCTACGATCACACCATACATCGTGGTATCGGGCTTGCCCGTTGAATTCAATTCAACAAGACATCTCAAATAGACCTGGATAGAAAGAGACAATGACTACCGCAGACCTGAAACAACTGGAAGCGGATCTCTGGCGTAGCGCAGATACTCTGCGCGCCAATTCCGACCTGAAATCCACCGAATACTCCACTCCGGTTCTGGGGCTTATCTTTCTGAAATTTGCCGATAACAAGTTCCGTAGCCATGAAAAGGCGATCATGGCGGAATACGCCAAGCTCAAGGGGACGCGACGGGAAAAGCCGGTCTCGGAGATTGCCATCGAGAAATGCGGCTTCTATCTGCCGGACCATGCCCGCTATGACTACCTCCTGCACCTGCCGGACAAGGAAGACATCGCCAAGGCCATCAAGAAGGCGATGGAGGCCATAGAGGAGTACAAGCCCGAGCTGGGCGGGGTGCTCCCCAAGGAGGAATACTTCCGGCTGACCCGCACCCACACAGCTATTCCCAAACAGCTTCTGAAGAACTTTGCCGATATCCCGCAGAACGCCAGCGGTGACATGTTCGGCCAGATCTACGAATACTTCCTGGGCAACTTTGCCATGGCTGAAGGGCAAGGGGGCGGTGAGTTCTTCACCCCGCGCTCTGTGGTGCGCCTGATGGTGGAGATCATCGAACCGCACAAGGGGACGGTATACGACCCGGCCTGCGGCTCCGGCGGCATGTTCGTGCAGTCGGCCAGCTTCATCGAACGCCACCGCCATGAGCTGAAAAACGGCGACGGCGACATCTTCGTCTATGGTCAGGAAAAGACCCTGGAGACTGTCAAGCTGGCCCGCATGAACCTGGCGGTCAATGGCCTGCGGGGCGAGGTGAAACAGGCCAACACCTACTACGAAGACCCGTTCGAGAGTTTCGGCAAGTTCGACTACGTCCTAGCCAATCCCCCCTTCAACGTGGATGACGTCAGCCTGAGCAGTGTGGAGAAAGACCGGCGCTTCAACACCTACGGCATCCCGCGCAACAAGTCCAAGGCCAAGAAGAGCGAACAGGGGAAAGAGACCGTGCCCAACGGCAACTACCTCTGGATCAACCTCTTCGCCACCTCGCTCAAAAAGAGTGGCCGCGCCGCACTGGTCATGGCCAACTCCGCCTCCGACGCCCGCCACTCCGAGGCCGACATCCGTCAGACCCTGATCGAGAAGAACCTGATCTACGGCATGCTGACCCTGCCGTCCAACATGTTCTACACCGTCACCCTGCCGGCCACCCTCTGGTTCTTCGACAAGGCGAAGAAGGACGACAAAATCCTCTTCATCGACGCCCGCAACATCTTCACCCAGATCGACCGGGCGCACCGGGAGTTTTCCGAGGAACAGGTGCAGAACATCGCCATTATCAGCCAGTTGCACCGGGGCGAGCGGCAGAAGTTTGTCGGCCTGATCGACGACTATTTCCGCCAGGGGATGGCAAAGCTGGTGGAGAACAAGACCCAGGTGGAGCCGGTCTCAGGGCAGCTTTTGGAGGTGCTGGACGACGCGGCGGGCAAGCGGGCTGTGGCCGAGCTGGTCAAACAGTGGGCCGGGCTGAAGGAGCTGGAAAAGGAATATGACCGGTACGTAGGGGCGACCCGGTGGGTCGCCCGATTCGAGGGCAAAACGGGTGATAAAGGGCGACCAAATGATGGGCGATACAATGATGGGCGACCCACCGGGTCGCCCCTACGGGATGTCGATATTGCCAAACAAAACAAGGCCCAGCACCAAATGCGCGAGGCGTTCGATCCCTT
>JAJZTK010000024.1 GCA_021849045.1 Deltaproteobacteria bacterium | reverse complement strand
GTTCTTGCTTGCCGCCTCGCTGACGATGAGGTGGGTCTCCTGCCCCAATCCTTTCAGCACGCTCAGCATCTCCACCCCGTATATCACCCCTGTTGCGCCGGTAATTGCCACTACCAATGGAAGGCTCATGATTTGCTCCTCTCGTTCCTTCGCTTTTTTGCTGTCATCTGCGTGGGGACTGCCTGGCAATCAGCATCTCCCGCTGACCGGGAAGAAACCTGCCGACTCCAGGGCGGAAATAACTTTTTCAAAATCAGGGGAATGGAAGCGAAGGATGACCGATTTCTCCGGATAGCCGTCATCCGCCTGTTTATCGTGCATTGCTATCGGATAGATCGCCTGCAGTACGGCACCGGCAGCTTCGGCCACATCGGCGATCTTGCCCAGTACGCCGGGACTGAGCCGTATTCCGCCAAGGGTCACGCCGTTGCGTCGTTCCCAGGCTCCAACGCAGTGGGCGGCGAGCTGGAAAATCTCGTGTGCCGAGATGATCCCCACCACCTCTCCCCCGTCCATGACGGGAAACTGTGCCACCATCAGTTCCTTGCCGTAACGCAGGCAATGCTCCATGGTGTCGTCTGCACTCACGGTGGCCGGATTGCGGACCATGAAATCACGCACCTTGAGCCGGTTCACAAAGAAACTCAATTCGTCCGGATTCTGGGTGCGCGTAACGTAGTGACCCATGCGCAGCATATTGTGTCGCGTTACCAGGCCGCGTAACCGTCCGTTGTCCACCACGGGCAGCGCATTCAGATTGTTGTCGATGAGGAGGCGCTTTGCCTCCGCGGCAAGCGTATCGCTCGGAACAGTCATCGGGTTGGTTTGCATCCAGTTGCGCACTATCATTGCCCATCCTCCTTCTTGCGATCAGCGGTGTTATGCCACTGCTTTTGCCTGTTCACCCGTATAGAGCCGTACGAATTCGTCGACTGCCACGCGGGCGAATTCAGGGGTGTACAGGTGCAGGTCGACTTCCTTGACCCGGTCGGGTTCATTCAGTTTTTCCTTCAGCCGGGCGACAAAGGCGGCGTCGGCAACCGGGTCGTAAATGATCCTCCCTTCCAGATCCTGGGACGACCATCCCTTGAGCGGAATCAGGAAGGTCCAGGCACCCTTGGCCCGGTTGAGCCGATCGGCAATAACGTCGGCAGCCTGGCGCAGTTCGTCGGCGCTGGTGCGCACCTGGACCCGAAGCGAGTCCTGCACGTACTGGGGGCGGTCCTTGGTCTTTTCCAGCATGTCGGCACGACCGCCGTAGGACAGAATGTCGAGGCCGCACGGCGCCAGCACCATGGGAATGCCGGTCTCCACTGCCGCATTCAGCCGGTCCGGCCCGGGATCGCGGTTGCCCTGGAACAGGTTTTCGATGATCCCCCCGGTGCAGATGTCAAGCACCCCATGGAAAGCGCCGGCGCTGATCATATCCTCCATTGCCTTGTCCCCCTTGCCCTGGGCATGGCAGACGATGGGGGTGAAACCGGCCTCCTCCAGCATGGACAGTGCCGCCTGCACCGCCATCTCGCCGAAGCCGAACGAGGAGATGGCAACACACGGCTTGTCGAACGTGATGTTCGTCCCCTGGGTCACCTCGACCATGCCGCAGATGGCGCCCACCGCGTTGATGATCTGCGCCTTCAGGAGCGGGTTCATCTTCACTACATCGAGCACCGTATGGTGCATGGTGATGTCAGAGGTGCCGACGTACTTGCCGACATAGGCCGGATGAGCCGCCATGGGGGACGCCATCAGTTTGGGCATGCCAAAGGGGAGGCTTTTCATGACGCTGGTGCCGACGAGCGACGACGTCCCGCCGCCAACTCCGAAGACCCCTTGAACCTTTCCCTCTTTCATCATGTCGGCGACAATTGCTTTCGCACCCTTAATCTGGTTTCCCATTGCCCGATCACGATCGGAACGATAGCATTCCCGCACGGCTTCAATCGTCATGCCACCCCGCTCAGCCACCTGTTCACAGGTGATATCTCCGGGAAAGGGGGGTGGCTCCTCCATGCTGAAATCAAGGAAATAGGCGTTATGCCCCCGTTCCTCGATCATATGTTTGACAAAAATGATATCCTCGCCCCGCGTGTCCAGGTTGCAGATGATGACGATACCCTTTTTCCGGGCCATGGTATGTTCCTCCCTCTTGATTGCTGCTTCGGCAGGCGGCAATCAAGGCCGCCTGCCGTCCCACAGTTACTCACTTCTTCTTGACCGTTTCGGGCCGGGTCAGGCGCGAAATCATGTCGGCCACCGGACTTACCCCGGTGAAACCGTACTCGTTCCAACGGTCGGAGACCTTCTGCAGCACCGCACGATCCATGAAGATCTCGTTCGGTTTGTTTTTCCACTCGTAGGGGGTGCAGGCATCCATGATGATCCGGCTGACCACATCACGAGCCTCGATCGGCAGGCCCGGATCGAGCGGTGTGGAACGGCCGCGGGTGATGATCTGGACCGAGCGCTTCGGATCGAAGCGGGTGGCCAGCGCCCACCAGACACGGTCCATGTCGTCTGCCTCGATATCGTGATCAACAATGATGATCCCCTTGACACCGTAATGCCCGGTGGTGCTTCCGTTCACCGCATCGGCAACGTGGTTCGAGTGGCCCGGATACATCTGCTTCACGGACACAACGACCCAGAAACGACCGGTGGCTGCGGCCGGGAAGTAGACGCTCTGGATGCCGGGCACCTTCATGGTTTCCAGGTCGTGCCACAGCGTGGCGGTGCGGTTGAGTGACTGGACCATATGGGTGTCGTTGATCGGCTTGCCGACCGTGGTCGACCAGAAGACCGGCTTGGTGCGGTGAATGATCCGCTTCACGCGGATGACCGGCTTCGGATAGTCCTTCATCTTGTTCCCCGAGTAGTACCCGGTGTATTCGCCAAACGGGCCTTCCTCCATCAGTTCGTTCGGATCCATCCACCCCTCGACGATGATCTCGGCGTTGGCCGGCAGTGTCAGGCCGGTAAGATCGGACTTGAACACCTCGATCGGGCGGCCGCGCAGCGCCCCCCCCACGTCATACTCGTCCGTCTGGGCGCTGACCAGGGTGGAACTGGCCAAAAACAGCACCGGATCGCCGCCCACCACGTAGGCAACGGGCATCTTCTCGCCGCGCTCCTGGTACTTTTTCATGTGGAATTCGCCGTGCTTGCCGGCGATGATCTGCGAGCCAAGAATATTCTTGCCCAGAATCTGCGAACGATAGGTGCCCAGGTTGGTCCAGCCGGTGTCCGGGTCCTGGGTCACCAGGTAGCCGGAGGTGCCGAAGAAACGGCCGCCATCATCGGGATAAAACCATGGAGCGGGGAAGTTCTCCAGATCGACATCTTTCTCCTCGATGATGTTTTCCATCACCGACGGGTTTTTAACGAACGTGGGCTTGATCATCTGCTTGGTGGTCAGTTCCATCCATTTCCGGGAAAGCTGACACATGGTAAGCGACGGATCCTGCTCCAGGCAGATCGCGATCCGCTGAGGCGTGGTAAAGGCACTGGTGAAGACCGGAATGGTATGCCCTTTTACATTCTCATAGAGCAACGCCGGGCCTTTCTGCTCTTCGTTCACCTTGGATATGTGGGCAAGTTCGAACTTCCAGTCCACTTCCGATTTAACGCGATGCAGTACCCCGTTGGCCTCAAGGGCTGCAATGTAACTCCTGATGTCGTTGATGGGTTTTACGTCCGGACGGTTACTCATAATGTTCGTGCCTCCTTGTCGTGTTGGTTTGGGTGATTGCTGCTGTTCTCGCTACCTGGATAGCCCTCCTTATCCTTATGGTTTTAGTTTGTGAAGCTGCCGTAGCGGCCGTTGTATGGTGCTCCTACGCCACTCGTTTTCCTTCCAGTATGCTGGCCAGGATGTAATCCATGGCAGAAGCACCTGCCTTGGCTGCTACGGGTGATTGCTGTTTCTGACTCCAGACCGTTTCGGGCCGCGCCTGCAGAATGAAGATGTTGCCGCCGAAGGGGAGATCCTTGTCCACCGCCCACTCGATATCCATGGGCCGGCCGTAATGCTTCTCGATCAGCTTCCCCATCCTGGCCAGTTCGGTGATCTCGTCGTCCATCAGCGACTGCACCTTCTGCCGCTCGAACGGTACCTCTATGGGGCGGGATACCTGCGTCTTCTGGTCCACCGTGTAGTAGATATCCTTCTGCGATATGGTCCGCTCAAGGATGTCCAGCGTGATCTTGTTCACGACGAAGTTGTCGGGTGTTACCTCTCCGGAGACCACTGACTCGCCGAAACCGTAGTTGGAGTCGATGACGAGCACCGAGCGGTCGCCGTTGGCCGGATGAATGGTGAACATCACGCCTGCCGTGAACGAATTGGCCATTTTCTGCACGCCGACGCTGATTGCCACCTGCTCGTCGGCGTACCCCTGGTTGATCCGGTAGGCAATGGCCCGGCCCGTGTACAGGCTGGAGATGCAGCGGCGCATGTGATGCAGTACTTCATCCACGCCGCGGATCCAGAGATAGGTGTCCTGTTGGCCGGCAAAACTCGCTCCGGGCAGGTCCTCGGCCGTGGCGCTGGACCTGACGGCTACCGGCACCGCCGGCAGGCAGCTGCGTACCGAGAGCTTGCGGTACTTCTCCGCCACCAGATCCTCTATTTCCATGGAGAACGAGTGGGACTCGATCATCTCGCGGATGGCCGAGCTGGCATTCTCCAGGGCATCCATGTCCCGGGCGTCGATGCCGGTCAGCAGGGACTGTACTTCCCGGTCGATCCCCGCGTCGGCCATGAAGCTCCGATACCCCTCGGTGGTGAGCGCGAAACCGGGGGGGACGCGGACTCCGGCATTGATCAGTTCGCCGAGCGAGGAACACTTTCCCCCGACCAGGGGGACCGAATCCTTCCTGCACTCCTCGAACCAGCAGACCAGGGGTTTGTCAGACTGGGTTGCGTGTACGTTCGCTGTGGTAGTCATGCCTGTCGTCTCCTTTTGCGTCACTCAGCGATCAATGGTCACGATCCCGGTTGAGCCATCGACCCGAAGTGTCATGCCGGTCCTGATGATCTTCGTCCCGAGCCCGGTGCCGACCACCGCTGGCATGCCGTACTCGCGGCAGACGATGGCCGCGTGGCTCATGACGCCGCCAACGTCGGTAATAGCGGCCTTGATCTTGGCAAAGGCCGGTGCCCAGGATGGTGAGGTGGTGGGGGCAACCAGGATTTCACCCTCCTGCAGGAGGCGGATGTCGTCTGCGCTGCGGCAGACACGCGCTTTCCCTTCCACAACGCCGGGGCTGCCGGCGAACCCCTTCAGGGAGGTGATGCTGTCCGGGTCGGAGGCGTCCTGGACCTCCGCCCAATCGGAGATGGACGTATTGGTGACCCCCCACAGCACGATGGTGAACGGTTCCTGGATTACCTCCGGTGCCGTGCCGATGGCAGGAGGGGGACTCCATTCCTGGAACTTTTGCATTACCCCCTTTCGCCAGGTGATTTCCTTCGGCCACACCTTTGTGCCACGCGGCTTGACCCCGGTTGCCCAGGCCGTGACCACGTCCCACAGCGCCTGCTTGATCTCGTCGCGGCGCAGATACCAGACATCCTCGACATCTTCGATCAGGCCGTGCTCCTTCATGATCGCCGCCACTTCGCGCATCTTTCTCCAGAAGATGGTGTGGAACCAGTGCTCGACGTAGAACAGGTGGTTTTCCACATAGGGGAAGACCGTCTTGGCAGTGGCCAGCAGATCATCGAAGGTCTTGCGCTCCTCGTCCGAATTGATCAGATTGCGATATTCGGCGGTGATGCGGTCGCGTTCGGCACGCACCTTCTCCATCGGCCGCTCGATGTCCACTCCCTGCCTGAGCTGCTGGATGTAGGTGGAGATGCCCGACATCGGTATGTTCAGGTCGTCGTTCCAGGATTTGTCGCTGTGGGACCAGCCGGTGCCGGTGGATATGTGGAACCAGGGGTACCGGGCCTCTTCCAGGGCCGCAAGCCACTCCTGTCCCCTGGGCTGACTCTTCAGGGCAGCCTCGGCATCCGTCCACTCCGTGCAGGAGGTGAGGACCTGATCCACCCCCAGTTCGATCGCCTTTTTTGCCAGCTTTTTCAACTCCTCGTCGGAGCGGAACATGAGCACGTCAATCCCCGCGATCATCTGTGTCACGCTCTGCAGGGGGACGCTCGGAAACAGCTTCTGGACGAAGTCGAGGAAAAAGACGTAGGCCGCGTACCCGAGGTTGAGAAATTCAAAGTGGTACTGCCAGCACTGGATGCCGAGGTTGATCAGGTCGTCATAGGCCTTGATCAGGTGGAACCCCTTGGATTCGCCGACTCCCTCGGTTACCACGCTGATATCTTCCAGATCGGGAAGACGCGGAATCGGCAGATCCTCGACCTCCTTGATGATCCGCTTCATCTTCTCTTCCCACTTGGCTTCCAGCTCGTTCCAGTTCTTGTAGTAGTAACCGGCCCGCTCCATGAAGTTCGGGACACGGCTGCCAATCTCTGCCGGGTCCATTACCGGCACTGGCGAGATATAGACGTAGCCGTTGATGATCCGATGGTCCACGCCGCGCACTGGCGGCACCTGGAAGATACGGTTGTTGTACTGGGACAACCCCAGGTACCAGGCCTCGTCCCAGATCGTGTCAAAGGGGTAGATCGCCTCGGGATAGTGGAGTCCGTCGTAGAACCAGAATGCCTGCTCTTCGTAGGCCTTGCGTTCCGGGTCGTCGGTGACGAACTGATACTGGTACGGATACATCCTTTCCCAACCTTCTGTTCCCGGAATGTCCTTGATGTCGTGCGGCTTCGGAAATTTCATTACGTCTCCCCCCAATTGGTTCGTGAATGTTGCATGGTTTCGGAAATGACGTTCCTCTTGCACCGGGTGTTAGATGGTTCTGCTACAAGTGGTGATTACGCAATGTTATCTTGCCAACTGCTGATCCTTGCGGGTACCACGCTGGATCTATATCTCCATGAGCACAGCATATGCCAAACATTGTTTTGTCGTTGTGTGGCAGACGATGGGTCGTATTGATAGCTCAGGCGAATGGTCTGTTAATTAAGGGCAAACGACGATTTTCATGGGCGGCAAAATTCTCGAAAAAGCCGTTTTTGAATCGGCCGGCACTGCCGACTGTCTCCATCGGCAGTTGACCATTTTGTCATTTCGTGCCGTCGCCGAACCGGGTGATTTGACAATTTTGTCACATATCAAAAGTGGCAATGCTTGAACAGGAGGGCAAGAAATGCCGTGCTGGGCGTTAAGGGAAGGGTTTGGGCGGTATGTTGGCTTCTGTCTCGCGACCGGAGTGATGTGGAGATTGTTGATCCTGTAAAGAGTGGTGGCAGATGTATCGTGTCCGGATTGGGTAACTGCCGTTGAGCGCAGTTTTCTTGCTTGCATGTCAATTGTGCGGGTGTTAGCATAACCTTGTTTTGCCAAAAGAATCCTGGGTTGGCCGAAATCGGCAGTATTGGATTGATTCTCGCTTCATGATGTATCCTGATTAGCACTAATCTTCCGCCCGCTTGAAAAAAATCCCCTCCCCCCTGGCGGGGGAGGGTGATGGTGGGGGGGAAGTTGCCACGAAGTCCGCTGGTTGCAGCTTCACCCACCCCCCCGCCCCCCTCCCGTCAAGGGAGGGGGAGAGTGTGTTGCGGAAGATTGGTACTAATCAGGTGATGTATTGATAATCTGTTCCGGTCAGCATTGATGTATGTCGTCGTCAACCTGAATGCCAATTGGAAATGAATGCGACAATGTTTTGTTCTGGCGGGCTCTGAAGAGATAGTCTAACCGCTACGAGAACTGTAGAGAGGTTCGCCTATGACCAAGCTCCGCAGTATCAGTAAACCCACCCGCGATACGACCGACGGAGATCTGCGCGCACGGGTCCATTTCTGTGCTGAATCCGGCCATATCTGGCTGCACGAACATCGTATGCTCCTGGTCCATGCCGAGGCACAGGCCACGCTGCGCCGGGAGTTGATCGACACGCTCGGCATGGAGCGCGTACAAGGGCTTCTCACCCGCATGGGGTACGCGGCGGGGATGCACGATGCCGAACTTGCCCGGACGCGCTTCGAGGGGGCGACGGACATGGAACTCTTCATGACCGGTCCGCAACTTCATATGCTGGAGGGGTCGGTCAAGGTCGTCCCGGTTAGGGTTGAATTCGACCGTGTTGCAGGAAGCTTCTACGGCGAGTTTCTCTGGGAGAACTCATGGGAGGCCCAATGGCACCGACGCCACTACGGTACCCACTCCGCTCCGGTCTGCTGGGGCCAGATCGGCTATGCCAGCGGGTATACGACGGCCTTCATGGGGTGCCCGATCCTGTACAAGGAGGTGGCGTGTGCGGGAATGGGAGAGAACCATTGCCGCATTGTCGGTAAGCCGATTGCGGAATGGGAGGACGCGAACGAGTATGCGCGCCTTTTCAGCCGGGAATCGATTGCCGACCAGCTCATTGACTTGCAGACCCAGGTGGTGCAGCTCCGTTCAGTCATTGGCGAGAAGGAAAAACTTCCCGCCGACATAGTGGGCAATTCACCCCCCTTCCGAACCGCCTACGAATTGCTCCGGCAGGCGGCAAAGAGTCAGATCACGGTACTGCTCCTCGGGGAGACTGGTGTCGGCAAGGAAGTGTTCGCCCGCACCCTGCATGACAGCAGTGCCCGCCACAAGGAATCCTTTATCGCCATTAACTGCGCGGCCATTCCTCACGACCTGGTGGAATCCGAGCTGTTCGGGGTTGAGAAGGGGGCCTATACCGGAGCACTAATCACTCGTCCGGGCCGGTTTGAGCGGGCAGACGGCGGCACGCTGTTCCTCGACGAGATCGGTGATCTGCCTCTTTCGGCTCAGGCCAAACTTTTGCGCGTGCTGCAGGAGGGGGAGATAGAGCGACTTGGCGATCAGAAGACACGAAAGGTCAATGTGCGGCTGGTGGCGGCAACCAACGTCGATCTGAAACAGCTGGTCAAGGAGGGGAAATTCCGCTCGGACCTGTATTACCGGCTGAATGCCTTCCAGATCGGCATCCCGCCTCTTCGTGAACGCAAAGAGGACATCCCGTTGCTGGCCAAGCGCTTTCTGGAAAAATATTCCGCTATCCACGGCAAGAAGCTGCGCGGTTTTACCGACAAGGCCAAGCGGGCACTTCTTGCCTACCCATGGCCTGGCAACATTCGCGAATTGCAGAACATGATTGAGCGTGGCGTCATTCTGGCCCCGAGCGGCAGCCGCATCGAGCAGGATCAGATGTTTTCGGCAAGCGGCGACCAGCAGTCAGTGGAATTTGGTCTTGATGGCAACGGTGCTCTCGACACCAACCGCTGGGAATCAGGCAAAGATCTTTGCGAGGCGGTCTTTAACGGGGTCATGACGCTGGACCAGGTCGAGGCCATGCTGGTCGAAACCGCGGTGGCCAAGGCCCGCGGCAATCTTTCCTCAGCTGCCAGGATGCTCGGCCTGACCCGGCGTCAGCTCGCCTATCGTCTTGGGCGCCTGCACGAAGGCGACCCGGCCCGACCCGGCATCGGGCTCGTTTCCTCCTGAGATTGGCGCCGATTGATGCGGTCGGATGAAACGTGGTGTATGATACATGCGAGCCTGCCGACAGTGGGGTGTATGGTGATTACGGACTGACTCCGCTGGTACGCCTTCCCTGATATGATGATGTTTTTGCGCACGCATAAGCTGTTGATTGCCCTGGTTTTGATTGTTGCCAGTGCCATCAGCGCTCTCCTCTGGATTCAACATGCCAATAACGGAGTGCGGGCCGAGGCTCGCGCTCGTTTCTTCGAACAGTACAATCGTCAGCAATTTCTCGTGGCCGAATTGGCATCCCAGAGCCTCAACGAAATGTTCACCACGTTCCACCGCAACCTGGACCTCGTGGCAAGTCTCTTCGACGGGAAACAGGTCAACCGGCAACGTGCCGAAGAGGTGAAAGGGAGTCTGAAGAAGATCTACGGCTCCCTTGCCAATACCCCTCTTATTGACCTGGTCGTTTTCGACCGTAACGGGACCGTGGTTGCGATTGAGCCGAATGATCAGTTTACCCTGGGCCGAAGCTATGCCTGGCGGGACTACTACCGCTGGGCCAAGGAAAACAAGGAGCCGGGGCGGATGTATCTTACGCCGTTCATGCGGCTTGAGGGGGGGCGGCATCGCGGGGTCAAGGAGCTTATCGTTGCCGAAGGTATTTACGGTCCGAAGGGGGAGTTCCTTGGTGTTGTCACCTGTACGCTGAATTTTGACGAACTGGCGCGCAAGCATGTCCTTTCCGTCAGGATGGGTAAACACGGCCATGCCTGGCTGATGGACCGCAGCCACAAAACCATTCTTGTCGATCCTAACGGGAAAATTACCGGGAAAAGCTTCGAGGAAGCGCTTCTCCCAAAATGGCCCCGTATTTACAATATGTTGATCTCTGCCGGGGACGGTAAGCCGGGGAGTGACTGGTATGATTACGTGGACCCGGACGACCCGAGCCGGCACGTTCGCAAACTGGTCAGTTACCATCCGGTGCGCCTGGAGAATCGACTCTGGATATTGGGCGTCGCTACGCCGGAGCGGGAGGTGGAGGCGCTTCTGTCCTCCTTCCTGCAACGTCAGGAAGCCATTTCAACGACACTCCTGGTGACGATCCTCGGCGGCGCCACCTTGTTGCTGGCGCTGTTGTTCAACTGGAACAGGACACTTTCGACCCAGGTCGGCTTGCACACCAGGGCTCTCAGTGAAGCGCATTCGCGCCTTGAGTCCACCTTCGATGAACTGCTGGTGGCCAAGAAAGTGGCGGCTGTGGGGCACCTGGCACTGGGACTGGTGCATGAAATCCGCAACCCTCTCTCGGCTATTCAGATGAATATGCAGATGATTCGCAAGAAAATCGATCCTTCAGGTGTCCTTTGCGAAAACTTTTCCATTGTCGATGGTGAAATCCAGCGCCTCAACCGTCTGCTCAAGGATGTCATGGATTTTGCGCGTCCCCGGCCGCTGCGGCTGCAGTCCGTTGAACTTGGAGAGATTGTCAGCCGGTTGATTCAGCTGATGTCGGAGCGTCTTGCCGACCAGCGCATTCATGTCAAAATCAGCATCGACTCCCCTGTGCAGCTTGTCTGTGACCCCGAGCAGATCCATCAGGTGCTGCTGAATCTTGTCCTCAATGCCATCGAAGCCATGGAGGGGGTCGTACACGAAAGATGTCTGGATATAACCGCATACGGCAAGGACGGCCAGGCACATATTATGGTAAGCGATACGGGTGGAGGAATCCAGAAGGACAAGAGTGAGCAGCTGTTTGACCCATTTTACACAACCAGGACCTCCGGCGGTGGGTTGGGGCTGTCGATCCTTCAGACCATCGTCCTTCGGCATGGCGGGTCGGTCACGGTTGAAAGTGAGCCAGGTCTTGGCGCCACCTTTACGGTGGTCCTGCCATTGACGGGGCCTTCCGAAAAGGGAGAGCAGTTGCTTTGAGACCTCTGTTGCCGCAGGATGGCAGCCGACCCGGTCATTGTGCAATGGGAAAGCCATGAGAGTGTTCTACGATAAGCGACAATCGGTTTCGGGGCAGGTCTCGTTCAGTCCTTCGGCCGGCAAGCCGGCACAGGTGCTGGAGAGCTGGAAAAAACTAGGGATTCCCTTTTGTGAGCAGTCTTTTGTGCCGCTTACCGCTGACGACATTGCCCTGGCGCATGCCAGAGAGTATGTGGACGGTGTGCTTTCATGTACCCAGATGAACGGTTATGAAAACCGGAGCCCGGAGATTGCGGCGGCCTTGCCGTGGGTTGCCGGAAGCATGGTTGCCGCTGCCCGGCACTCCTTTATTACCAAGGAGGTGAGTTTCAGTCCTACGTCAGGCGCACATCATGCCTGCTATGCCAGCGGCGGAGATTTCTGTACCTTCAATTTTCTTGTCATTGCCGCAATAATGGTACATCGGGCCGGGGCCCGGCGGATTGGTATCCTTGACCTGGACTATCACTACGGGAACGGTACTGACGACATCATAGAGCGACTTGACCTGGAATATGTCAGGCATTACAGCTTCGGGGGGGACCAGGATGCGAAATCCTCATCCGCGGAGCGCTGGCTGAAAAGGCTGCCGGGTGTCGTGGGGGGATTTTCGGATGTCGACCTTGTGATCTACAACGCCGGCGTCGATTCCCACATTGACGACCCCTTGGGCGGCAATCTCACTACCGAACAGATGGCCAGACGCGAAAGGATCGTCTTTGAGGTGATCCGTGAAATCGGGGCCCCCATCTGTGCCAGTCTTGCCGGGGGGTATCAGGTGATGCGGGACGGTACCATTGATCCCGTTCTCAGGCTTCATGACACAACCTTTGTGTCTGCGTGGGAGACGATCGAGTCGCCTGAGAAAGGATACATCCGAGAAACATGGACATCATGGTAAAAAGAGTATGTTTGGCCACTTTTCGGGATGAAAAATAATTAAACTTGAAAATCGGTTTAAATTGTGGTATTAAGGTACCAAATTAGCATTCTCTTGCTCGCAGTCTACAGGGGCGGTCTGATCCTTATGCTCGCAGGCAATGATCAATGATCTGTGCGGCAGATTACTCGGCCGGACGTTGCTGCGACGCAACAATCATTCAGGATACGGAAATGAAAAGTCAGATTTCCATACGCAATGCCGTTCCGACCGACCTTGATGCCGTTATCTCATTGGATGATGTTGACCCCGAGGAGGCAAAACCTGCCTACTGGCGCGGGGTTTTTGAGCACTATGTGATAAGCGATAAAGGGCAACGGCTCTGTCTGGTCGCTGAAGTCGGCAAAGAAGTCGTCGGTTTTATCATTGGCGAGGTGCGTGCCTGGGAATTCGGTTCGCCCCCGTGTGGTTGGGTGTTTGCGCTGACTGTGTCGCCAAAGGTACGTCAGAGGGGGATCGCCCATCTGATGTTCGAGGAGATTTGCAAGCGGTTGAAGGAGACCGGGATCAAGACGGTGCGAACGATGGTGCATCTCGATAATACACTCACCCTGTCATTTTTCCGCAGCCAGGGTTTGCGGACGGGCCGCTATGTCGAGCTCGAAAAAAAGCTCGATTCGCTTTGACCTTTATCTACCAGACTATCCGGGTCGCTGACCGGAGTGGGATCTTACCATGAAGCTAAATAAAGGAAGCCTGTTTGCCCTTCTTGCCGTACTCGAACTGGCCAGCGACGCTGATCGCCAGCTTTCAACCACCGATATTGCCGACAAGTACGGGATATCTTCACATCATCTTGCCAAAGTGATGCGGAATCTTGTTCACGAGGGGCTGGTACAGGCGGTGCGTGGCGTTGGCGGCGGATATCGGTTCGCGGGAAACGTCAGTCGCACCACGCTGCTGGACGTAATCCAACTTTTTGAAACCCTGGAGTCGGAGCTCGACATACCGAACCACTGGAATCACTCGGGCGACCCCATCGTGGCGGAGTTGCAAAGTATCACCAACGAAATCGACGAACTTACCAAGGCAGTGCTGGATACGATCACCCTTGCCACTGCATTGAAAAGCGCGCGCAAGCGCTCCGAGACCGATGCCCAGAATAAGGCTCCCGAGAAAACCAGCTCTTCCCGTACCGCCTGATTCCGCCCGGGTATTCTCTTGTTGAAGCACGCTCATGCCGCGTGTCCGGGTATGTTAGAGCACCATACCTCAACCTGAGAAATCACTGCCCGAACCCCTCCGCCCCGTTTCTCCCCCCGATTTTGTCTCGATCTTCTGATGCTTCTTGTTGAAACGGAATTCCATGTGATAGGTGTCCGTTTCCTGCGAATATATCACTGAATGGCCCAGCTTGCGGTGATAGCTGATCATCGCCTCGTTGGTGGGTAGAATCTCCGAACAAAACCCCTCGATTCCCTTGCTGATTGCGTAACGTTCCAGTTGCCGGAGCAGGTACTGGGCCAGCCCCAGTCTGCGGAAATCCTCATGGACCACTACCGCTGTTTCCGCCATGTTCGTGCGGGGATTGACCGCATAACGTGCTACGGCCACAATTGATTCGGCATTGTCCACCTGCAGGAACACAGCCAGTGCCATGCGACTATGGTAATCGACGCAAACCTGTTTTGCCGCCTCCAGATGCGCAAGCTGCAGTTTTGGTCCGAAGTACCGGTTGTAGATGGTTTCCGGATTGTGGCTATAGAAAAATTCCTGCAGGGTACGTTCATCTGTGGCCTTGAGGGGTCTGACCAGCATCATGGTACCGCCGAACCGCCTCTGCTCCTCAAACTCCTTTGGGTACTGATCCAGGGCCTGTTGCCACACCTGCTCGTCTTCATAGACATAATGCTTCTTCTTGACGAAATCCAAGAGCTCCTGGCGGTAGTCGGGGTGGGCGATGGAGATCAATGCCAGAGCCCGTTCGCGAATGGTTTTGCCATGCAGGTAGGCGATGCCGTATTCGGAAACCACGTAATGGGCATCACCGCGGCTGGTGACGACGCCGGCGCCGTCGTCGATCCGGTGCACTATGCGGCTGATTGTCCCATCTTTTGCGGTACTGCGGATTGCCACGATCGGCTTGCCTCCCCGGCTCATGGCCGCACCGCGGGCGAAATCCACCTGACCGCCAATGCCGCTGTAAAACTTGTAACCAATGCTGTCGGCGCATATCTGTCCGGTCAGGTCCACCTGCAGCGCCGAATTGATCGCCACCACCTTGTCGTTGCTGGAAATCACCCGTGGATCGTTGACAAAATCCGACGGATGAAATTCAACGCCGGCATTGCCATCGATAAAATCGTAAAGCGTTCTGCTGCCCATGACAAAACTGGTGACCGTCTTGCCGGGGCAGACCTGTTTCAAGCGGTTGGTGATATTGCCTCCGTCGATCAATGGTATCAAGGCATCGCTGAACATCTCCGTATGGATACCGAGATCACGCTTGTCGGCAATAAACTGCAATACGGTACCGGGTATGGTGCCGATTCCCATCTGCAGGCAACTGCCGTTTTCCACCAGGCGTGAGATATGGTAGCCAATCTGCAACTCCACCTCATCGGGTTGCTTTGCCTCGGATTCGAGAATGGGCTGGTCGATCTCTACCATAAAATCTATTTTACTCAGGTGTACGTAGCTGTCGCCGTGAGTCCTGGGCATTCGGCAGTTAACCTCGGCAATGACCAGCTTGGCACGATCCAGTGCCGCACGCTGGATATCCACATTTGTTCCCATGCTGCAGTATCCGTGTTTGTCAGGCGGCGACACTTGTAATAAGGCCACTTGATTGCCTCGCTGACCATTACGGATAAGTTCCGGAATTTCGCTCAGAAATATCGGCGTGTAATCGGCCCGCCCATCGCAAACGGCCTGGCGGACATTTTCGCTGATAAAGAATGAGTTGTGCCGGAAATGCCCGGCATTTTGTTCGGCAATATAATCGGCAGCCCCTAAGGAGAGGAGTTGGATCAATTCTAGATCGTGAAGACGGTTGGCGTTTCTGCAAAGAGCGGCAACCAGTGTTTGCGGGACCGCACAACCGGATCCTACAAAAACGCGCCAGCCGGATTGTATCTGACATACCGCCTCATCTGCGGTTTTCAGCTTCTGTCGGTAAAGCTCGGTTAGGGTGTTCATGTTTACGCCTTTTTGACTTGTTAATGCCGTGTGAAGTGACAGCCGATGGTTTGTCGGGGTAGTGTGCTGCTCTCCATGGCGGTGCCGATGTGCTGCAGCGCATCGACGATCACCGCTTCTTACCCATCGGTTGTACGCTACTTGCTTCAGATCATTCTATAGGGTTTCGCACGTTTCTCAACAAAAGCCGTTGGCATCGGCACTCCCAGATTTTTACACGACTGCTCAATATATTACATTGTCGAAAGGCTTATGGTTAATGTATAACAATGTTGCTTGATGTTTGAAATTATTTTCTTTTATTTTTAGGTGTGTTTTTGGTGTGGTGGGTCGAGCGTGCCTGTCTGTGGTTTTTGGTTTGTAATGTGCATAACAATATTTTAAATTGTTGCATACCGGTCAGCGTTTCCACGACCGTCAATAACTACATCGGAGGTTCACCATGCCCTACAATCTCAATCTACCGGAAGCTTTCAACGCCGCTGACTTCTTCGTAGATCGCAATATCCGTGAGGGAAGGGGGGACAAGGTCGCGGTCCTCTGCGAGGAGCGGGCCTTCACCTACAGCCAGATCCAGGAAGGGGTGAACCGTTTCGGAAACGCCTTGCACTCACTGGATGTCAGGATGGAGGAACGGGTAGCCCTTCTCCTGCTGGATACCGAGATATATCCCCAGGCGTTTTTCGGAGCGATCAAGATAGGCGCTGTCCCGGTCTGTCTGAATACCATGAATCGTTCCAAGGATTTTGAGTTCTACCTCAACGACTGCCGCGCCCGGGTCCTTGTTGTCGATGCACTCCTCCTCGAACAGATTGAGTCTATTCGTGACAACCTCAGGTTCCTTAAGCACATTATTGTCGCCAACGGGCCTGCCCCGGTCGGCGATCTGAGCCTGGCCGAACTGACCGGTTTGCAATCCGCCAGCCTTGAAACCGCTCCCACTTGTCGCGACGATGCCTGCTTCTGGCTTTACAGTTCCGGCTCCACCGGTTCTCCAAAAGGTACGGTCCATCTTCAGCACGACATGGTGTATGCCGCCAAGACCTATGGGGCTAAGATTCTTGACATCAAAGAGGACGACATCTGTTTCTCCGCGGCCAAACTATTTTTTGCCTACGGCCTCGGCAACGGCATCTACTTCCCCTTCTGTGTAGGGGCCACGGCTGTCTATCTGCCGCAACGACCGACACCGGCACAGGTCTATGATACGGTGCGGCGCCACCGGCCAACCCTTTACTTCGGTGTACCCACGCTCTACGGACAGATGCTTGAGGAAGAAGGGATCATGGACGGGGTGAGATTGTGCGTTTCAGCGGGCGAAGCCCTGCCGGCGCCCTACCTGCATCGTTGGAAGGAGCGCTTTCAACTGGACATCCTCGACGGTATCGGCTCTACCGAGATGGCCCATATCTTCATCTCAAACAGGCCGGGTGAGATTGTTTCCGGCAGTTCCGGCAAGGCGGTGCCCGGTTACGAAGCCCGCATCGTTGGCGAGGATATGCACGATGTGCCGGTGGGTGAGATCGGCACGCTGCTGGTCAAGGGTGACAGCGCCGCGGCCCTGTATTGGAACAAGCACGAGAAAACCAGGCAGACCATGATGGGCCACTGGATAAATACCGGTGACAAGTATTTCTGCGACGAGCAGGGCAATTTTTACTGTGCCGGGCGTTCCGACGACATGCTCAAGGTGGGCGGGATCTGGGTTTCGCCCAACGAAGTGGAATCCTGCCTGATAGAACACCCCGCAGTCCTCGAATGTGCGGTTATTGGGGCTCCGGATGAAGACGACCTTATCAAGCCGATGGCGTTTGTTGTCCTCAATAAGCAGCATTCGCCATCTGAAGAAATGGAAAATGTATTGAAGGACTATGTGAAGGGTCAGCTGGCACTCTACAAGTACCCCCGCTGGATACGATTCCTTGACGAACTGCCCAAAACCCCGACCGGAAAGATCAAGCGTTTTGAATTGCGGAATCTGATCTTGCAGGAAGCTGCCTGACGGCAGGGATCGCGTAGTAGGCCCGTAACGTCCAAAGTTGAATAAAGCCCTTTATCGTCTATTTTCAGACAGGTAAAGGGCTTTTTTGTGTTAAGGTAAGGTGGCGTTACGCAGAGAAGTTCCTGGATCTGGTCCGGGAGATGCCGAAATAATCAAGCAACTGGTAAGGGGAGAAGGTTAATGCTGGTCACTGAAATCATGATTTCCACCACAATACAGATGTGCCCCCACGACAGCATACGTAAGGCTCTGGAACTATTCAAAAGCTCCAAGCTGAACGGCGTACCTGTCGTCGATGGGGCAGGGAAACTGATTGGCTTTTTCAGCCGCACCAATCTGCTTGATTGCCTGTTGAACGATACCAGTCTCGATACGGCTATTGACAACCACTACATCAGGGATGTGGTGTACCTGCGTGAGGATAAATCCTACGATACGTTGGAGGAAATATCCCATTGGCTGCAGACCTGTCAGGTCGGACAGACCGTTGTCGTCAATATGGAGCATGAACCTATCGGCTTTCTTACCCAGGCGAGTACGGTCATTGATCTTCTTGATCGTACCGAGTATCTGTACAAAGAACTGTCCAGCGTGATTGAAAATGTACCGGCTGGTATCCTGGCGACTAACGATGCCGGGTTTATCACCCTGGCAAATCAATACGCCAAGGACATCCTGCAGGATATTCGGACAGGAAAATACATTGGCGAGTATCTTTGTGACTTGAAAGGTGATTTTACCCCCGTTACCAATGGCAACTGGATTGCCCCCCGCAAGATCGAGCATAAGTCCCTGAAGTTGATTGCCACGGCAGTACCGATATATAAAAACAACAGGGTCAAAGGGGTCATTTTCGTTATCCAGGATCTGACCGATGTCGAGGGGGTCGCTCATGAGCTGGGTGCCGTAAAAGAGCTTAAAATGACCTTGGAGACGGTGTTGGAGGTGGCCTACGAAGGGGTAGCCGTCCTGGATGAGCAGGGTCAGATCACGTTGGCCAATGCACGCTTTTGCGCTAAGGTGGGCGCATCAAGGGATCAGATTGTCGGGCAGAACATAAACAGATTCATCCCCATGACGGATAACAATCTGGCGCTGAAGGTGTTGGAAATCAATGGCAAGCCATGCGTCATATCGTCGTTGCCCATTACCAAAGAAGGCAACGTCAAGGGCGTAGTGATAAAGATTTACGAGGACCTTGATCAACTGGCCGATGTGATGCAACAGTTAAATCGGCTGAACATGCAACTGGATTACTACAAGGACGAACTGTACAAGGTCAACGGCACCAGTTACACCATCAGCAGTATCGTGTGTAACAATGACCTTATCGCAAACATCAAATCTCGCATCATCCAGGTTGCGCGCAGCAACTCCACAGTGCTTATCACCGGGGAAAGCGGCACCGGCAAAGAGTTGTTCGCGCACTCCATCCACAATGCGTCCAATCGGCGCAAGGAACCGTTCATCAAAGTCAACTGTTCGGCCATTCCGGCCGAACTTGCCGAAGCCGAGCTGTTCGGGTATGAGGATGGCGCTTTTACCGGCGCGCGTAAGCAGGGCAAGCCGGGCAAGTTTGAGCTGGCTGGCGGCGGCACAATTTTTCTCGACGAGATTGGCGACATGCCGCTGTTGCTTCAGGGCAAACTGCTCAGGGTGATCCAGGAAAAAGAGGTCGAGAGAGTCGGCGATGTCAAGACGCGCAAGGTCGATGTGAGGATCATCGCCGCTACGAACAGGGATCTGAAGCGTCTTGTGGCCGAAGGCAAGTTCAGGGAGGATCTCTATTTCAGGATAAACGTCATCGAGTTCAAGATCCCTCCTCTGCGTGAGCGGAAGCAGGATATTCCGGTTCTGGCCGATCATTTCATACGGAAATATAACAGCCTCTTTACCAAGCGGGTTAGTGGCATCACGGATGCCGCTTTGGAGGCATTGGTCCAGTATGACTGGCCTGGCAACATCAGGGAGTTGGAAAATATTATCGAAAGAATACTGAATTATGTCGAGAGTGGCCTGATTGATCTTCGTGATGTGCCTGAGGAGATCAGGCTGCCGGATAAGGTTGCCATGAAAACAGGCAGGAGTTTGGCCGATATTGAGCAGGAGGCTATCCAGGCCGTCCTGGCAGAAGCCCAGGGCAACAAATCAAAGGCAGCGAGGTTGTTGGGGATCAGCAGGTCGAAGTTGTATGAAAAGCTTTCGCAGGGCCAGTAGTTCGTTGGCGTTGTAATAGGATCAGTACCGGTTGGATTGTTCAAGCCCCTGGCTTTTCGTTGCCAGGGGCTTTTTTGTGTTTGGTTGTATGGAAAACATACGACTGTTTGTATTCAGGACAGCGCTGCTGAGTTGCCGGAAGGGTGCTGTGTGGTAGGATTTCATGACCCCGGCCCAAGTTGCTATGATGTTGGCGTATTCTGCCTGGTCCCCGTTGCCGTTCAATTGGCTTCTCTGGTCGGTATGGCTGGTACTGAAATTGCAAAGTTTGCGATGCGGAAAACAGCGTTATTTGATAATCAAGTCAAGTCTCATAAATGGCTGGAATGTGGCGTTGGCTTGTTTCTGGCGCAGTTGGTCGGTTTGCCTCAGTTTTTTTGAGTTGTGGAGCAGGTACGGTGATGGAGTATTGTAAGTCGTGGTAATGTATTGTCAGTAAATTTTAAAACAATGTACTAATACTGGCTTTACAGGAAAAGTGTAAAATGGTACAAGAATACTACTTGGATCAATTGTGGTTCAACCAGGGGCGGAGTTTTACTTCTAAAGGAGGCTCAGTATGGAAAAACAGAGACACAATTTGTTGACGATTGTTCATGATGTTGCGGTTTTTCTCATGGTGATGTGCGGAATAGTTGCACTTGCAACCGACCAGGCCCATGCCGCGGGGGACACGATCAAGGTCGGGATCATTACCGAGATGACCGGTACTTTCGCTGATTTCGGGCGGCATATTGTCGGCGGCGCCAAAGCGTACATGAAGGTGAATGGCGATACGGTCGCGGGGAAGAAGGTCGAGCTTATCATCCGGGATACTACCGGCCCTGTGCCCGATGTTGCAAAACGGCTTGCGCAGGAACTGATAGTCAAGGACAAAGTCGACTTCATTGCCGGTCTTGGCTTCACTCCAAATGCGCTTGCAATAGCACCGCTCGTGACCGAAGCGAAAAAGCCGACCATCATCATGAACGCGGCGACTTCGATAATAACGACCAAGTCACCCTACTTCGCCAGGGTGTCGATGACGCTGCCCCAGGTCACCGAGCCGATGGCGCAGTGGGCGTTCAAGAAAGGCTATCGCAAGATCTATACGCTTGTCGCCGACTACGGTCCGGGCCACGACGCTGAAGCTGCCTTTAAGAAGGCATTCACGAAAATGGGTGGCGAGGTGATCGGCGAGTCACGTGTGCCGTTGAAGAGCCCGGAGTTTGGCCCCTACGTGCAGCGCATTAAGGACGCCAAGCCGCAGGCGGTGTTCGCGTTCGTAATGCCCGGCGAGATGGCAGTTGCTTTCATGAAGACCTACAACGAGCGTGGTCTGGCCAAGTCGGGCATTAAGCTGCTTTCAACCGGTGACGTGATGGACGACGCGGTGCAGGATGCGCTGGGGGATCACGCGCTGGGCGTGATATCGTCACATCAATACTCCGTAGCCCACAAGTCTCAGGAAAATAAGAATTTTCTTGCGGCCTACAGCAAGTTTGACCCCCAGCGACCGAACTTCATGGCAGTTGGTGGCTATGACGGCATGGCGGCGATCTATAATGTGATCAAACAGTTGAACGGTAAAATCGATGGCGACAAGGCGATGGCTGTACTCAAGGGGATGAAGCTGAACAGCCCTCGCGGCCCGATCCAGATAGACGCTGCTACCAGGGACGTTGTTCAGAACATCTATATCCGCGAAGTCAAGAAGGTGGACGGCCATTATTACAACGTCGAGTTCGAGACATTTAACGCGGTGAAGGATCCGGGCAAATGATAGTCATCTCCACCAACGTGGATCAAAGGGCAAACCATGCTTAGTTTACTCGGAGTCCTTTTCGACGGCTTGGCCTACGGTGCCTTGCTGTTCGTGATCTCTGTCGGACTGTCAATTACGCTCGGCCTGATGGGGTTCAACAATCTTGCCCATGGCGTGTTTGCAATGGCCGGCGGGTATCTGTTGGTAACGTTGATGTCAAAGGCCGGAATCGGTTTTCTTCCGGCTCTACCCATCGTGTTCTGCATCGTCGCGGTGGGGAGTCTTGTCCTCGAACGGACCCTCTACCGGCAGCTCTACAAAAGCACGCCGCTCGACCAGGTGCTGTTGTCGGTCGGCATCATTTTCATAGCCACCGCCGGGACGACATTCTTGTGGGGACCGGGGCAGCAGCCGGTGGTTATCCCTGAATGGCTGAGCGGTCAGTATAGCGTACTGGGACTCGATCTGTCGCGGTATCGGCTGTTCCTGATGGCAATCGTTGCGGGGATCACGCTTGCACTGGTGTTTGGCCTGGAACGCACCCGTTTCGGAGCCAAGATTCGTGCTTCGGTCGACAACCAGCGGACAGCCGAGTCGATGGGCATCCGGGTCGAACGGGTATTCCAAATGACATTTGCGCTCGGTAGCGGCCTTGCCGGGTTGGGAGGAGCACTGGGCGTGGACGTGCTCGGGTTGGATCCGAACTTCGCAATCAAATATCTCGTGTACTTCTTGCTCGTCGTGGTGGTTGGCGGTCCCGGATCGGTGTTCGGCACCTTGCTGGCGGCGTTACTTCTCGGTGTTGCCGACATCGCAGGGAAATATTATGTGCCGCAACTCGGCGCATTCATCATCTATGCAGCGATGATCTTCCTGTTGTTATTGTTTCCCCATGGGCTCTTGGGGCGGAGGAAGTCGAAATGAGTGATACTTTGGCCCGGGATTCGCGTCACCTCACTTTTCTGCGGGCGCGCGAACGCTGGAAACCGGCGGAAATTGCGTTCTGGTTCGCGTTGGTCGGTGTCTATTTCGTTTTTCCGACCAACTTGATATTCGTCTCCCAGATTCTGATCACCGGCCTGTTCGCCCTGTCGCTCGACATGATTCTCGGCTACGCCGGAATCGTCACGCTCGGCCATGCCGCGTTCTTCGGCATTGGCGCCTATGCGGCAGGTCTGATGGCGGCGCACGGTTGGCACGAGCCGCTTTCGGGGCTGCTGGTGGCCGGCCTCGCCGCCGGTATTGCCGGCTACCTCAGCAGTTTCCTCTTGTCGCGAGGCGGCGGCGACTTGACCCGTCTCATGATTACTCTGGGCATCGGCTTGCTGCTTTTCGAGGTGGCGAATAGCGCGACGAAATACACGGGGGGCGTGGACGGACTGCAGGGTGTGGAAGTCGGCAAGCTGTTCGGCGTCTTTGGGTTCGATCTCTACGGTAAAACGGCCTATGCCTATGTACTGGGCATAGCTTTTCTGTTGTTTGCCTTCACGCGCAGCATGATGCATTCGCCCTATGGGCTTGCCCTGCGCAGCATGCGAGAGAATCAGACCCGTGCGCTTGCCATCGGGATTCCGATCAGTGCGTGCCTGACCAACATCTACACTATCGCGGCGGTAATCGCCGGGATCGCCGGTGCATTGCTGACGCAGACGACGCAGTTTGTCGGCATCGATGTCCTCAGCTTCCAGCGTTCGGCAGACTTGTTGATAATACTGATTATCGGCGGTACGGCGACGTTGTACGGCGGTTTTGTCGGCGCAGCGGTATTCATGCTGGCGCAGGACCGTCTTTCCAATCTCAATCCACAGTACTGGCTGTTTTGGCTCGGTATCATACTCATCGTCATGACACTTTATCTGCGCGGCGGGATGCTCGGTGGACTGAGCCGACTGGCGGATCTGTACAGACACTGGCGCAACAAGGAGCGTCCATGAACGCCATTCTTCAGACTCGAGACCTTTGGAAGGCCTTCGGTGGACTCATTGTTACGAAGGACGTCAACCTGTCGCTTGCGCCAGGTGCGCGGCATGCGCTGATTGGTCCGAATGGCGCCGGCAAGACCACCCTGATCAACCAGCTTACCGGCGTGCTGCGTCCTTCGAGCGGTTCGGTGTGGCTTGACGGTGCGGATATTACACGGATTCCGCCAAATGAGCGGGTTTATCGCGGCTTGTCGCGAACATTCCAGATCAATACGTTGTTCCCACGGCTGACTCCTCTGGAGGCGGTGACAAACACAATTTGTGTCCGGGAGCGCAAGCGGCTGAACATATTGAAACGGAGATTTTTCGGGGTATCGCGGTGCAGTACGTTGATAGACGAGGCCTATGCGTTGCTTGAGCAACTCAATCTTGCCCAGGATTGTCTGGTCGAAACTCACACGCTGGCCTACGGTAAGCAGCGTCTGCTCGAAATGGCGCTGGCGCTGGCGACCAGACCGAAGGTGCTCCTGCTGGATGAGCCGGCAGCCGGCGTGCCGGAGGGAGAGAGCGATGAATTGTTCGAAGTGTTGAACACATTGCCAAAGGAGATCAGCATCCTTTTGATCGAGCATGACATGAACCTTGTGTTTAACTTTGCCGATCGCATTACGGTGCTGGTCAACGGAGAGGAACTGGTCACGGGGACGCCGTCTGAAATTGCCGACGATCCGAGGGTACGCGAAGTGTATCTGGGAAAGGGGCACTGAGATGCTGACGCTTGAACATGTGTACGCCGGATATGGTGAGGCGATTGTTATCGATGACTGTTCGCTGACGATGGACGAGGGCGAAAGCATTGCACTGCTTGGTCGCAACGGCGTCGGCAAGAGTTCGTTGTTGTTGACGGTCATGGGGCATACCAAAGTGCATCGTGGTTCGATACGCTGGTGTGGGCAGGACCTTGTGAAAGTGCCTCAGCATGCTCGCGCACGCGCTGGTCTCGGCTGGGTACCGCAGGAGCGTGAAATATTCAAGTCGCTTACCGTCGAGGAAAACCTGACGGTAACGGCTCTGCCCGGCAAGTGGGATCTGAAATCGATCTATGCACTGTTCCCGCGTCTTCAGGAACGACGCAGAAACTTCGGTAATCAGTTGTCTGGCGGCGAGCAGCAGATGCTTGCGATTGGGCGTGCCCTGATGCTCAACCCGAAACTGTTATTGCTCGACGAACCGCTGGAAGGACTTGCGCCGGTGATTGCCGACGAGCTCTGCGTTGCCATTCAACGCATGATCCGTAACGAAGGGCAGTCCCTGATTCTGGTCGAACAGCACGTTGAACAGGCGTTGTGTTTGACGCATCGCGCCATAGTCCTGGAACGCGGCCGCGTAGTGCATAATGCCCAATGCCCCGATCTGCTTGGTAACCTCTCTGTTCTGGAAAAATGGGTCGGCGTACGCGTTGCGCATCCGTAACTCGCATTACAGGAAGTTACCGGCCACTTTTCCGGCAACTGCAGTTGGTGGCCAATAATCTTAGCTGGCTCCGCGTAGATTCAGTGGTAAAATTCCGTTCCGCGGGTACTGAAAGCCTGGGAGGCTCTCATGAAGTTCAAGGATATTCTCGTTCATATCGATCATTCACAACAGTGCGCAAACCGGCTTGAACTTGCAATTAAACTCGCCAGGGAGCACGAGGCACATCTGACGGGACTTTACATAATTACCCATTCCCCGTACGAATCGCAAAGCATAAGGGTGAAACAGGATGAAGCGCAAGCGGAAGCTATGTTTGCGCAGAAAACAGGTGAGGCTGATATCAGTGCAGAATGGGTATCCGCTGATTGGGCACGAGTAGGTGTCGGCATGGAGGTGGTCCTCAATTACTATGCACACTCAAAAGATCTGATTATTGTTGGCCAGACAGATCCGGGCGTCCTGCCAGGGGATGTGCCTCCCGATTTGCCCCAACGGATTGTCGTGGGCGCGGGGCGACCGGTACTCGTGGTGCCGTATACGGGGACGTTCGCTACCGTTGGCAAGCGCGCAATTGTGGCCTGGAAAGCAGGACGTGCTTCAGCACGGGCAGTAAATGATGCGCTACCTTTCCTCCTGAATGCCGAAGAGGTGTCCGTGCTCACGATAAAGGATCCCGATGAACAAGGTTCTGAGGAGCGGACGGATGGCAGTATTCGTGTCAACCTGGAACGTCATGCTATAAGGGTCAAGGAAGCACATATCGTGATGAAGAACATTCCGGTTGCCAATTTATTGATGAATTATGCCTGGGAAAATTCCTGCGACCTCATTGTCATGGGCGTCTATGCCCACATCTCCCGTGGGAAATACGATCTCGGCCCGGTAGCCAAGGATTTTTTTGATCATATGACACTGCCGGTGTTAATGTCCCATTGAAATCATGACGCTGCTAGTATTTAATTGCTTGAATTAACAATTGTATTTCTGAGCTGAGCGATTGATTGCTTGCCTACCACTAGTCTTATCTCTTATAATCCTTGCGGACAGATGGGATAAGTGAGTTCAGGTACGGGTGGCGGATAACCCTCCGCCCGTACCTCCTTGAACAGATCCTCTCAAACAAACCATTATCAATTCAACAGCATGTTCTAAATGAATTATTCTGTAACCCACTGGGCATGCCTGCGCTTTGATTATTTCATTGTGATGGAGCAAACCCTCGCATATGAGAGATGTGCGCGCACGTGAAATGGAGCTATAAATGTATCGCAGAATTAATATGCTGCAGGAATTTTCAGTTCCTTTGATCAGTGGGGTATTGTTGGCGCTTGTTTGGTCCAATCTACTTCATGACAGTTATATTCATTTTATCCATGACCCTCTTGTAGGAAAGCTCAGTTTTCACTTTCTAACAAATGACATGTTTATGGTACTGTTCTTTGGCATAGCCGTAGCCGAGATCACCCAGAGTTGTTTGCCTGGTGGCGACCTCTATCCGCTTCGCAAAGCAGTAAACCCCTTGCTTTCTACTCTTGGTGGCGTCATCGGACCGATACTGGTCTACCTCGGGCTCAACCATGTCATAGGCGACCCAGGCTTGAATAGAGGATGGGGCATCCCGACGGCAACTGATATTGCATTAGCCTGGCTCGTGGCAAGGATTGTCTTTGGTAAGAGACACCCTGCCATTTCCTTCCTACTTTTGTTGGCGATAGCTGATGATGCGATCGGGCTAGCCATCATAGCAATATTTTATCCCGATGCATCGCAGCCAACCCAGCCCGCATGGCTTCTGCTGACCGTCACAGGAATGATTTCAGCTTATTTGTTACGGAGCTACAGAGTCCGAAGCTATTGGCCCTATTTACTTGCAGGCGGTAGCCTGAGCTGGATCGGTCTATTCAAAGCCCATCTTCATCCCGCACTAGCGTTGGCATTTATTGTCCCTTTTCTTCCCCATCCGCGGCGAGAGACATTGCACATCTTTGAGGATAGCAAGGACCGGGGTCCGCTTGCCCGCTTCGAACACGAGTGGAAAGTAGTAGTTGATTTCGGTTTATTTATGTTTGGGCTCGCAAATGCTGGGGTAAAATTTGCTTCGGTTGGGCTAGCAACCATTCTGGTCTTATCTGCATTAGTTGTCGGAAAAACATGCGGAATCTTTTGTATGGGATGGATTGGAGTAAAGATGGGACATCGGTTGCCGGACAACATGGGTGGGACGGAACTGGCACTGGTCGGCTTGATTGCAGGGGTTGGGCTTACGGTAGCGTTGTTTGTTGCAGGAGAAGCTTTTTCTGTTCCGCACATACAGGGGGCGGCCAAGATGGGTGCGCTTTGCAGTGCTGTCTGTGCTCTTGCTGCGATTTTGCTCGGCAGGTTGTTTAAAGTCAGGCGTATGCCCTAACGCCTGCAAAGTGAAGGTCATATGACCGACAGGGAGCCGTTTCGCAATGACCGCATCAGCCGATCGTATTTTGTTACCCAGCCGTTGATCAAAGCCACCCTTCGGACGTTGCCGGATCTGTATCTGCACCGGCTTGTTGTTCCCCCTTCTGCTCCTTCCCATGATGCAGCAACGTCCCCTTAAGAGGACATTGATCGGGAGAGTCCGAACGTCAAACCAGTCCCCATAGGTTCGATACCGTGCATTCTTCCTTGCCTCCACCCCCCTTCAAGTTTGACCTCTTTTAACCGAAACCAATAAGACCAATGCCGCGGTATGTCTATACGGCCGGCAATAAGAAGAGGGAGGTAACGATGAAGCAGGAGATTCGGCGGAGTAGCGTTCTTCTTGCCCTACCTTTGGTGGGAATCGCTGTGCTGCTCCAGCTGTTGAGCGCCGGAGGCGCCATGGCCGATGATGCGGGCCGAATCGCTGAACTGGAGAGGCGGCTCGAGGAAAATACGAAGGTTATAGAAAGATTGCTGGAGCGGGTCCGGGAACTGGAAAAAAGGAGCACCCATGAGAGGGGAGGAACTGCCCCGATCGTGACCTCTGTGCAAACCGCGGTCATCGATCAGGCGCCCGCTGCGGGTGAACTGGGCTTTCTGGAAGACGTCACCTGGCTCCACGGTTTTGCCGATGTGGATCTCACGTACAGCGGCCGGCGGCAGGACGATGGCCGAAGGAGAAAGGGGTTTTCGGTAGGTGGTCTCGATTTTTACCTCACTCCCCAGGTGGGAACCCATGTCAAGAGCCTGGTGGAGCTGATCTTCGAGGTGAATCACGAGGGAGAGACTGAGGTGGACCTGGAGCGGTTCCAGATCGGGTATGCCTTCAGCGATTACCTTTCCCTCTGGGCAGGGCGGTATCATACCCCGCTTGGATACTGGAACACCGCTTTTCACCATGGCAAGCAGTTCCAGACCACCGTTGGCCGGCCAAAGTTTCTCGATTTCGAGGATCATGACGGGGTCGTTCCCACCCATATGACCGGGGTGTGGGGAACCGGCGCGGTCCGTGCCGGCAGCGGCAAGATGAGTTATGACCTGTATTTTGCCAACGGGCCGAAGATCAGCGGGATCAATGTGGGAGGGGACGGCAAGCTCGATCCCAATTCCTTTTCCGATGACAACTATGGGCCGGCCATTGGCTTCAACCTGGGGTATGATTTCGGTGGCGCCCTCAATGGATTGCGGCTCGGCGTGCACGGCCTGCACAGCGATGTTGACGGCTATGACAGGCAGGGCGTCCGTGTCAGCCGGTCTGAGCTGAACCTTTTCGGCGGATACGGGGTGTACACGGCCGACGACTGGGAACTCATCGGCGAATTTTATCAGTTTCTCAACCGGGATCGTTCCGGCGGCACCGGCGCCCATTCGAGCTCCGCCGGCTTTCTCCAGGCCGGTCGACTTATCGGCAGATTCACCCCCTATGCCCGCTTCGAGTTCACCTCCCTCGACCAGGGGGACAATTATTTCAGCAGGCTCAAGGAGGGGAATTCCTACCGGCGCGGTCTCGCAGGGATTCGCTTTGACCTGACGCCGAAGGCGGCGCTGAAGCTGGAAGGAAACCACACCCGGATCATGAACCGGGATTCCGATGACTATTTCGAGATCAGTTCCCAGTTTGCCATCAGATTCTGACGAGAGGGCGCACATGGCAAGATATCTCGTTTTTTTTGCCGCGGCCCTGACTCTGATCTTCTCAGACGGGTTGGCCGGGGCCGAGCTCTTCGTTGTCTGCAACAGCGGCACGTCTCTTGGCGCCGATGACATACCCGACGTCTTCACCGGTGGCAAACAGTTCAGCGGCGACATCAAACTGGTCCCGGTGGACAACGCCGCGGCCCAGGAAGAGTTCCTGGCCAAGGTGATGCGGATGAGCGGCGTGAAGTATTCGGCCCACTGGACGAAGAAATCGTTTCGCGACGGCATACGGCAGCCGCCGGTGAAGGCGAATGATGCCGCCACCCTGGAATTCGTCAGGAGGACGCCGGGAGGGGTGGGTTATGTGAGGACGGCCCCAACCGGCGTTAAAGTCATACCAGGTACTGATCGGACAGATCATGAATAACGTCAAATCGCTTCGTGCCGGCATCTTTTCGGAAATCATCATCGTCATGCTCCCCTTGACGGCGCTTCTCATCTACCAGACCGTCAGCGACATCACCGCCTTTGACAGGCTGGCAGGCGCCTACCGCCTCCACGCCGCCACTTCCACGGCGCGGCATAACTTCTCCTCATTCGTCAACGGTGTGGTCGATGCGGTTGACACGGGGCGGGTGGCGCAAGATGCCGTCAGTCATCTCCAGGCAGCAGAGGAGGGACTCAAATCGATCACCGGGGGAGACCGGACCGGGAAATTCGGCGCCCTGGCCGCCAGGATGGATGCGCTGCTTGCCCATCTGCACAAAGATCGCTCACTTCAAGGCCTGCTGCCGTTGCGGGAAACCATCAATGGTGTCGATACGGAACTTGCGGCGCTGGACAGGGGCTGCGACGAGGCCAGCCGCGCCGAAATCCAGGCCAACATCAATTCCGCCCTGACCAACAGGGCCGTGGTGTTCGCGGCGCTGCTGGCCGGAGTGGTCGCCACCGCCTTCCTGATTTCCCGTCTGATCCGGCACATCAACCAGTTTGAAGAGGCATTGCGCGAGAGCGAGGAACGGATGCGGGTCATGTTCGAATCGGTCAATGCCGGAATCGTGCTCATTGATTGTGCTACGAGAACCATTGCCGATGTAAACCCGGCCGCCCTGCGGATGTACGGTGGCGCAAAGGAGGAGCTTGTAGGACGATCCTGCCTGAGCCTTTTTCATTCGGGCGATGATACGGTCTGTCCGATCCTGGACGAAGGGAAGGCCCTCGACAACTCCAAAAAAGCGCTTACCCTCCGCAATGGCGAGCAACTCCCGATCCTTAAGTCGGTAAACAACGTAATGGTAAACGGCCGTCCCTACCTGCTGGAAAGTTTTGTCGACCTATCCGAACAGGCCGCACTGGAAGCCGAGCTGGTGGCGGCCAAAGAAGCCGCCGAGGCTGCCAGCCGTGCCAAGAGCATCTTCCTGGCCGGCATGAGCCATGAGATCCGTACCCCCATGAACGCCATACTGGGCTACTTGCAACTGCTCAGGCGCGAGCGGGATCTTGCGCCGCAGCAGGAAAACTATCTCGACATCATCAACAGAAGCGGCGAGCATCTTCTCAAGCTGATCAACGACATCCTCGAGATGTCCAAGATAGAGGCGGGGACCATCAATCTCACGGTGAAGGCCTTCAATTTCCATGGTCTGCTGAAGGATATCGAGTCCCTGTTCAGCGTCCGAACCAGCCAGAAGAAAGTGCGGTTCAGCATCGACCTGACCGGTTACGTGCCAATGGTGCTGAATACGGACGAGGGAAAGGTGCGCCAGGTGCTGATAAATCTGATCAGTAACTCGTTCAAATTCACCGACCATGGGGAAATTACCGTGCGCATTGCCGCTGAACCGGCGAGCCTTGACGACGGGCCGGGCACCCTTTCCAACGTGACCGTGACCGTCGATGTCGAGGACAGCGGCAGCGGCATCGCCGTCGGCGAATTCGATGAGGTTTTTGCCCCCTTCGAGCAGACCGAGAGCGGCAGACACAGGATCGGCGGAACCGGCCTCGGCATGCCCATAAGTCGCCAGTTCGCCCGCCTGATGGGGGGGGACCTGGTCCTTCTGCGCAGCGAACCCGGCGTCGGTTCGGTGTTCCGTTTCACCTTCAAGGCAGAGGTCTTGGATACGGCACCTTGCACGGGACTCCCCCCTGCCGACCGGTGCGTTCGGAGGATTGCCCCGGACGGGAAGGAATGGCGCGTCCTGGTGGTCGATGATCAGGAGACCAACCGCGGTCTGCTGTCACAGGTCCTCACCCAGGCCGGTTTCACAGTTCGTGAAGCCGGCGATGGAGCGAGTGGGGTTGCCCGATTCAGGGAATGGCTTCCCGACATAGTGCTCATGGATATCTTGATGCCGGAAATGGACGGGTATGAAGCGATGCGGCAGATCAAGGCAACCGCTGCCGGGGCCGAGGTTCCGATAGTCGCCATAACGGCAAGCGTGATGATGGAAGAACGCCAGAAGGCCCTCGACAGCGGATTTGACGGGTTCATCATGAAGCCGGTCCAGATGAAGGACCTGTTCGAAGAGATCCGGCGTCTCACGCATATCGCCTACCTCTATGAGGAGAACAGCTCCAGAGGGGATGCTGCTGTGGGGGGGACGCCCCTTTGCGCGGCAGACCTGGCGGCCATGCCCGACGATCTCCTGGCGGCCATGCGGGATGCCCTCGATGCGGGGGACATGACGGCACTCCGCCGGCTGATCGGGCGTGTCGGCGAGTCTGAACCTGCGGTCGCGACGGCGCTTGGCCGTCTGGTTGACACCTATGCATACGACACGCTCACCGAGCTGCTGGTCGGGGAGGAATCGACAAATGACAATACATGAACAGCCATCGACCATCATGATCGTGGACGATACCCCTGCCAATCTGCAACTCCTCGAAACGATGCTGCTGGAGAAGCGCTACCGTGTCCTGACGTTCCCCCGTGCAGACATTGCCCTTAAGGCAGCGCAAAAAAACCCGCCTGATGCTGTCTTACTCGACATCACCATGCCGGGCATGGACGGCTACCGGTTTTGTGCGGCCCTGAAAGCGGACGAGCATACATGCAGGATCCCGGTCATCTTCCTCAGCGGCCTGAGCGAACCGATTGACAAGGTCAAGGCGTTCAGCACGGGCGGGGTTGATTACATAACCAAGCCGTTTTACCTGGAAGAGGTCCAGGCTCGGCTGGAAACCCACCTGAATCTTCGCCGTCTGCAACAGGAGGTGGAGAAACACAACCGGCGCCTCAAGGACCAGGTGGAGGCATATGCCCATGAAATAATAGCCTCCCAGATGGCAACCATTTTCGCTCTGGCAAAACTGGCCGAATCCCGTGACGACGACACGGGGAAGCACCTTGAGCGGGTCCAGTTATACAGCAGGATACTGGCAGAACGCCTTGCCGAGAGATCAATATACCGACGGGAGGTCACCCCCGACTTCATCGAGAACATCTATCTGGCCAGCCCACTCCATGACATTGGCAAGGTTGCCATCGCCGATGCCCTTCTCTTGAAAGAGGGGAAGCTCACTGCCGAGGAGTTTGAGGTCATGAAGACCCATACGGTGATCGGTGCCGCCACCCTTGCCTCTGTTCTCGCTAAATATCCGCAGAATGTCTTTGTCCGTACCGGTGTGACCATCGCCCGCTCACACCATGAACGATGGGATGGCTCCGGGTATCCCGACGGGGCGAAGGGTGAGGAAATCTCGCTCTATGCGAGGGTGATGGCAATTGCCGATGTTTACGACGCACTCCGTTCCAACCGCTGCTATCGGCCTGCCATGTCTCACGAGGAGGCTTATGGCATGATCATCAAGGGGAGTGGCACCCATTTTGACCCATCCATTGTCGCGGCGTTCGACGACATTTCAGGTGACCTTCTCCGAATCAGCCAGGAATCAGTCGATACGTAAGAAACTCACACTATCGAAGGAATGGCACAGCGGAGAATACACCCCATCTTTATAAGGTGCCCCGCTGGGATACGTATAGTCGTGGTGAGGTGTCCGCAAATCAGACGGTTGTTTGGTTACAGGACATGTTGTCGGCGCGATTGGGGCGTACTTGTTTCATGAAGCCTGTTGTTCCTCTCTGGTATACAGCAGATCGGCAGTTTTTGTCATGGAGGCCCGGTTGGTCTGGTGGTGGCAATGTGAGGATGGCTGGCATCTGCTGAAATCAGTCGGGTAGCGGTCGCAGAGAGAGGTTGTGTTGGGCCGGGTTGTCTCGCCGATCAAGCGGAACAGCTCTTTTTTGTGCCGGATCGGTCAAGCAGAACAGCGTTAATTAATTGTTGAAGTGCAAGCTTTGAGTAGTCGTTGTTATTGGGCATATACCGTGCAATAAAACGGGTTATGGGTGGGTCGGTATTAGAACAGTGTGCGGATGTACTTTACAAAAACTGCGCATTAAGGTACTAATTTACCAATAGGCCCATGTTTCGGATGTGAGGTTCGTTTCTCCAGGCAGACGGTGATCTTGTTCATTGCGGAGCACAACATAAAGGAGCCGGATATGGGAAAAGAAAAGACAATACTGGTCATCAATCTCGGGTCGACGTCAACCAAGGTGAGTGTCAGCATGTCGGGGAAGATGCTGTTCACCGAATCGGCGAGTCATCCTGCGGAAGAGCTCAAGCAGTTCACGTCGATCATTGACCAGTATGACCTGAGGAAAAAAACCATTCTGGGGGTCCTTGCAGGTAAGGGGATAACCCTTGATCAACTGGACTGTATAGCCAGCAGAGGGGGGAACATGAAGCCGATCCCCGGCGGGATCTACGCCATCTGCCCCGAGATGATCGGTGACATGAAGAGCGGAAAGTTCGGCCAGCATCCCAACATGTGCGGCGGCATCGTGGCGTATAACCTGGGACAGGAGCTGAACATCCCGGCCCTCACGGTCGACCCCCCCACGGTGGATGAGATGTGCGTGTTCGCCCGTTATTCGGGTATTCCGCAGATCACCAGGCAGAGTAGTTTCCATGCCCTGAACCAGAAGGCAACGGCCAGAAAGATCTCCGCCAGGCTGGGAAAAGGGTACGACGAGGTCAATCTGATCGTCGTGCACCTGGGTGGGGGGATTTCGGTGGCGGCGCACCGAAACGGCAAGGTCGTGGATGTGAACAATGCCCTGGACGGCGATGGTCCCTTTTCGCCGGAGCGCGCCGGAACGCTCCCGGCTGGCGATCTGGTCAAGCTCTGCTTCAGCGGCGACTACACGAAGGAACAGGTCTACAGGCTCGTGCAGGGCGGTGGCGGGCTGGTGTCCTATCTGGGGACGACCAGCGGTCTTGAGATAGAAAAGAGGATCACCGAAGGGGATGCCGTTGCGGCAGAGGTGTTCGAAGCCATGGCCTATCAGGTCGCCAAGGAGATCGGCGCCTGTGCGGCCGTGCTGGAAGGGCGAGTGGACGCCATTGCCCTCACCGGCAGTCTTGCCTACTCGAAGCGGCTCACAGAAAGTTTGACGCAAAAGGTTTCGTTCATTGCCCAGGTGCTGCTGGATCCGGGCGAGAACGAGATGGAAGCATTGGCCGCCGGTGCCATGCGCTACTTCAACGGTGAAGAACAGCTTTCAACATACTGAAAGGAGCATGACCATGATCAAGTCTTTTAACGAACTGATTGCCGCTGTACAGGAAAAGCCGAAGAAAAAGGTCGCGATTGCAGCCCCCGAGGGGACTACTGTCATAGAGCTCGTCAAAAAGGCAACAGAAGAAGGTATTGCCGAATTCATTCTCGTCGGTAACGAAGAAAAGATCAAAAGCATGTGCGCCGAAGCCGGCTTTGATTCCCATTGTGTCAACATCATCAATATAACTGATCAGAAGGAAGCCGCTGAAGAGGCCGTCAGGCTCGTTGTGGCCGGTGGCGCCAACGCCATCATGAAGGGAAATCTGCCGACAGCTGTCTTTATGCGGGCAATACTCGACAAACAAAAAGGGCTCAATGACAACAAGGTGATCAGCGAGATTACCATCTATGAAAAGATAGTAGACCCGGCCGGGGGAGGATTCCGCTTCCTGACAGATTGTGCCATTAACGTGCAGCCAACGCTGGATGAAAAAAAGCAGATCATTGAAAATGCTGTCAGTCTGGCGCACAAGCTCGGCAATCCACTCCCCAAGGTGGCGGTCATATCGGCCGTAGAAGTGGTGAACCCCGCCATGCCGGATACCATCGAGGCCGCAGCCCTGAGCAAAATGGCCGATCGCGGCCAGATCACCGGCTGCATCGTCGACGGCCCCTTTGCCTTTGACAACGCCATCTCGGTCGAAGCCGCCGAATACAAAAAGGTGGGGGGAGAGGTTGGCGGGCATGCGGATATCATCATGATGCCCAACCTGCTGGCGGCAAATCCGCTGCGCAAGTGCCTCGTCTATTACACCAAACAGCGGATCGCCACCGCCCTGATGGGCGCTAAAGCGCCGGTCATCCTGACCTCCAGGACGGATTCCGCGGACACCATGCTGCTGACCATCGCCCTGGCAGCGTATATTTCCTAACACATTTAAGGAGCAGGTCATGGCATCTACACAGCAGGTTCTTACCGATTGTACCCTCTGTTATCACAGTTGCGGCACCAAGGTGACCGTCGAGGACGGCACGGCCATCAAGGTCGAGGGGCTCGAAGGCCACCCGATCAATGACGGACAGCTCTGCCCCAAGGGGGAGGCGGCACTCACCCATATCTATTCCCCCCACAGGATCAAGACTCCGCTGAAAAAGGTCGACGGGAAGTTCGTCCCGGTCAGCTGGGAGCAGGCGCTGGATGAGATCGCCGCCAAGCTCCTCAAGCTGAAAGAAGAGTTCGGACCCAGCGTCCTCGGGGTATTCAGCGGTTCCATCGGTGTCGAGAACCTGGAGATGGCGCAACTGACCCAGCGGTTCAAGGCCGCCTTCGGTTCACCGAACTTCTTTTCCGTGGAGAGCATCTGCTACCGGATGCGGATCCGCACCCGGCAGATCACCTTCGGCAAGTACCCCACCGAGGAGTTGGATTCCAAGCTGTATATCCTCTGGGGCCACAACCCCGATGCCAGCGACTTTCCCCTGAAGCTCGCCCTGGAACGGAACCTGGCCAAGGGGGCAAAGCTGGTGGTGATCGACCCCCGGCGGATACCGCTGGCCGATCAGGCCGACATGTACCTGAAGATCCGGCCCGGCACCGACGGCGCCATGGCCATGGCAATGATGCACGTCATCATCAAGGAAGACCTTGTCGACCACGACTTCGTCGACAAGCATACCTCCGGCTACGACAAGCTGGTGCCGCACATCGAGCCGTTCACCCCGGAATGGGCCGAGGAGATCACCTGGGTTCCCGCCGACAAGATCCGGGAGCTGGCGCGGATGTTCGCCACCACCAAGGGGGCGGCTATCTACCAGGGGACCTGCACCCAGGACCAGACCGCCGGCGGCACCCAGAACAGCCGCGCTTTTTCGGTCCTCCAGACCATCACCGGCAACATCAACGTGCCGGGTGGCTGGGTCATCAGTCCGCGGCCGCACTTTGGCAATGTCGGGCTCAACGTGGAGGGCGACCCGCTGGGGATGGACGAGTATCCGCTGTTCATCGAGGTCTGGGGCCGCAAGAGCCCGTATGGCGTCATCACCATGGTGCCGGAGGCCATTCCCGACAAGCTGAAGGCGTTTTACGTGGTGGGGGGGAACCCGCTGGTCTCCATGGCCGATTCCAACGCCTTCCGCGAGGCGTTCCGACGTCTGGACCTCCTGGTGGTGCACGACATGTTCATGACCGAAACCGCCCAGGAGGCCCACTATGTGCTGCCTGCCTGCTCGCACCTGGAAAAATGGGGCCTTGCCTATACCTATAACGTCTGCCATTGCCTGCCGTTCCTGATGCTCCGCAAGAAGGCCATCGAACCGATCGGGGAGAGCTGGTCCGAGTGGAAGGTGTTCACCGAGCTGGCCAAGAGGCTCGGGCTGGGCGATCAGTTCCCGTGGCAGAGCGAGGAAGAGCTGATCCAGTTCGAGCTCGGACCCTCGGGCATCACCTTCGAGCAGATGCTGAACGAGCAGCCGGAAGGTCTCTACTACGGCAAAAAGAAGTACGAGGTGCGGGACGGGATCTTCGCCACCCCCACCGGCAAGATCAAAATCTACAGTTCCGCCCTTGAGCATGTCGGTGCGAACCCTCTGCCGGTCTACATCGAACCGGAGAGGAGTCCGAAGCGCAGCAGCAAGGAGTTCCTGGAGAAATATCCGCTCATCCTCTCCACGGGCCATCGCAATTACTATTACGTGCATTCCCAGTTCCGGGGGGTGGATGCCCTGAAGGCGGAAACACCGGACCCGGTTGCCGAGGTGGGGGTGGCGACCGGCACGCAGTACGGTCTGGCAACCGGCGACGACATCATCATCGAAACCAACCGCGGCAAGGTCAAGATGAAGGTGGCGCTGGACGAGCGGGTGGCGGAAGGGTGCATCTTCGTCCCCCATGGCTGGTCCGGTGAGGCCAATGCCAACCTGCTCACCGATACCGACTGTCGGGAAGAGATCCTCGGGTATCCCGACGTGAAATCGCTCATGTGCTCGGTGAGCAAGGCGGCCTGACGCTAACGCCAGAAAAACCAATAGCCGCTGTTTCTTACGCCGTACCAGTAACTATGGATGGTGGGACCGGTCCCATGATACCGGTCCTCCCGGCAAAGATAAGGAGTAGCTTGATGTCAGAACCAGATTACGATTGGAAAAGCATTGCCAAGAATCCGAAGTTCGTCACGTTGCATCGCAAGAAGAGCCGGTTCCTTTTCGGACTCTGGGTATTCGGAGCGATCCCGTATTTTCTGCTGACCCTCGGCGCCGCTTACGCCCCGGACATCTTCAAGACGAGGCTTGTCGGCAGGATGAACCTGGGGTACCTGTTCTGCGTCGTGCAGTTTTTCGTGACAGTGGCAATCGCTGTTTACTACACGTACCGGACCAATAAGGTGTTCGATCCTCTCACCAGGGAGCTGTTGGAAGAACTGGAGCCGGGGAGGGGCCGATGAAGAAGATAGCATTGCTGTTTATAGTTCTGGGGGTGCTCTGTACCGTTGCCTTTGCTGCTGAACCGGCACCGAAGCTGGCAACTCCCGGCCAGGTGACAGTAGAGTCCGTAGCAGTCTCGGCTGCTTCTGCGCCCTCGGCCATGCAGGGTATTCCGGCCACGGCCAGCGCCAAACCGGCTCTGCCGGCAAAGGAGCTCAAGACCAATCGGGTGTTCACGATCAGCATGTTCCTGGCGATCATCGCCACAACGGTCGTGATCCTGGTCTGGACGTCGGGCAAGACCAAGACGGCGTCCGATTATTACGCCGCCGGTGGCGGGATCTCCGGCCTGCAGAACGGCTGGGCCATTGCCGGCGACACCCTGTCGGCCGCCACCTTCCTCGGGACCACCGGGCTCATCTCCCTCTTCGGCCTCGATGGGTTTATGTATGCGGCTGGCCCAACGGTCTGCTTCCTCACGATTCTCCTGATCATCGCCGAACCGTGCCGCAATGCCGGCAAGTACACATTGGGCGACATCCTGTCGTTCCGTTCGCCGTCCAAAATGGTCCGCGGTGCCGCATCGGTTTCGGCGGTGGTCCTGTCCTCGTTTTACATGCTGGTCCAGATGGTGGGTGCAGGCAAGCTGATGCAGCTTCTGCTCGGCATTCCCTACAATGTGGCCGTTGTCGGCGTCGGCATCCTGATCGTCGTCTATGTCAGCTTCGGCGGGATGAAGGCCACCACCTATGTCCAGATCATAAAGGCGGCGCTGTTGATATTCACTGCCATCATCCTGGCCGGAGCCGTACTCTGGAAGTCGGGTATGAACCCGGTTGCTCTCCTGGACAAGGTTGCGGACAACACGGCAGTTCAGGACCATGTGCGGACGCTTCTGAAGCATCCCTCAGCGGTACAGGGTTTCGACTACGGCCAGCGCTTTCTGGAGATGGGACTGTTTCTCAAGGATCCCCTTGACCAGATCTCACTCGGCATCGCCATGTTCCTCGGTGTTGCCGGCCTGCCGCACATCATGATGCGCTTTTTTACCGTGCCCAATGCCCAGGCGGCGCGCAAGAGCGTTGTCGTTGCCATGAGTCTGATCGCCATTTTCCAGTTGATGGTGACGTTCCTGGGGCTCGGCGCGGCCGTCTACGTGACGCCGCAGCATATCATGGCCATTGACAAGGGGGGGAACATGGCGATGCCGAGTGAGAT
>JAJZTK010000168.1 GCA_021849045.1 Deltaproteobacteria bacterium | reverse complement strand
TTTTATTTCCTCTTACCTTATCATATAACTTTATTACATACCCAACAGGAAAAACAATATTGCCATTGAACACCTTAAACTCAGATGATAAAAATTCCTTTGGTGGACTTATTTTCTTATATTTATTTAGTAAGTATGCCAACTCGGTTCGCTCAGCTTTTGACTTTTCAGATTTTGCTTTACTTATGGCTTCTTCTTTAATTCTATCTTGTTTTTCATTATAGTTACGAAGCAACTTTATTGCTCTTTCGCGCTCTTCAGGTGGTGTCCACTCGTCTGTAGAAATGAAAGTACGGTCACTAGTATCTGCATAGGACCTTAGTCTTGTATACTCTTGTTCAGAAAGCATTTGCTTTTCGACTTTTAACATCAGTTGATTCAAATCGCCTTTAACATAAGCACTTCGCTTCTGTTTGAGATTTTCCTCATTTATTTTATTTTGATATTCTGTTTTAGCTGTATTGACAGAACGTTCGAGCGGTTCGACAAAGTATCTATCTACAAATTCATCAATATACTGTACATTAGCACGGCCATAGTAATCTTTGCCTGACTGTTTCGCACATTTAACTATCATATTTCTATAAGCATTAAGATCACTATCTGTTATTTCATGAAGTTGCTTCTGAAAAATATCACGACTGAACGAATCATCAACTCTTCCACTATCAACATATTTATTTACAACATCACAAGTGGTGTTTGCATTTGCAAGAGGAATGAAGCTAAGCAATGAAATACATGCAAACATCAAAGTTTTGATAACATTCATTTATATTACCTCCATGAATTTTGGTCCAATATACGACATGAAAGTCACTACTTCTTTTTCTTCTTGTAGTTACCATCAAACTCACAAGCAGCACCGTGGTAATATGAACAACCTTCTTCCGCGACCTCTGCACCATTTTTGTTGAATTTTATTTTAATCTTACATCCATTTTCACCTGCAAAAATAGCAGTGTCTTTTTCAAACATAGCTTTTGAGGACTCTATCACCCCTCCGCACCGCCAGCGACACCTTCACCCATTGATAAAGAAATCTCAATAGTATTTTTGTCTAACGGTGTAACTACTAACTCTTTTGATGCTTTCCACTTCTTCCAAACATATGTACCAGCAACTCCCGCTAAACAGTTACTAGCGATAAGTGTCAGAATAAAAGTTAAAATAATAGTTTTATTCTTGCTCATGCGTATTGGTCTCCTTAGCAAGATCGTATCAATCAATTTAATCGTATATGGGTATAGCTGAGTAATAATTAAGTCACCATAGTTATAGTCTTCGCATTTCTTCTCTCAAAGGCTTAAACCAATATTCCTTCTTTTCCTCTCGACGTTGCTCAAGATAAGACTTTCTCTCATTGAAAGTTGTTAGATTACTAGCTCTCGAAAGCATTTGATTGCATGCGGGACACGATAGGACAAGGTTAGTTATGTCATCAGCACCACCCACAGACACTGCAACAACATGATCTATTGTTGCAGATTGAAAAACTGAAAATGACCCCAATAAGTCTTCGCTACAATACTGACAATACCCATTATCCCTCTTGAACACTTCAATCCAATCATCTTCATCAATTCGCATAGCCACCTTCTTTGAAGAAATGCGAGACAGATTTATTTTACAACATTCCTCGTGGGGCTTCGAGGGACGTTCTTTTCTATTTTTCTAAAGCTGCCTCACCTTCAACCCTTCTCCTCCAACTACCGACTCCTTTTCCTTGGTCACTTCATCACGACTATTATCCGCAATGGCGCTGAAGCCTACTCAATCAGCATTCATCCCGCCCCGCACACGTGCGGCTCCGCCTCGACCGCCAGCCCAGGAATTCCAGGGACACCATATTTAATTCTTTTCACTCCAGAATTCCAGTTTACTTGATTTTTTCCCCCGGCACGACAGCATACTTCATCACTGAGAAATGCCGGTCAAAACCAAAGGCCGTGGAAAGCTTCATCCGCTCCATCACGGCAAAGCTGGTGCAATCCACGAAGCTGAAATCCTGGTCCCGGTATTTGCTGAAGATATCCCAGGCCCGCTCTTCATCGGTGGGCGTAACCGCAACCACCCTGACGAAATGGCTCTCCATCAGCTTTTGCCCGAAAATGCGCGCGGCCTCATGCCCAATTCGATAGCGAATAAGGGTGACTGTTTCCGAGAAAATGAAATTAGTGGTAATGAGCGACACCGTATTGGAGGCCAGGAAAGCCGCCGCAGCCTTATGATCGGCATCGTCGCTGTCAACCAGGGCATACCAGGCGCCGGTATCGACAAAAATGCCGTTCACGACTTCTTCCCGTATAGTACGGCATCGTGATCGCGTGCCGTATGTTTTTGTCCGCTACCGCCGATTCCGATAATGGAGTAGACCGGATCATTTTCCGCCACACCCGGCTTTGGCGCGAATTTTTCGCTAATCATCTCGCGAATCAGCGCGGAAAGACTTTTCTTGGTCTTGCGCGACAGATCCAGCAGCGTCTGATACTGCCAGTCGTCGAGAGAAATCTGGGTTCTATGTTTGATCGACTCCATCGGATCACCTCCACACAGATCTTACATCTGATGTAACTTGCAGTCAATCGCCGGAAACAGGAAAAGGTACCGCGGAGGCATTCCAGTGGCATCAACACTTAATTCTTCTCACTAAAAAAGCCCGCATCTGCGGGCTTTATGGCATTCGTCCAACACTTTTGAATTGCATGGGACATATCATTCAGCACTGGCCCGGTACTGGACCGCCTCGGCGACATGCTCCCGGATGGTAGGGAATTGATCAACGCTAGCGTATTTTTCGTATGGCAACCACGCTCGCCCCCTTGCCGAACATCCCCTCATGCTTGACGACCTCCAGGCTTGTCACTTCCCGCGTTGCAGAATCGTAAAAATAGTCGGCCAGGTACTGTTCATGCTCCTCGGTCTGCCAGGCCTTTTCCAGGCTTGACCCGTTCCAGCGCAAGCCAAGCATGCGACTGGCGTTGAATGTCCGGCTATGGCCCATGCTCCAGGAACCGACATTCTGCGGCACAACGATCTCCCCCTCCGGGGTCACGAAGATCCGCTGCTGGAGGAATATCCACCGGTACGGATCGCTCCCGTACTTGACGTCGGTCAGATCCGTGCGCTTGAAGGCCATTTCCGTACCGCCGTACTTCTCCTTGCTCCGCCACAACTCCTCGCCATCGGCCGCATGAACGACCAGATTGCCGTCATCGTTCAACAGAACGAACAGCTCGTTCCCGGCCCCGTCCCTAAACCGGCTGAAATTGTACAGCATCGCCCCTCGCGGCAGCTTGACCGGATTCCGCAGCGTGTAGGCGGTCCCATTCCGGGCCACCTCCCGCACGTCGCCGAAAAAGTCGGCCTTGAGTGCCATCTCCTGGGCGTACAGCTTCACGCTCCCGTTGTCCAGGGCAATGCTCCGGAAGAAATAGGGGAGCCTGTCGGCCTTCCTCACCAGGGTGTCATCCCTGACCACCCAGACCTGGGACACCAGTGCATCGCCGTTGAATATCGTCACATACGCTTCAGGCCTGCCGTCTCCGTCGAGATCGGCGCTGTCCACGCCGAGCAGTTGCTCGTCAACCGGGAACGAAACCTCGGCAACCTGCCGCAGCTCCTTACCGGTCCGGAACAGCTTGAGGGTGTGTCCGCCGGCGACGAAAAGCTCACGCTCTCCGTTTTCGAACCGGCGGCCAGGGGCAATGCCGATGAAACTCCCGGTCAGCCGTTGACTGAGCCACCGGGTTCCCGTGGCCGCTCCTGCCCCCCAGCGACCATGCCGGCCGGCGGTGGTCCGAGGCTGTCGCCTGCCCGACTGACGGGAGCGACCGGAACCGTCTGCGGCAACGCCCTGTCGGCCGAGGATGCAGTGATCTGCGCTGCCAGCCCGGCGGCCAGCTTCCCCAGGGCCGGGAGCAGCTGCCCCTGGTCGTCCCCTTCCACATAGTCCCGCCCTACCGTCTTGCCCGATGCGTCACTGGCCACGGCGTCCAGGCTGAAAAGTTTTCCGGCCTGCGTGTAGCGGCCCGTCACCACGACATCGGCGTCGGCACGCGTCCCGACGACCGTGACCCCACCTCTGTTCAGACGCGAACCGAGCAGATCGGGCAGCAGCCCTTTCATCTCGTCCGGATGTTCCGCCCCCACCACCTTGAATTCAGCGACATACGTCCTGATCTGGCCGGCGCCGGCCACCGGCAGGAAGACCAGGCCCAGCAGCAGGACAACAAATAACGAGCGCATCTTCATACCGGACCTCCGCCAGCAGAACCGTTGTCCGCCCGTTCAGGGGAAATTCCCCGAACGTGCGGACAAACAATAAACTACTTCCCGCCCCCCTTGAGGAGGTCGTCGAGCATATCGTTCGCTTCCTTCAGTTTAGCCTGAAGCTTCTTGATCTCTTCGGCCGAATAGACCGTTTTACCCTTCTTGATCTCCTTCTGCAGCAGCTTGATCTTCTTCTGGATGCTGTCCGCCTCGTTCTTGCACGACTGGGAGCTGAGCAGGCACTCGTTCTTCTCCGTCGTGGTCAACTGGGCGACCGCCGGCATCGACGTTGCCAGGAGCAGCCCCATTACGCAAAGCAATCCGATTCTTTTCATAAAACCTCCATCCGGTTATAGGGTCACTGAAGCGGGGCAGCCATCACGGCTGCCCACGGTTAGAAGCTGTACACCAGCATCAGGCTGGTCGAATACGGGTCGTTGGGAGTCTCGCCGTTAGCGGCAACCCCTTTGTAGTAATCGCCGAGAATCACGTAGGCCCCGCGGAGGCTGGCCGTTACGTTTGCGTTGAGCTTGTACCCGATGGCGGCGTTGATCTCCGTCCCGAGGTAGTTGCTTGAATTTTTGACTCCGGTAGCAAGGTTAAACGGTTTGCTGGCATTCTCTTCCGCCACGAGTGCAAAACCCACATTGGCCCCGGCGAACACCTTTTCGCTCAGGTTGGTATCATAGCCGGCCGAGCCGAAGATCACCCCCTGGTCGCGATTGTTGATGGTCGCGATGATCGATTTCCCGGAAGCCCCGGCGAACTGGTCTTTCCTCAGTATCCTCATGTCGGACGAATAGTCGGTTTCGGTGCCGCCGTCCAGGTCCTGCACATCGCGGAAGGCCCTGCTGCCGCCGGAATCCCTGTCGCCGGAGGCGTAGAGAAACGATCCCTTCACCGTCCCGGCGTCCAGCTTGGCCCGGGCGTTCAGGCCGCCGGCAAATGCGCTGATGCTGCGCTCCTTGCCGGTCGCCAGCTCCGTGAGATCACCGAACTGGTAGAGGAGGTACCCTTTCAGCGTGGCCACACCGACCTTTGCTGTGGAATTGACCCCGAGCGTATGTACTATCTCGGTGGGAATGGTTCTCGGACTGCCGGCCAGGTACTTGGTGTCCTGGGTGATCGGATCGTTGAGCATGTAGTAGCTGCCGCCGATGGTCAGCCCCTTGTTGACCGTGTAGCTCCCGTCAAGGACAACGAGGTCGCGTGGGCTGTGGCCGAAAGGGGTATTGGCTGAATCGTCCAGCCTGAACCACCCCAGGGTGAGGGCCAGGTCGCTGACGGTTGTCGAGGCCAGCACGCCGGCCATCCCCACGGGGTCGACGAAGATGCCGTCGTACGCATCCGTCCATGGCTGGATCCCCAGCTTGACGTTGACCCCGCCAACCGGAAGATTGAAATCCAGGTAGGCTGCCCGGGTTTCCAGGTTTACCGTGTCACTGCCGATCCCCCCACCCAGCCTGCGCTTGGTATCGTAGGCGCCGTTACCCCAACGGGTATCGATCTTGAAGTCGGTTTTGAGCTTGAAATCATCGTTCAGTTTGGCCGAGTACTTGAGCCGGATCCTCTGCTCTACGTAGCTGTTGGTCGGGGCCTTCTTGTCCGCGCCGCTAGGGTCGTACTGAGTGATGGTGCCATCGTCGAAATTGGTGACAAACGTCTTCATCCGGTATGCGCCATGGAACTCGTTTTCCAGCGCCATAGACGGGATTGCCGTTGCTACGGCCACTGTGCAGGCCGCAGCAACCGTCACTGCATGTTTCAAACACTTCATTCTAGCCTCCTTGATGTGTAGTACCTAGTACCGGACGCTCCACTCCCACCCGAATGGAGATATCCGGCTCAAAGAAGGCTGCAACACGGGTGGTTGCCACAGCGCATCACTGCTATTGTTCCGGCACATGGGCCGAAACCTCGAACTTGTTGGTAACTATTCAGCGACGTTACATAACTCCCCCTCACCCCCTCTTAACTTAAGAGGGGGAATGCCTCCATCACTCCTCCCCTTAAGCTAAGGGGAGGCCGGGAGGGGTTATGAAGGCAGCCGGCTGCATCAGCTCAGTGCGACATGAGCACCGGCACGGTCATATGCTTGAGGATATGACGCGCCACGTCGCCCAGCGTCGGTGTCCCGAGACGTACGTGCGCAAATGCCCCCATGACAAGGAGCGTGCTTCCTTCCACGGCGAGCCGGTTCAACAGCACATCGCCGATGCCGATATCCGTAGCGGCAACATCCTTCGACTGGGCCTTGATGCCGTGGGCAGCCAGATGCTCGCAAAGCCACCGGCCCGCTTTATTGCCGGCGTCCCCGGTATTCACCTCCAGCACACATACTTCCCCGGCGTACTGCAGAAGCGGCAGCGCGTCATTGACGGCCCGGGTCGATTCCCGACCGGCCTTCCAGGAGATCATGGGCCGTTCGCTCATGATGAGATGGCTGCCGGTATACGGGACAATGAGAACCGGCCGCCCCGACCCCAGGATCACCCGCTCGGGGAGACCGTGCGGGACGCTGCCGTCCACATCACCCTGCTGGTCCTGGCCCACGATAACCAGATCAACGTAGTGGGCGTGGAGGTTGACTATCTCCGCCACGGTGACGCCGACCACGTTCCACTCCACCCCGATCCATTTGGCAACAACCCCATCACGGCCAGCCACGGACTCGAACATTCCCTGAACCTCCGCCGCCCTCGCCTGCACATCGTCATGCATCGGTTCGTAGAAGGGGTGGGTGATAACATACAGTCCTGCCAGGCTCGCACCGTGCTGCCGGGCCAGAGCGACTGCCAGTTCCAGCCTCGAAGCGCATTGCGGCGAATTGTCCAGGACAACGAGAATTTCTTTCAGTGACATAGTCAAAACCTCCTCAACGTGCTGGTATTTCCTGCCGCGCCATCTTCCTGGCCAGGTGTCCCTTGAGCATCTCCTCGAAATCAGCCTCCCGATCGCCGCAGTAGACCAGCGACGACCCGATCTCCGCCGCCAGGATGGCGAACCGGTATTTGGCCGGCAGATTCTTCACCCGGGAGCTGTAGAGCGGCTCCTCCCGCAACAGCCGCGGCAGGTGGTCGAGGATCGCCTGGCGGAAGAGCGGCTCCTCGCAGAGGTGGGGGTTACGCTGGAAGAAGGTGAACAACCGGCTATAGTGGGCGTTGATCTCCTGGCTGATGGCGTCGGAGATCTCGGTATAGAGCAGGGTGCACCCCGGCTCCCGATGGCGGCGCAGGATCAGCCGCGCCTCGTCCCCTGCCCGCTTTTCCAGGATCTCCAGCACGTCGGCCACATACCGCTCCTTGTTGCCCAGGAACTCCGCCTCGCTCAGGAGCAGGTTGGCGATGATCTCGTAGGAGGAGGAGATGACCCCGCACTTGTTGGCCGAGGCGTCCCGCATGATGACGATCCCCCGCCGCTGCATCTGCGTCCGTGCCTCGGGGGTGATGAAGGAGTTGGCACCCTCCACGATGGCCCGGGTGGTCGGGGTGCCGTCCTCACGGAAGAACCGCTGCCAGTTGTCCTTGTCGATGGTTTCCGGCCGCCCGCCGGCCGGGATGAACAGGTCGGTCGGCACCGAGAAGATCAGGGTGCTGAACTCCCGGTGGAATTCGTCCATGGTGACCCACTGCTCCTCGGGACCGGAGTCGATGCCGACGACCCGCTTGAACAGCTCTCTGAGCCCTTCGGTCCGCTGGTGCCGGCGGTAGAGGATGAACCCGCCGGGGTGGAGTCGGGCAGGATCGAAGGCGTCCAGGTCGTGGGCCAGAACGAGCCGCCCCACCTCCTCCCGGTCCAGCCCCTCGGGATCGAAGATGGCGCCGGTCCCGTCCAGGATCAGCTTGATCTTCGCCTGCGGGCACCGCTCCAGGAGGATCCGCAGGGCGTTGCCCGCCACGTCGCCGTTGGGGCCGCCGGTGAATTTCACCGAGAACGGCTCGGTGCGGATATCGATCCCCAGTGCCTCCATGGTGATTTCGGCAAAGGTCATGACCCCGGTGGAGGTGACCCCGTACTCCTTGTGGTTGATCCCGATCCGCTTGCTGGACATGATGCCGTTGCCGAGCAGGTACCCCCGTTTCACCGACTGGCGGGCGATCATCTCGATCATCACGTCGTGCATGTTCTCGTCGGGGCCGAGCTCGATCGGCTCGTCCTCGCCGTAATAGTCTACTACC
>JAJZTK010000167.1 GCA_021849045.1 Deltaproteobacteria bacterium | reverse complement strand
TCCGATCTTGATAAGAGCACCACGGCGCGCGGCACCCGTTATCTGACCCTGGCCGATTACCAGCGACAGGTGGCAGCCGGTCTGCTGGAAGTGGTCAGGGACGAAACCGACGAGAGCGGCGCGCTGGTGCGGGCGCAGGTGGTCAGCACCCGGTATGTGGAGTCGGACGCCGCCTGGTTGGCCCGGGTCCTCGACATAAAGGCTGGACGCAAGGCAAACGTGTTGGTCCTCAATGACGAGGCGCATCATGCCTACCGCATCCGTTCGGAAGAGCCGGACGACTTCGAAGAGGCCGATGACGAAGGGTGGGAGGAGTACTATAAGGAGGCGACTGTCTGGGTGGAGGGGCTTGACCGTGTCCATAAGCAGGCAGGCATCAATGTCTGTCTCGACTTTTCGGCGACCCCCTATTTCCTGGGCCGGGTCGGCGAGCAGGCCAACCGTCCCTTCCCTTGGGTCGTCTCCAGTTTTGACCTTATGGAGGCCATCGAGTCGGGGTTGACCAAGATTCCCCAATTCGCGGTGCGCGATATGTCGGGGCAGTCGATTCCCGGTTACTTCAATATCTGGCGCTGGATTTTGCCACAACTGAAGCCTTCCGAACGGGGCGGGAAGAAGAGTGCCGCCAAGCCGGAGGCTATCCTGCGTTATGCCTGTACACCGATTGCCATGCTGGGGGGGCTGTGGCAGCAACTGGCGCGTGAATGGAAAGAGAACAATATTGACCCGCGCCCGCCGGTCTTCATCCTCGTCTGCAAGAACACCAGGCTGGCGAAGCTTGTCTATGACTGGCTGGCCGAGGACAATCCCCCCCCAGGTATTCCGTCGTCGGGCTTGAGCGATTTTCGCAACAAAGGTGGGGAGATCAACACGATCCGCGTTGATTCCACCGTGGTTGCGGAGACCGATTCAGGAGAGGCAAAATCGGACCTGAACCGTTGGATGCGCCTGACTCTCGACACGGTCGGCCGCCTCGACTGGCCGAAGGACCGGCAAGGAAGCCCGATCTGTCCGGAGGGTTTCACTGCCCTGGCCGAAAAACTCGGTAAGCCGCTCCATCCGCCGGGTCGGGATGTGCGCGCCATCGTCAGTGTCGGTATGCTCACCGAGGGGTGGGACTGCAATACCGTCACCCATATCGTGGGCTTACGGCCATTCATGTCTCAGCTTCTCTGCGAACAGGTGGTCGGGCGTGGCCTACGCCGGGCCAGCTACGAAACTGAAGGAGACGGTATTGAGGAGCGTTTGGGCGAAGAGGTGGCGCAGATTTTCGGCGTCCCCTTCCAGGTCGTTCCGTTCAAGGCTAATAAAGGCGGGCCGCCGCGGCCACCGGTGAAAACCTGGCGGGTGAGAGCCTTGCCGGAACGGGCGCAACTGGAGATCCGCTTTCCGCGGGTCGAAGGGTACACTTTCGAGCCGTGCGCCATGTTAAGCTTTGACTGGGAACGCATCCCAAAATTGACGATTGACCCAACGCGGATTCCGCCCGAAGTGGAGATGAAGGCCGGGCTTCCCACCAATCAGGGTCGTCCGACTCTTTACGGTCCCGGCAAGCTCGATACGGCATCGCTTGCCGCCTATCGGTCCGAACATCGCCTGCAATCACGCATTGCGCTGACTGCCAAGGAATTGGTGAAAGTCTATCTCGATCAGGCGGAGAGCACGATCCATCCCGCAGTACTCTATCCCCAATTCGTTGCGGCCGTCGCTCGTTTCGTGAAGGAGAAGGTCGATGCCTGCCGTCCGGCGACCGATGCCGACGTCTTTCTCGCTCCCTACTATGGGTTGATGGTGGAATGTCTTCTCGAGAACATCGAACCGGTCGGCGGCTGTCGTGAGAGTATCCGTGTCGAGCGGCATCGTGGACCGGGCTCGACAGCCGAAGTGGAGTACGTTACCCGCCGGGAACCCTTTGCCGTCAACAGGAGTCACGTCAACTACGTGGTCCCCGACTCGCAATGGGAGCGCGTCGCGGCATACGCACTGGACAACCATCCGGCTGTGAAGAGCTTTGTCAAGAACAGCGGCCTCGGCTTCAGTATTCCGTACGTTCATGAAGGTCAAACCCACGATTATCTCCCGGATTTTATCGTGAGGCTGGAGACTCCCGATGAGCGGTACCTGATTGTTGAAACGAAAGGGTTCGATGAACGGATCGACACAAAGGTCCAGGCGGCTAAACGCTGGGTTGCTGCTGTGAATGCCGATGGCCGTTATGGCTTCTGGAGTTATGGGTTGATGCGGGCCAAGGCTCGAATTGCCGAAGAGTTGCAGTCGCTGCTCACTGACACCGCAACCCGCGTTGATCTTTCATGAACTACATCGCCGACCTCCATATCCACTCCCCCTTTTCCCGGGCCACCAGCCGGGAGAGTACCCTGGCCGGGCTGGCTGCCTGGGCGCGAATCAAGGGTATCCAGGTCGTCGGCACCGGCGACTTCACCCATCCCGGCTGGCAGAAATGCCTGAAGGAGGAGTTGGTGCCGGCCGAGCCCGGCCTGTTCCGCCTGCGGGACGAATCGCGGCTGGCCTCCCCCCTGCCGGGAGTGGCGCTAGCGGAGGCCCCGATCCGCTTCCTCCTCACCGCCGAGGTGAGCAGCATCTACAAGCGCGGCGGCCAGGTGCGAAAGGTCCACAACCTCCTGTACGTCCCGGACTTCGCCTCGGCCGAGCGGATCAACGCGCGGCTCGCCGCCATCGGCAACATCGAATCGGACGGCCGGCCGATCCTCGGACTCGACAGCCGCGACCTGCTGGAGATCCTCCTGGAACAGGCGCCGGATGGATTCCTGGTGCCTGCCCATATCTGGACCCCCTGGTTCTCCCTGTTCGGCTCAAAGTCGGGTTTCGACGCCATCGAGGAGTGCTACGGCGACCTGACACCCCACGTCTTTGCCCTGGAGACCGGGCTCTCCTCTGACCCGGAGATGAACCGGCTGATCTCGTCCCTGGACCGCTTCAGCCTCATCTCCAACTCCGACTGCCACTCCCCCCAGAAGCTCGGCCGCGAGGCGAATCTCTTCAATACCGGTCTCGACTTCTATTCCCTGCGCGACGCCATCAGGGGGAACCGGCGCGAGACGTTCGTAGGCACCGTCGAGTTTTTCCCGGAAGAAGGGAAGTATCACTTCGACGGCCACCGGGACTGCAAGGTCTGCCTCGACCCGCATGAAACCCGGAGACTGGGGCTACGCTGCCCGGTCTGCGGCCGGCCGGTCACGGTCGGGGTGCATCACCGGGTCATGGAACTGGCAGACCGGGAAGAGCCGCTCTATGGACCGGGCGCGCCGGGCTTCCACAGTCTGATCCCGCTCCCGGAAATGCTCGGCGAGCTGCTCGGCGTCGGTCCGGCCGCCAAGGAGGTGATGCGCCAGTACGCACGGATCATCGAGCGTTTCGGTTCCGAGTTCGGCCTTCTCCTGCGGGCGCCGCTCGACGAGATTGCCCGCCATGCGCCGCTCCTTGGGGAGGCGGTAAGGCGGGTCCGGGACGTGAAGGTGATCCGCCAGCCCGGGTACGACGGTGAGTTCGGGGTGATACGGGTCTTCGAGGAAGGGGAACTGGAGCGGCTGGCCGGCCAGGGAAACCTGTTCGGTGACAGCGCGCCCCGCCGGGGACGGAAGAAGAAGGTTGATTCCGGTCCGCTGCCGCCGGTGGCGACCTGCGGGGGAGATGTCGGCCTGACCGAGCCGGCAGCCAGTGGGCCCAACCCCGAACAGGAAGAGGCGATCAAGAGCGATGGGGAAAAGATCCTCGTCGCCGCCGGACCCGGCACCGGCAAGACCTACACCCTGGTGGCCCGCCTGACATCCCTTCTGGAGCAGGGTGCCGACCCTGCCCGGATCTGTGCCATCACCTTCACCGCCAGGGCGGCCGATGAACTGCGCGCCAGGCTGGTGGCCGCGGTTGGGCCGGCCGGCGAACGGCTCTTCGTCGGCACCTTTCATCGTTTCTGTCTGGATTGGCTGAAGAAGGGGGCTCCTGAGCTGACCGTGGTCGGGCCGGAGAGCCGCGAGCGGCTCCTGAAGCGGCTCTTCCCCGAACTCAGCACTACCCGGCGGGAAGCGATCAGTGGGGATATAGCGGAGTTCGTGGAGCGTTACGGCATTGATGGGGCGCTGCCGGGAACGCCGGAGCCGATCCAACGCTACTTTGGCGAGCTGGCGCGGCTGAAGGCGATCGACCTGGACGGGATCATCCCCACCTTTGTCAGGCGACTCACCGCGGATGCCGACCTGCAGGGGCGGGTGGCCTCACAGGTTGGTCATCTCTTTGTTGACGAGTTCCAGGACCTGAACGCCAGCCAGTACGCGCTGGTGGAGCTTTTGGCCGGACCTGCCCGGCTCTTTGCCATTGGCGATCCCGACCAGGCGATCTATGGCTTTCGCGGCAGCGACCTGAATTTTTTCTTTCGCCTCGCCTCCCTCCCCGAGACCAGGGAGCTCTCCCTGGTCCGCAACTACCGCTCCGGCCCGGTGATCGTCGAGGCCGCCACCGGCGTCATCAGCCACAACCGGCTGCGCAGCAACCTGCCGCTCACTGCAGCCGTGGCAGGGAACGGGGCCATCGAACTCCACACCGCGCCGACCCCGGCGGCCGAGGCCGAGTTCATGGTCCGCCGGATCGAGGAGCTGATGGGCGGGGTGGAGAGCTTCTCCCTCAACTCCGGCCGCGGCGGCGACCAGGAGGGGCGGGGGCGGAGCTTCGGCGACTTCGCCATTCTCTGCCGGCTCGGCAAGCAGACGGAGGAGATCGGCCAGGCCCTGGAGCGGCGCGGTATCCCGTTCCAGCAGGTGGGGGCCGTCCCGTTCTTCATGGGGAAGGCGCTCAGGCCGGCCTACCGGTTCATCCAGGCAGCAGCCGGCTCGGAGGAGATTGCCGACTGGCTGCTCCTGGCCTCTGCGCTCCCCGGCATCGGTCCCGCCACCGTGGATCATCTGGAGGCGTCACTCCCCCTGAACGGCGACTTCCTCGCCCTGTTGACCGGGGTGGAGATCCCGCCGGCGGCCCTGACCGCACTCGGGGGGCTGCGTCACGAGCTTCAGCGTTTCCTTGCCGAGGTGGCTGCAACCGGAATTGCCTCTGCCCTGGCCGGGACGCTGGAGTTTCTCGGCATCAACGGGAGCGAAGGGGCTGCGGAGCGGCTGCTTACGCTCTCTGCCAGCTTCGGCAGTGACCTTCCCTCCTTCGGTAACCACCTGCGCCAGCTGTCCCTGGCCACGGTCTATGACGAGCGTGCCGAGGCGGTGGCCCTCATGACCATCCATGCCGCCAAGGGGCTGGAGTTTCCGGTGGTTTTCCTGGCCGGGGCCGAGGAGGGGCTCCTCCCCTGCACCCTCATGGGGGAGTCGGATATCGAGGAGGAGCGACGGCTGTTCTATGTCGGCCTCACCCGTGCCAGGGAGCGGCTGGTAGTGACAAGCTCGGCCATCAGGCCGTGGGCGGGTACCGGGCCGCGCCAGCTCTCCCGTTTCGTCGGGGAGATACCGGGACGGCTCGTTACCAAGGCCGGCGGGCGGAGCGGAAAGGGGCAAGGAAAGGCCGGGATGGAGACCGGACAGCTTGAGCTGTTTGCTCAATGAATTGAGGTGCCCATATGAACCCAACGTCTGACGGACCGTTCTCCGGGGAAGATTTTTTTAGAGATGAGTTTGCCAGGCTGGCGCAGCTGGGGAAGGACGGTCTCTTCATCCTGGACCCGGCGCTGCGCTACGTGCAGGTAAACGAACGGATGGCCGCAATCAACGGCGCGTCTGTGGCGGAGCATGCGGGCCGGACGCTTCAGGAGGTCAACCCCGACACGGCAGCGGAGCTGGAGCCGCTCGTGCGGCGGGTCATCGAGCGTGGCGCACCGGTCGAAGAGTTCGAGACAGAGGTGTCGCTTGCCACCCCGGACGATACCCCGGCGCCTGGGTGGTGGCTGATCAGCTGCTACCCCCTCATGTCGGGAGATGGGGTCGTGAAGGGAGTCAGTGCGGTTGTCCACGATATCACCCAGCAGAAAGTGAAGGACGAGGCGATGGAGGAGCGGCTCAAGTTCGAGGCCCTGCTCCTGGACCTCTCGGCGGCCTTCATCAATCTGCCGGTCAGCGAGGTTGATGGAAAAATTGAGGACGGTCTGCACAAGATCGTAGAATTCCTGGACCTCGACCGGGGCACGGTCTGGCACGTCTCGCCCGATGACGGCGTGATGCGTCTCACCCATTCGTACGCCCTTCCCGGCATCCTGCATCCTCCCGTGGTCATTCAGGACGCTGTTCCGGTCTGGATGGATATGTGGCGGCGTGGCGAGATATGCAGGATATCGGACACCGATAAACTGCCCGATGATCAGTGGCGTGAAAAGAAATACCTGACCGGCCTGGGGGTCAAGTCCATGCTTTTCGTACCGCTGCAGGTGGGTGGCATCAACTACGGCATCATCTCTTTTGTCTCATCCCGGGTGAAACGGGAATGGTATGACCTGCTGATTCAGCGGATCCGGCTGCTGTCGGACATATTCGAGAACGCCCTGGAACGGAAACGGGCGGATGAGAAGATTCAGAAGGCGCTGGTAGAGATCGGCGAGTTGAAAAACCGACTGGAGGCGGAAAATCACTATCTGCGGGACCAGATCCAGATCGAGCAGAAACATGAGGAGATCATCGGTCAGTCGGCGGCCATCAGGAAGGTGCTGTTGCAGGTAGAGCAGGTTGCCGCAACCGACTCCACGGTGCTAATCCTCGGCGAGACCGGTACCGGCAAGGAGCTGATCGCCCGTGCCATCCACAATCTGTCCGGCCGCAAGGGGCGGACCATGGTCAAGGTCAACTGTGCGGCCCTCCCTGCGTCGCTGATCGAGGTGGAGCTGTTCGGGCGCGAAAAGGGGGCGTATACCGGGGCCTTTGCCGCGCAGATAGGGCGTTTCGAGGCGGCCAGCGGTTCGACGATCTTTCTCGACGAGATCGGTGAGCTGCCGCTGGAACTGCAGTCGAAGCTGCTCAGGGTGCTCCAGGAAGGGCAGTTCGAGCGGCTGGGGAGCACAAAGCCGGTCAATGTCGATGTCCGGGTCATTGCTGCCACCAACCGCGACCTGGCCAAAGAGGTCAAGGCGGGAAAGTTCCGGGAGGACCTCTACTACCGGCTGAACGTCTTTCCCCTGTCGCTGCCTCCGCTCAGGGAGCGGAGCGAGGATATCCCGCTGCTGGTCTGGGCCACGGTGAAGGAGTTCGGCGCGATATTCGGCAAGGCCATCGAGCGGATACCGAAGAAGAACATGGACGCCCTGGAGCAGTATCCCTGGCCGGGAAACATCAGGGAGCTGCGCAACATGATCGAACGGGCCATGATCCTGAACAACAGCACGACGCTTGTCGTCGACCTGCCGGACAGTCCAACCATGGCCGCTTCAGGGAAGTCCCTCGAAGAGATCGAGCGGATGCATATCGTTTCCGTCATGGAAAGCACCGGCTGGCGCGTTCGGGGCAGGCATGGCGCGGCGGAAATCCTCAAGGTGAAGCCTACCACCCTGGATGCGAAGATGAAAAAATTGGGGGTACAGCGCAAATACCCCTTTCCTGCTTCCTGAGGTGTCCAATATTTTGGAGACCTCCAGTATATTGGATAACGCTACTGCCTCTCCGCTTTAATTAATAATCCCCGCAATATCAAGAAGCTTCCCCCTTTCTGGCGATATTCTTTCGTTGGTCTGACCTCCAGTATGTTGGAGGTAAATTATCTGCTTTGCGTTATAAAATAAGTTTATATTCAAATTGCAGATAAATATCTAAATTATTTTGAATAGTTGAAGCTGTATTGGCTTTAATGGATACGTTGGCACATAAACTGCCTTATTGTTTCATAACAACGTTAGCTGTGTCGGTGCTGGTCGCCGACAACGCCAGCAATGCTCATGAAGGTAACGGGAGGCAGTCTATGGCAGCAAATCCATCTGCAGAATTGCTGGGACGTATCCGGGATGTGCGGCTCCACGAAAAGATCGTTGACGCCGAAGAGACCATCCCCCTTTTCAGGGACGGCATGAATCTCGGGTTTTCGGGTTTTGCCGAAGGCAATCCCAAGCTGGTGCCGGAACTGCTGGCCGCACATGTGAAACGTAACGGCCTGGCAGGGAAGATGCGGTTCAACGTCTTCACCGGTGCCTCGATCGGTGCGGAGCTCGACGAACTCTGGTCCAACGCCGGCATGATAGACCAGCGCTGGGCCTATCAGTTGGGCGCCACGATCAGGAGGGCAATCAACGAGGGGAGAGTCGATTATGGCGACCGGCACCTCTCCATGTTCGCCCAGGACTTCGGCTACGGCTTCTACTCGCTGGACAGCGGCAAGATCGACTTGGGGATCATCGAGGCCAGCTGCATCACCGAGGAGGGGGCCATTGTGCCGACCCTCTCCGTCGGCCTCATCCCCGAAATCGTAACGCAGGCAGAGAAGATCATCATTGAAGTGAACACGCGGATGCCCTCGTTCGAGGGGCTTCATGACTGCGTCAGCGTGGACCTCCCCCCCAATAAGAA
>JAJZTK010000166.1 GCA_021849045.1 Deltaproteobacteria bacterium | reverse complement strand
GAAACCGGCGCCACCCTGCCGCCCGGCAAGCAGGGTGAGCTCTGTGCCCGCGGCTACATGGTGATGAAGGGGTACTACAAGATGCCGGAAGAGACCGCCAAGGTGATCGACCGCGACGGCTGGCTCCACACCGGGGACCTGGCGATCATGGACGAGAACGGTTACTGCAAGATCACCGGCCGGATCAAGCAGATGATCATCCGCGGCGGCGAGAATATCTACCCCAAGGAGATAGAGGAATTCCTGTACACCCACCCGAAGGTCTCCGACATCCAGGTCTACGGGGTCCCGGACCGGAAGTACGGGGAGCAGGTCATGGCAGCCATTATCCTCAAGAAGGGGGTAGAGATGACCGAGGACGAGGTCAAGGAGTTCTGCCGGGGAAAGATCGCCAACTACAAGGTCCCCAAGTACGTGAAGTTTGTCGACGGCTACCCGATGACCGCCAGCGGCAAGATCCAGAAATTCAAGTTACGGGAGATGGCGATCAAGGAGTTGCATCTGGAGGATGAGGCGTCTGCTTCCGTCTGACCCGGAAACGTTGCGAGAAACTCTCAAACGCCCGTCAGCAGCCACTGACGGGCGTTTTACGTATCATCTCTTCCGCCAGAGATAGGTGACGTACTCTTCCATGATCCTGCTGTCCGCCAGTTCGCACCCCAGGTTGTCATAGCAACGCCAGATGTCGTACTTGTCCTGGAGGGGGATACCGGAGAGAAGAATGCTCCCGCCCTGGCGGGTGAGGCTGACCAACTGGTCGGCAACTGCCAGGAGGATGTCGGCATAGATGTTGGCCAGGATCAGATCGAACTGGTGGTTGGCCAGGCAGGCAAGTTCGCCGCAGACGGTGAGCACCCTGCTTTCTTCCCGGTTGATCCGGACGTTATCGAGGCAGGACGTTGCTGCCCGCCAGTCAAGGTCGATCGCGACAACCGAAGCGGCCTGCAGCTTGGCTGAGGCAATGGCCAGGATGCCGGTGCCGCTTCCCAGGTCGAGGACCCGGGCGCCGGCAACCCCGGGAAGGCTTGTCATTACCTCCAGGCTGGAGGCGGTTGTTTCATGCTCGCCCGAGCCGAAGGCGCCCCTTTTCCCCAAAAAAAGCGGGATACCATTGTCCGGCGTCGGTGCCCCTTCCGGAACAATGGTGAAGCCGCCTATGGTCGACGGCTCAAAAATACGACCACTCATGTCGAGTCCTCCGAGGGCAACCCTACCCGTTTTCCCGGTCAAAAAAAAGCTAAAATCACGACTGTCAGCATAGTGGTTTTGTTGAAATGCTGGTGGATGCAGGTTTGCTCTGGACAGGGGGCAAAGAGTTGTGTATACAGTTCGCGTGCCGGCTCATGCCGCACAGGTAACCGAACCGGAGATGCAGGCATGGTAAAGGCTATAGCGATTATTTGGGCACTGTTTCTCGTTCTGTTCGTAGCCATCGTCATTGAAGAGTCGTTTCTCGGTGGCCGTAGGCGCAGGCGTTTGGAAAAAGTCGCGAAGGAGCAAAGAAAATGCGGGTAACGCCGGTCACTGAACTGGAATTCAGATGCCAGCGGTTGCAGGAACGGATGGCCGGTGTCGGGCTCGATGCGGTCATTATCGTTCAGAATGCCGATCTCTTTTATTTCACCGGTACCACCCAGACCGGGAACCTGTATGTGCCGGCCCATGGCCAGCCGCTCTACATGGTGCGTCGTGATGCCTTGCGGGCACGGATGGAGTCGGGGCTCCGGGAGGTGCTTCCGTTCGGTTCCATGAAGGAGATCCCCCGCATTCTGAACGAGTATGGCTATCCGGTGCCGAAGCGGATCGGCCTGGAGATGGATGTGCTGCCGGTTACCTTTTTTGATCGTTACCGCACTGTGTTTCCCGAGGCCGCGTTCAGTGATGCGACCCCGCTGATCCGCCTGGTGCGGATGATCAAGAGTGCCTATGAGATCCATCTCCTCAAGGATTCCGCCGATCAGGTGCACAAGGTCTATCAGCGGGTCTCAGAAGTTGCCCGTGAGGGGATGACCGATCTTGAGCTGACGGCCGAGCTGGAATACGTATCCCGACGGGAAGGGCATCAGGGGCTGGTGCGGATGCGAGCCTTCAATGGCGGGTTGGTCTTCGGTCACACCTTTTCCGGCGCGGACAGCGCTGTTCCTGCATACAGCGACACCCCCCTCGGGGGGCTCGGGGTGGGACCGTCATTCGGTCAGGGGGCGAGTTTCAAGCCGATCGAGCGGCACGAACCGATTGTCGTCGATATCTCAGGGTGCTGTGACGGTTACTTTGTCGACCAGACCCGCATATTCTCCATCGGCGGGCTGTCCACGAAGCTGCGGAAGGCTTACGACGATATGGTGAAGATCCTGGAGCGGATGAAGGAACTGGTGCCGGCCAGGCCCTCCTGGGGAGAGGTATATGACGAATGTCTCGCCATGGCCGTCAGTATGGGGCATGGCGAGTCCTTCATGGGGTTGACGGGGAGTCAGGTTTCCTTCATTGGCCACGGCGTCGGCATTGAAATCGACGAGTACCCGTTCATCGCCAGGGGGATCGGCGACCAGTTCTTTGAGCCGGGAATGGTCTTTGCCTTTGAGCCGAAGGTGGTCTTCCCCGGGGAAGGGGCGGTGGGGATTGAAGACACCTTCTATCTGGCCGACGACGGCCTGCTCAGGCAGCTTACCCACTCGCCCGCCGAGTTGGTGGTGCTCTGAATTGCTGAATAATAAATTTTTGTTGATCTTAATTTGGTACGATGCTATATGTGAGCAAAATTTTGTATACAGTATTCCGTAAGAGATAACGCGCCTCCCCCTAAGAGCGTCCTGCTCGTCCTTAATGACCGTTTTATCTGGTCGCAGTGCATACAGCTTTACGGTAGCATTCATGAAAACAGAAAGGAGGGAGTTCACTCGTTTCGGTTAGTCTGGAGAAGTCTCAGCATGGCACCCACCATCATCCATGAAAGGAGAGCACGCACCATGGCACTTAAGGAAACGCTTAAGCAGAAGATTGAGGAGTTCCGCCCCCGTACCACCCGGCTCACCAAGGAATTCGGCAAGGTCATCATCGACCAGGTCACCATCGACCAGTGCATCGGTGGCGCCCGTGACATCCGTAGCCTCGTAACCGACATCTCCTACCTCGATCCGCAGGAAGGCATCCGCTTCCGCGGCAAGACCATCCCCGAGACGTTCGAGGCGTTGCCAAAGGCTCCGGGGTCAAAGTATCCGACCGTCGAGTCTTTCTGGTACATGCTCCTTACCGGTGACGTGCCGACACAGGCTCAGGTTGACGAAGTAGTTGCCGAGTGGAAGACCCGCCAGAACGTTCCTCAGTACGTATTTGATGCAATCCGCGCCCTGCCGCGTGACAGTCATCCGATGGTCATGCTTTCCGTCGGCATCCTGACTCTGCAGAAAGACTCCAAGTTTGCCGGTTTCTACAATTCAGGCAAATTCAACAAGAACATTGCCTGGGAATATGTTTATGAAGATGCGTGTGATGTCGTTGCCCGTATCCCCATCATTGCCGCCTTTATTTACAACCTCAAGTATCGTGGCGACAAGCAGGTTGCCATCGATCCGACGCTTGATATGGGTGCAAACTTCGCCCATATGATAGGCCAGAAAGAAGAGTACAAGGATGTTGCCCGTATGTACTTCATCCTTCACTCCGACCATGAGTCGGGCAACGTTTCCGCCCACACGACTCATCTGGTTCACTCTGCCCTGTCCGACCCCTACTACGCATACTCCGCAGGTCTTAACGGCCTCGCCGGTCCGCTGCACGGCCTTGCCAATCAGGAAGTGCTCGACTGGACCCTCAAGTTCCAGGAGAAGTACTGCAAGGATAAAGAGCCTACCGCAGAGTTGATCAAAGCCGCGCTCTGGGATACCCTCAATGCCGGTCAGGTCATCCCGGGTTACGGCCACGCCGTTCTCCGCAAGACTGATCCGCGCTACACTTCACAGCGTGAGTTCTGCCTCAACACCCCGGGCCTCAAAGACTATCCGCTCTTCAAGGTTATCTCCATGATCTTCGAGGTTGCCCCTGGCGTTCTCACCGAGCACGGCAAGACCAAGAACCCCTGGCCGAACGTTGATGCCCAGTCCGGCGTCATCCAGATGTACTATGGCCTGACCGAGTTCGAATTTTACACCGTCCTCTTCGGTGTGGGTCGCGCCCTTGGTTGCATGGCTAACATTACCTGGGACCGTGGTCTCGGCTACGCTCTTGAGCGTCCGAAGTCCGTTACGACCGCTATGCTGGAGAAGTGGGCAGCCGAAGGCGGCCGCAAGCTTTCCTAGTCAGTAGCCTGCTGTCAGAAAAAAGGGGAGATGCCTCGGCGTCTCCCCTTTTTCCTTTTCTGCATGGTAACGGCGAGCCAGCCGTTGATTGTCAGTTGTCGCTGAAAATGTCTGCGCTGAAGATGTAGATAGTGACGCCATCCTGCCATTCGTCAGGTCTGAGCCCGGCCTTGAGGCAGGTTTGCCGGAGAAACGTTTCCCGGTCCCATCCAAATTCGGTTGCCACCTGGGGAAGAAGCACCCCCCGGGCGATATTTTTCTCCAGGTACAGCCCATGGTTTCCGACAATGATTTCATCAATGGAATCGATCTTTTTGAGAGGTGAGAGGACCGAAATCTCCAGATGGTAGTCCGCCAGGTCGGTTTGTTTCATCGGATAAAACCGCGGGTCCCGGGTTGCGGCGGAGAGGGCCATTTCCTGAATCGTCTGGTTGAGAGGTTTGTCGGAGGTAAAAGTTCCTATGCAGCCGCGCAGGGCGCCGTCCTTCTTGATGGTAACAAAACAGCCTCGTTGCTCATCAAGGGCCGGATCTGCTTCAGGAAGAGCAGGAAGCGACTTGCTGGTAACGTAGGAATCGATTGTCGTGCGGGCGATGGTGAGGAGGAGTTGCTGGTCCTTGCGAGAAAGTTTGTCGGACATTTACTGCTCCTTTGATGAAGGGTTGCCAATGGATTGACACTTTAATACATTCTGCCGGAGTTTGGCAAGCGGAGAGAGCGAGGCGCCTATTCTGACTGTGCTGGCTGCAGAGGATTGGTGAAGGGTGGTTAAGCGGCTTGTTGAAAATTGTCTCGATTTTCCCTGGAGCGCCTACTGTATTAATGATAATTGTTTACGTATACAGTATGCGTGGTTTGTTTAACTCGTCGAAATAATTGCGGATATTTTTTTTAAAAAAATATTGACATTTCCGGGGAAGCTAGTATATTTCCTCTTCGTTGTGCGAGCTACCATACGCGATGCGTACTTTTGGTAACCAAAAAAAAGAGGAGAATGTAACGATGAAAAAGATGATCTCTCTGGCACTGTGTCTGACCCTGGCCCTTTCTTTTGCTGCCGGCTGCAAGAAGAAAGAAGAAGCTCCGGCTCCGGCTGCTGAAGCTCCCAAGGCTCCTGAAGCTCAGAAGCCGATGTCTTCTGCCAAGGCTCCGGAAGCTGCCCCTGCTGCTCCGGCCGCTCCGGCTGAGAAGAAGTAAGGACTTCCCCCTCAAGGGGAGCAAAATAGCCCACGGATTGCCGTGGGCTATTTTTTTGTTCGCGCTATTTGAAGCCACTTGACAGAAGCGAATGCCACATGGTAAACGGCAATATTCGGTTAAATTACCTTTAGTACCTGCGTGGAGGAACAAATGGAAAGAACATTTGCCATAATCAAGCCCGATGCGGTGGAACGCAACCTCAGCGGCAAGATTCTCACCAAGATCGAGGATGCTGGATTTCGCATCGTCGGGATGAAAAAGATCCACCTGACCAAGGCCCGGGCCGAAGGCTTTTATTACGTTCACAAGGAGCGTCCGTTCTTTAACGATCTGTGCGCCTTCATGTCCAGAAGCCCGGTGATCGTCATGGCCCTGGAGAAAGAGAACGCCATTGCCGACTGGCGGACCCTGATGGGAGCCACCAACCCGGCCAATGCCGAGCCCGGCACCATTCGCAAGGAGTTTGCCAAGAACATCGAGGAGAACTCTGCCCACGGGTCCGATGCCCCGGAGACGGCCGCCTTTGAAATCCCTTACTTCTTCAGTGCCTTGGAGCTGGTATAGTTGGCATCAGCAGCGCCGTATCCATTGAGCCCTTCTCCGGAAGGGCTTTTTTCGTAGGAGACCATGCCGAATCTCGCTGATCTTAAGAATTTTACCCTTCCCGAACTGGAACAGTTTCTTGCCGGCAAAGGGAAGGAACGCTTCCGTGCCACCCAGATCTTCAAGTGGCTCTACCAGAGGGATACCTGTTCTTTTGCCGAAATGACCAACCTCTCCAAGGAGTTGCGTCAGGAACTGGAAACGACCGCCTGCGTCAGCAACCTGACACCGGAGGCGGTGGAGGTGGGGGACGACGGCACCCGCAAATACCTCTTCACCCTGGCAGACGGAGAAGCGGTCGAGTCGGTCCTGATCCCGGACGAAGGGCGCAATACCCTGTGCATCTCCTCCCAGGTCGGGTGCGCCATGGCTTGCGAGTTCTGTCTCACCGGCACCTTCCAACTGACCCGCAACCTGACGACGGCGGAAATCGTCAACCAGGTCTGCGCGGTGCGCCGTGATGCCGATATCCGCAATATCGTGTTCATGGGGATGGGGGAACCGCTCCATAACCTGGACAACGTGGTCCGGGCGATCCGGATACTGATCGACGGCAACGGTCTGCAGTTCTCCAATCGCCGGGTGACGGTTTCCACCAGCGGCTTGGTACCCGAGATGATTGAGCTGGGGCGGCGGGTCACGGTCAATCTGGCCGTCTCCCTCAATGCCACCACCGACGAACTGCGCAACCGGATCATGCCGGTGAACCGCAGGTATCCCCTGGCCGAGCTGCTCAGGGCGTGTCGGGCATTTCCGCTGCCGTCGCGGCGCAAGATCACCATCGAGTACGTCATGCTCGGCGGGGTCAACGACACGCTGGACGACGCCAGGCGGCTTCTGCGGCTCATCAGCGATATCCCCAACAAGGTGAACCTGATCCCGTTCAACGAGCACGAAGGGTGCGATTTCAAGTCCCCGACCCGCGCGGCCATCGACGCGTTCCACAAGTATCTGATCGACAGGCATGTAACCGTCATCACCCGGGACAGCCGGGGAGGGGATATCTCGGCGGCGTGCGGACAGTTGAAAGGGAAGCTGGAGAAGCGGAGCAGTGTGAAAAGTGAAAACGAAAAGGAGGCACCATGACTGAACAGGCAATAGGGGTAATCGGCGGGAGCGGACTGTATGAGATGGAGGGATTGGCCGAGGTTACGACGGTGCGGGTGGAGACACCCTTTGGCGAGCCGTCGGACGAGTTCGTCACCGGCATTCTCAACGGGGTGCGTATGGTCTTCCTGCCGCGGCATGGCCGTGGGCATCGCCTGCTGCCGTCAGAGGTGAACTACCGGGCCAACATTTACGGCATGAAGAAGCTGGGGGTCGAGCGGATCATCTCCGTTTCCGCGGTGGGCAGCCTGAAAGAGGCCATTGTGCCGGGTCATATCGTCATTCCCGACCAGTTCATCGACCGGACCAAGGGGGTCCGGGCGGATACCTTTTTCGGCAACGGTGTCGTGGCCCACGTGGCCTTTGCCGATCCGGTCTGCGCCCAGCTTTCCAATGTCCTGTTCGACGCTGCCCAGCGGGCCGGTGCAACGGTTCATAAAGGCGGGACCTATGTCTGCATGGAGGGACCGGCCTTTTCCACCCGCGCCGAGTCGTTCATGTACATCGGCCTCGGGGCCTCCGTCATCGGCATGACCAACCTGACCGAGGCCAAGCTGGCCAGGGAAGCGGAGATCTGCTACGGCATCATTGCCCTCTCCACCGATTACGACTGCTGGCACGACGCCCATGAGGACGTGTCGGTCGAGGCGGTGATCCAGATTATCAAGCGCAACGTTGCCACGGCCAAGAACATCATCCGCCATGCGGTGGCCGATATCGCGGCCGAGCGGAGCTGTCCCTGTGCCTCGGCCCTGCGGTACGCGGTTATCAGCGACCCGAAGGTGATTCCTGCCGAGACGCGGCAGAACCTGGACCTGCTTATCGGGAAATATCTGCCAGGCTGAGGTGCGGCAGCGTTGCGAGGAGTTCGCCGCTGGAGCGGCCGGCGAGCATTTTCAGAGCCGAAAGGAAACCAGGGGGGAGCGGGGCGGTGATGCCCAGCTCCCTTTCGTTTTCCGGATGCCGGAGCGTGAGGAGAAAGGCATGGAGGAGGTGTCCCTGATTATCTGGGAGCGTCGGTCCACCATAGCGGCGGTCGCCGATGATCGGGTGTCCCAACTGCTGGAGATGGCGGCGGAGCTGATGTGTCCGGCCGGTCAGGGGGACCAGTGCCAGGAACGCTCCGGCCGCACCCTGGAACAGACAACGGAAATGGGTCACCGCTTCCTTGCCGGCCAGCGGGGCATTGATGATTCCCGCGTCCGGCAGTTGGCCGGGGACGATGGCCAGGTACAGTTTGCCCAGCCCCACCTCCTTCACCAGGCGGCCGAACATGCCGGCAGCAAGGGAGCTCTTGGCCAGGATGATGGCACCGGAC
>JAJZTK010000023.1 GCA_021849045.1 Deltaproteobacteria bacterium | reverse complement strand
ACGGGGACATGAAAAGGCGAACCTGGACTGCAAATTGGACTACATTTTGATTGGAAAGTCGTTCTCCAGGCAAACTTGACCGCTTTACACGGGATTGGCGTTTGCTAACCGGGAATTGCTGGACCTGCCCTTTTTCTACACATCATGTTGACGCGAATGAACCCGATCGCATTCATTCGATGCCTTCAATGTGTTATGGATTGAGCTATGAGTGCAGCATCGAGTCAGAATAGTAAATCGGCTGTTTAGGAAATCCGCGGGCATGTTCGGGCGAGATTCAAGGAGTTAATCAGGGGAGGAATTCTCCGTAAGAGATGTCATTTTGATCAGGTATTCCTTGCGACAACAGCTGACAAATAATAGCCGATCCGCAGAGATATCTCAGCGGCGGCTTTCTGGGCCATCGGAACCAGTTCATTCAGCATTCTTGCTTCGCTGAATCGGATGGCAGGGCCGGAAACGGTTATTGCGCCAACTACGCACTTGGTATAATCACGAATAGGTGCGGCAACACCCCTCACTCCCAGATCCAGTTCTTCATCTTCCAGGGCATACCCTTGTCTGGCTATTGTTTCCAGTTGGTTATCGAACTCGCTTCGATCGGTGATGGTATTCGGCGTATATTGCCTGAATTCCATGAACGGAGGACAAATCTGCCGCTTTTTGTCGATTGCACCGGCAAGCAGCACTTTGCCGGCTGCCGTGCAATGGACAGGGAGCATTAATCCTGTCTTCGGAACAATGCGAACGGGAAGGGTGGATTCAACGGTGTCGAGGTAGACGACGTCCGAACCTTTCAGCACTGCCACGTAGCAGGTTTCGTTGCAATCAACGGTCAACGATTTCAGTACCGGCATCGAATGGTGGTGGAGCTTCAGCTGTTTGATGAGTGTCTGTGCGAGTTGCAGATTCTTGGGTCCAAGTCGGTAGTTTCCCGTATCCTTGTTCTGTTCGATAAAACTACGGGACTCCAAGGTGGCAAGAAGTCTGAATACGCTGTTTTTATTGAGTCGCAGACGCTTACTCAATTCAGTGATGCCAAGTTCCTCCACTTTGTCTCTGAATTGTTCCAGAATGTCAAAGGCGTGTGCTACCGACTGAATCATATAAGCGGATTTCTGTTTCTTCATGATTGAACTCACGGTATGTATATCAAGGTATTGCGGCTTATAGTCGCAACATAGGCAAAACTGCTGGTTTGGCCTGAATTGTCGCAAGATCCGGTCATGATGCTCCCCGAAAAAGGGGAGCGCCATGACCATCAACGAATTGCTAAAGAAGCCAAACCAGACATTAGTTCGTGAGTGATATGCCTATTCAGGGACTTGAACGGTCTGGCAATTTACCGCGCCAATTTCATCTTCAACGGTCTCCTCAACGGCTACAGTCACATTGCTGAGCATGAAGTGAGAGAGAGCGGGAATGAGGATGAGTGCGCCGAACATGTTCCAGAGGAACATGAAGGTGAGCAGGATTCCCATGTCTGCCTGGAACTTGATCGGCGAGAACGCCCAGGTCACGACTCCGCCAGCCAGGGTGATCCCCACCAGGCCAACCACCTTGCCGGTAAACTGGACCGCCTTCTGGTACGCCTCGCCCAGCGGCATTCCCTGGCGCTGATAGGTAAGCTGCATGCTCAGCAGATACAGTGCATAATCGACCCCGATTCCTACCCCCAGGGCAATCACCGGGAGGGTGGCGACCTTGACGCCGATTCCTAAGCCCACCATCAGCGCTTCGCACAGGATTGAGGTCAGGGCAAGCGGGAGAACCGCTACAACTACAGCGCGCCAACTGCGGAAGGTAATGAAGCAGAGAATGATTACCGCGCCGTACACGTAGAGGAGCATGGTGCGGTTCGCCGCCTTGACCACGATGTTGGTGGCCGCCTCGATCCCGGAACTCCCCGCTGCCAGCAGGAACTGCCGATCCTTGGTGGCGTGCGTCTTCACAAACTCTTCAGCAACTTTCAGCACCCGGGCCAGTGTCTCGGCCTTGTGATCGGACAGGTAGGCGATCACCGGCGTGACCGATAACGTGCTGTTGGCGATATCCGGGTTATCGGAGAACGCCTGCCCACCGCAATAGTTGAGCACATCCTGGTTGCGGTTGATGGTATACCACTTGGGACTGCCTTCATACGTGCCTGCCGTTACTACGCGAATCGAGTCGGCCAGGGTGACCGTGGCCTGCACGCCGGAAACCTGCTGCAATGCCCAGGCGAGCTGGTCGGCCGCGATGAGCGGTTCGTACTTGATGGCACCCTCTTTAGGTGTTTTCAGAATCACGGCAAACTGATCACTGGAGAGCGAGTAGTTGGATGTGACAAAGGCATTGTCCTTGTTATAGCGTGAGTTGGCGCGCAGTTCCGGGGCACCCGGGTCCAGGTCGCCGATCTTCAGGTTGAGGCTGACGATGAAACCGGCCACGGCCAGTACCGCCGAGATCGCCACCGCCCGGGTCGCCCACCTTTTTTCGGTGAAGTGGTCCAACAGGCCCCATATGGCACCGGCTCCCTTGCCAGTGTTTTCGTCGTCTTCTTCCTGCAGGGTGCGACTGGCCGCCTTGAGGCTTACCCCGGTGTAGGAGAGAAAGACCGGCAACAGGAGCAGGTTGGTAAGGATGAGCCCTGCCACCCCGATGCTGGCGGTCAGCGCCAGGTCCCTGATGACCGGGATATCGATCAGCATCAGGACGGCAAAGCCGACCGCGTCGGCCAACAGGGCCGTCAGACCGGCCAGGAAGAGGCGGCGGAAGGTGTAGCGAGCCGCTACCAGTTTGTGGGTGCCACGCCCGACGTCCTGCATGATGCCGTTCATTTTTTGCACGCCGTGGGAGACCCCGATGGCAAAGACCAGAAACGGTACCAGGATGGAGTAGGGGTCGAGTTCGAACCCCAGCGTGGTAACGACACCCAGTTGCCAGATGACCGCCACCACCGAACAGATGATCACCAAGGCTGTGCTCCGGATGCAGCGGGTGTAGAGGAAGATGACGATGGCAGCGATGAGGGCGGCCAGGGCGAAGTAGGTCATGACCTGCATCAGGCCGTCGATCAGGTCGCCTACCAGTTTGGCAAAGCCGATGATATGGACCTTGATTTCACCCTTCCCCATGGTCTCATATTTCATCCGGATATTGCTCTCGATCTGCTTGGAGAAGGTACTGTAGTCGAGACGCTTCCCGGTGGTGGTGTCCGTATCGAGAAGCGGGACAAAGACCATCGCCGATTTGTAGTTCGTCCCCAGAAGGCTCCCGACTATGCCGGACCGGCTGATGTTCTGTCGAAGCTTTGCCACCTTCTCTGCCGAGCCGTCGAAGTTGTCCGGCATGACCGGACCACCTTGGAAACCTTCCTCGGTGACCTCGTTCCAGCGGACCGCCGGGGTCCAGATGGACTTCACCCAGGCGCGGTCAACACCGGGGGTGAGCACCAGGTCGTCATTGATCTGGCGAAGGATATCCAGGTACTGAGGGTCGAAGATGTCCCCTTTGGTGTTCTCCACCACCACCCGGATCGAGTTCCCCAGTCCCCTCAGATCCTGCTTGTTCGCCAGGTAGTTCCTGATGTAGGGGTGGCTCTGGGGGAGCATTTTTTCGAAGCTGGCGTTGAACACGAGCTTTGTCGCCTGAAAGGCGAGCACCAGGGTGACGACGACGCATACGGCCATCACGACCGGGCGGTTGTTGAAGATCAGTCGCTCCAGCCAATTGCCGGAGTTGTGGTCGAACTCCCTGATATCCTTTACAACCGGCATTTCATCCATTTTTCCAGATCCCACTGCCATTTCAGTTCTCCCTGTCGTGTAACTGCTTCAGGCCGATAGGCTGAAGATTGTCAGACCCGATGCTCAGAGCAGTTCAACCTCAACGCCTGAGTAGTTATTATTTGATCTCTTGCACCTGCACGCCACGCTGGCCGACCAGCGCCATGGTATTTCCGCCAATAGAGGCAACCCCGGCCGCAGGGGTCGGTTGATCTATCTTTACCTGGCTGAAACTCGCCCCGTTGTCGCCACTTACGAGCACATGCCCCACCTGGCTTACCAGCACGATCCGACCATCCTCGGTCAGGGCGCCACCCATCAAGCCGCTGGTTACGCCCGTTTCCACTTTTTGCCAACGGTTTCCGCCGTCCCGGCTGCAAAATGCATTGCCTCGCATGCCAAAAGCGACCAAGGCTCCGGGCTTGCCCGTGATGCCGAAGAACGTGCCTACATACGGGGTCTTGATTGCCTTGAACCGCTCACCTTTCGGGTCGAGCTTGAACACTGTTCCCTGCTCGGCGGTGAGGAACAGCTCTCCGCCTACGGGGCGGATCGCGTACAGGTGAAAGCGTTTCGGGTTATCGATCCTATCGTACCAAGGGGTCCAGCTTTTACCGCCATCGGCGGTGCGGAAGATGAGGCTGAAGGCACCGACAATGAAACCGGTGGTTTCGTTTTCGAACCAGACATCGAGAAACGGCTTGTCCGGACCCTGATCCGCAATCTTTTTGATATCATCCGGCAGGATTGCCGTATTGGCGGTCCCCGCCTTGTCGGCAGGAGGTGGGGCACTGCCCGTGTAGCTGTTCACCAGGGTCTGGGCCGCGGCCCGGCCGTCGAACTGCCTGGTCCAGGTGGCGCCGCTGTCGGCACTATGCAACACCACTCCGTCGTGTCCTACTGCCCACCCCTTTTGGGGGGTGGGGAAATGCACGGCAACGAGGTCGGAGCTGACCGGCACTATTGCCTGGGTCCAGTTCTTCCCCTGGTCATCCGAGTAGACGATGTGGCCGCGCTGCCCGACCCCCACGATACGCTTGCCGGCCAGAGTGGCGCCTATCAGTAGGGACTTCGCGGCTAACGTGCTTTTGACCGCCGGGGTATCAAGCACATCCTGGAACGATACCGTGGCAAGGACCATGGATAAGGGCAGGACGATGGATATCAGTGCTATGAGTAGAGTTCTCGATTTCATATCTTCTCCCTGGTGTGACTGATGATGCGTAACTACTTGAATCTTCCTCAAACTGGCGACGCTATGGTGTTCAAAGTTGCACTAGGTAGCCACTGCTGCTTTTCATAACCTGCAGAGATAGTGTGATAGGGGAGTACGCTCCCTGCAGATGCAACCGCAGGGAGCGTACTGCGTCATACGTTAACGAACACCCATGCCTGCCAGGGCGTCAGCCGTCCAATAGCTTGCCGGGAACGGCTTGCCGGGGTAGAGGATCCCCTTTTTGCCCGGTACCAGCAAACAGTTCAGGGCATACGAATTGGTAACCAGGTCGGTAACGGAATAGGTGTCCCCAAACGGGCTCAGTGCATCGTAGCTTGGGGTGATATAGGTCATCCCAACCCGGTAGAGCTGCCCGCGGCCATCGTATTCGTCGCTCAGGTTGGCAGTCCAGCTGTCTTCGTCCAGGTAGTAGACCCGCTTGCTATAGAGGTGGCGCTTGCCGGGCTTCAATGTCCCTTCCACCACCCAGACCCGGTGCAGTTCCCAGCGAACTATTGAGGGGTTCGGGAAATTCTTAGACAATACGTCCTCATGTTTGCTGCTATAAATCATCTTGTAGTTGTTATACGGCACATACATCTCTTTTTTGCCGACGAGCTTGAAGTTGTAGCGTTCCATGGAACCGCTGAACAGGAAGATGTCGTCCCACACATACGCTCCGCCGGTAAGCGAACTGGGGGTGTCAAAGGAGAGGTCCGGCGCCAGCTTCGTCCGCCGCTGGCCGGGGAGATACTGCCAAGCCTTGCGCTTCTCATTGTACGGGTCGATCGGGTCGATGATCAAAGCCCCCTCGCCAACCCGCCGGGCAGGCCCCTGGTAGTTGAACCTGATCATGTAGTAGTCTTTGGCACTGGGTTTTGCCGGATCGTAATACGGGTATTCCTCGATGACATTGCCCGACGATTGCATGGTGGGAATACCGTTGGAATCCACGGTATATGACGAGAATTGGACATCATAGGTCAGACCGTTGTAACGCGTCAGGTGGTTCCACATCGCCTCGAAGCCATCACTCGGTATCGGGAAGGGGAAGCCTGCATGGGCGCCGGTAAACGTCAGGCCGCCGTTGGTGGTCTTGGCCGTGGTGGCGTGCTTGACCGTGTTGTCCAGTAAGGACTTGGGGAAGGCAGACGATCGGTGGGTCTTGTAGACCTCGAGGCGGTAGGCCGGGTACTTCTTCAACATCGCCTTGACCCCTTCGGACAGCTTGTCCGAGTACTGGGCCATGTTCTTGGCACTGATGGAGAACTGCGGTTTATCGCCGGTGAACGGGTCGGGCCGCCAGCCGCTCCCCTTCTTGAAGCCGGCGGGAGCGGTGGTGAGTCCGCCGGTATACTCGGGAATCGTCCCTTCCTTGTTGCCGGCCTTCTCGGCCCCGACCAGGGTCAGGTTCTTGCCGAGCTGTGCCGCCTTGTCCGCGGATACCGCTCCCATCGCCAGTCCTGCGCTGGCCAGGGTCAGACACCCTGCCAGTATGCTGTTCCGTATCAACATATCGTTTCTCCTTTTCTTAGTTTCCGTCCGGAAAGGGTTCTTTTCCGCCCTGGCAGTGTCAATCTGCGGGATAGCTTGTGCGGCGTACAGCAGTACGCCTCCGCGCAATCCCTTGATTTCCTCGCCAGGACGAAAAATCCCTCCTTTGCGGTCCGGAAACTGATCTAAATGATCAGAATGTGGCCTTCAACGTCAGGGACAAGAGGTCGCGGTCCTTGAGCAGGGCAATGGCATCGGCTGCGCCCTGGCCCGCGCCTTCAAGACCCGGCGGTGCAATCTGGCCCTGCGCATCCGGTCGAACCTTGCCGAAGAAGCTGGCATAGGTCAGGTCGATCTTGTATTTGGCGAACACGTCGAACGAGAGCCCGGCACTGTAGCTGCCGGTCCCCTCGGTGCCGCCGGTGAGGGTCGCCGCATTGCCGTGCATCCCCATGGAGAAGTTGAGCGGCATGGCCATGTCCACCCCCGGCAGGACCTGCTTCCATTCCGGCACCAGGTTGACCGTTACCGTGGAGTTGTCCCGGGTGGCATGGCCAACGCCGAGGTTGACGGGCTGGCCGAAGCTGCCGGTACCGGCGCGGCCGGTGAAGAACTGGCCGTTTTCACTGACCCGGTTCCAGCGGCCATAGGCAAACTCCAGGATGGCGGAGCCGGTATCGAACACCGGGGTCTTGGGCAACAGCGTCAGGAAGTTCACCACCGCGTGCATGGTGTCGCCGCGCGCCCCGGCCGGGGCAAACCACTGGCTCGTCAGCGGCATGTTGCGGCGGTAGGAGAGCTCGGAGCCGACGCTGACCCCCAGGATCTGCTTGGCAAAGCTGATCCCGTAGAGACTGATGTTGGATTTGTAGTCATTGTGATAGCCGCTGGCATCACCCAGGACCTGCGGCATCTTGTCGGAGAAGTTGCGATAGTGGAACCCCAGGGTCCCGTTCAGCCACTCGGGGCTGTAGGCCACCTTGATCCCCCAGTCGCGCATGTCGCTTGGCCGGTGATCGCCGCCGTTGGCCCCGTTGTTCAGAGCCGCTGCCAGCGGTGGCGGGAAGAGAAAGGCCTCGCCGCTGTTCATCCAACCGTCCACCATCCCCAGGTAACTCCCGGTCTCCGGGAAGATGTTCGACTCCCATTCCAGGTAGTACTGCCCGGCAATGGTGAGCTCGTTGGTCGGCTGGACCTGGACCGACACCTGGTTCAGCGGCCGGAAGATCTCCTTCAGCTCGACGCCCGGCATGGCCAACGCCTTGGCCATGTCGATCGGCGACTGGCCGTAGGAGATGCCGTTGGAACCGGCAGCGGGGAAGAACGCCTCGCCCCAGTAGATGGTGTGCCGGCCGGCCCGGACGTTGATCGGGACGTCGCCGATATTCAGTTTGCCAAAGACGAAGGCGTCCAGCAGTTCGCCGTCCGGCCCGGCAAAGCGCCGCTTGGTGTACTGATTCAGGCCGATTGCCTGCTGGCCGTTTTGAAAGTGGTTCGAGGTCTGCGGAGAGTTGTTGTCCAGCTTTGCCTTGTAGATCGGGTCGTACCAGAGGGCGCCGCTCAAGCGAAAGCCGAAATCCTTCTTGTAGACCAGATCCGCCTCGGTCAGGAGGTCCAGGCGGCTCGAGACGATCCCCACATCGAAGTTGCGGTCACCGTCGTCGTGGTTGACGCTATCGGTAATATCCTTGCTCTGTCCTTTGAGGCGCTGGGCCAGGGTGTAGCGGAAGGTGTTGTCCCAATGGATTACGACGTCTTCGTTGTCCGTCGGGATCTCGAACGCATCGACACTGCCGCATATACTCATTGCTGCAACCAGCGCCACTGCCAGACACTTTTGCCGGCAGATGAGCCGCAGACCATGCTTTTTATTCTTTATTGTATATTTCTTCACCATCTAAACCCTCCTGTCAAATTTGGCTTACCAAGAACTTATATCCCTGTTTACGACTCTCCTTTCTCGATAAACGACACTGTATGTATGATTGGTTGTTATGTCGTTTATCGCAGTACCACTACGTACAACCCAGTTCGTTCGTATCATCAACTCGCTCTGACGGAACGGGCACGGAATGCGGGCTTAGTTGAAGTTGCTTCAGATATGCAATACTGACAATAAAGCACGGCTTGTGCCAAACGCTGTTTGTAATGATGGTGTAGTGTATGCGGTAATTGCCTGGTGGGGATGGTGTTGTAAGTTAAAAACCAATGCTAAACAAACAGTTATGGCATTTAACGTTGTTGGGTGATCTAGCAGAATGTTGTTTTTCTGTGTGGGCAGGATTGGGGTGTTGGGGGACGCTTTGCTGGTTAGATGTAGTTAATATCGCGTGTGAGTGATTGAGTATATTGATGTTTTGCACGAAGAGCGGAACGTTTTTGAGGATTCAGGAGATATTATCGTACCAGCTACCGTAGAGGTCTTGAAGTTTAATTATTTAAGTAATAGGTCCAGATAAACTCTATTCTTTTATGAAATAATAAAAAAATTGGAGATTTGATATTTCAGGATCAGGTGTTAAAGAATGCAAATCTAATAAGTGTAACTAGCTTAAATATGCTTGATTGGCTGATTTGCGGTGATTGTGCTTAGGAAATAGATCAAGGTGAATATTTGGTGGAGGAATCAGGTTCGCCATTATTTCGGGAATTTTGCCGTCGTATCGTAACGGCTCAACCGTTTCTGTATGAAGGGCTGCTTAAAGAGGATGAGAGTTATAAGCTGCGATGTTATCTTTTTATCAAAAAAGATTGCGATTAATGACTTCACCATCGACAATTATCAATTTGGCTAGATAATTACGAAATATTTCGAAAATACACCTTTAGATTAGCTGGTTGTGCGGTTTCTCAAAATTTCATTCAACTGGGCAATTTGGGTCAGAGAAAGGTGTAGTTGCGATTGGTGAAGATAAAATAACTAGGTTTGTCTTGACTGGATAACAGCGAGAGGGGCAATGCGTGGAGGTTGTTAACTGTAATTGCTTGCTATTGTGGTATTTTAATGCACGTAGATCAGTCTGGCCTGATGCAGGACCTGTTGCGATGACTTTCTGTAGAGGCTTGGAACTTGCATTGTAAAAGAATGTTTTACTATATTGTGGGGGAGACCATTATGAAAAAAAGAGTTGGCGTAGTTCTTTCCGGCTGCGGGGTTTATGACGGCAGCGAGATTCACGAGGCAGTCTTCACCCTTCTGGCTATTGACCAGAATGGTGCCCAAGCGGTCTGCATGGCTCCTGACATTGAACTGGAAGAAATCAATCATCTATCCGGTCAACCTACCGGTGCCAGGCGCAATGTACAAGTCGAATCTGCCCGTATCGCCCGTGGAAAGATCAAGAATATCGCAGACATCAAGTCCACCGATTTGGATGCGATCATCTTTCCTGGCGGTTTCGGGGCTGCCAAGAATCTTTGTGACTTTACCTCCAAGGGAGCAGATGCATCCATACAGCCGGATGTGGCCAGACTACTGCAGGAGATGGCTGCGGAGAAGAAGCCGATCGGTGCTATCTGCATCGCCCCGGCCCTGATTGCTGCAACTCTTGGCAAGCAATACACTCCTCAACTTACCATCGGCACCGATGCCGGAACTGCAGCGGCAATCAATGCCACCGGCAGCAGGCATGTGGCCTGTCCGGTTCGGGATTTTGTCCTGGATAAAGAGAACAAGATTGTCTCAACTCCTGCCTACATGCTGGCAGCACGGATTTCAGAGGCTGCAGAAGGAATTGACCGGACCGTAAAGGCATTGTTGGAACTAATCTGATTCTGAAGTGAGAGTGGTGGGGCTCGAGTGGATCTTTGATATTTTCAAAATCCCCCTAAGAGTAGGGGGATTTTGAGTTTTGAGATAGCCGGTTACGGCAGGCTGCCACGATCTTCAACCGGCACTCGGATCATGGTGGCCCCGGGGCATGGTTCAACCGTTAGTATCGGGGCGGTTCCCCGCGTTTCTTCCGGCAATTCTGCCAAAAGCGAGGCATTCGGCAATATTCCCCCCGCCTTGATAGATCAACCCCCAGATCGAACCAAGTTCGCCGGCGCTGTAAAGCCCTGGGATCGGTACACCAAAGGGATCGGTTACTTCTGCCCATTCGTTCCGTTTGGGTCCTCCTTGCGTGTTGAGCAGGCAGGGATAGATTTCCAGGGCATGGAACGGCCCGGTTTCGATCGTTGCCGTGCGGAGGTCATCCGGTAATTCACGACCGTACAGTGCATCCATTCCGGTCCGAACCGTTGTGTTCCAAAGGTCGATGGTATGCTGCAGCACCTTTGCATCCATCCCCAGTTTACGCGCCAGTCCGGCCAGGGTTTCATCTTTGAGTATCCAGCCGTTCTTGATCTCAGTGCTGTTGTCCCTGCTCCACGCATGTCGGATACCGGCAGAGCCCAGACCGGTTGTTCGGGATACAGGACCCCGCTTTCGAGTGGCTTCGTCGAAAATCAGATAACAGGGGATGCGCGGGTAGCTCAAAGATTGAATGTCGAATAAATCTACGGCCAGCAAGCCGGCATGCCGTTCAATCGCTCCCTCGTTGACAAATCGTTTGCCGGATCTGTCGACCAGGATCTGTCCGGCTGCTCCGGCAGCTATCAACAGGGCCGATTCAAACTCGGGGACCTTGATGCCAAAGGCGCAGGATACGCCGTTCATATGCCATAACCCGGCTCCCACCTTCTGGGCCATCCGGACACCATCACCCCGATTGCCGGGATGCCCCAGTGAATAGACTGGATTCCCCTTGACGCTGTTTAGCAGGGTCGACTGGTCGAATTCATATCCACCGGTTGTAAGGATAACCCCTTGTCTGGCCTGAATCGAGATCTCCTGTCCCCGGGACTGGGCAATGACGCCGATGACCTCACCTGTACTGCCGGTCACAAGTCGTTGCGCCGGGGTAAGGGGCAGGACAGGTATCTTCCGTTCGTGCTCCACCGCATGGGAGAGCAGCTGCCACAGGTTCTGCGCAAACGCCGTCGCCCCCTTGCGTGCGCCACTGACGACATATTTCCTTATTGCGCTGGCACCGGCTAGCTGGGGGTAGCTTGCGCCGCCATAGGTCTGGAAAGAGACATCCGGCTGCAGGCTTTTCAACCAATCCATACTCTTCGCCGATTCCTCGACAAAGATGCTAAGAAGTCGATCATCTCTTTCCGAACGGGAATAGTCGAAGAGGGCGGTAAGATAGCGGAGCGCCTGGACAGAATCCTCGGGATGCATGAATCCGCCGAACGAAACGAGGGTATTCCCCCCACCATGAGCGGTGCTTTCGAGTACCAGTACTTCGGCCCCAGTGTCGTGGGCGGTAATGGCGGCCGCCGCCCCGGCACCGCCGTACCCAATCACGACAACATCGGCTGACATGTCCCACTTTGCTGTCATGGTGCCTCCGGTATCTGGATCGCGCGGCTTACTCCGCAACGAATGCGTTTCTCCGTGTCGGGCTTGCCCAGACGGGTAGTGTGGGTTGATACGCAAACAGCACTACCATCCGGTGTTCCGTACCTTTTGAGCATACCACATGGAATATTGTCCCGCAGTATTCGCCATACACAAGATAGCTGGTCGGCCGCTTCGGGTTTCGGCACTCTTCCAGAACCCTGCCGGTCGTCAGCACTCTTTCGATCCCCTTCGAGTGCATTGTTGTGCCTTACCAGGACCGTTTTGATGCCAGTTGGATAGAATGCCTTTAGCCGGGGAGCCTATTCCCCGGTTCACCATCGGAGTTCGACCTCAATGCCTCAATTTGCTTGAAGAGAGCAGGTTTTTGAACAGGGGAGGGAACTGGTCGATATTCTGCACGAATTGAATAAGCTCTCCGTACTCTTCGCGAAGTGCCGTCTGATTCATCGGGTCGCACTCCAGGCCGATGGTCAGGAGCTGTATCTTGTTGCGCCGGCAATAGCGAATGGCGTCGGCAACGCCACAGCCATAATTGGAGGCGCCGTCGGTAAGGTGAATGATAAAGGGGGTGCGTTGCCGCTGTCCCAGCGTCAGGGCGGTGGCAATGATCGCCTCACCGGAAGCGGTCCTCCCGTGCGGCATGACACTGTAGAATTTACCCTGCTGGTAAATTTCGGTTATACGGCAGGTATCCTTCCGTTCGTTGTAGGCGAGAAGTTTGGCCTGCGGATTGAAACCGAGAATGGCCGTAAAGAGTGTCTGGTAGATCAGCTCTGTTTTTGCCCACTTGTTGGGTTCGGCCATGGAGCCGGTGCAGTCGACGAGGAGCACTATGTCGTTGTACAGTTCGTGGCGCGTCTTTTTGAGATTGAAGATAGAGCCGGTGGTCGGTGCACGGTAGAGACGGGTGCGATCGATCTTTCCCGAAGCCAGACCGCGGCTGTAGGAGATATTGCGCTGCGCGACCAGTTGGAGAACCGTTCGCAACTTGTAGAGCAGGGCGTTGTCGATGTTTTTCTTTGCCGGCATGACGATGTCGTTCCCCTCGACGCGAACCACCTCGCCGAAGTTGACCACCACCGATTTTACCTGTTCGGTGAAATCGATATGCCTTCTCTCCAGATTACTCTCGATCTCGTCGGCATAACTGAGGAGAGTCGCCTTGACCCCCTCTTTATCCAGGTCTTCCCGCACCATCTCCTCGTTGAAGTCGGCGGAGAGCAGAAAGGGATCCTTGCGGTCGGTCGGCCAGAATTTGACCATTTCCAGCAGTTCGTTGAAGATCGAGGCGTAACGCTCCAGCCGGTATTCGCAGCGTTCGGTAACCGTCGGGAGCGCGGGGCAGGTGGTGATCAGATCGGCCACAATGGAGTTGAGAAGCGCCATCGGTCCGGTATAGAACTGGCCGGCTGAGGTCCTGCCGACCATGCCGACCACGGAGCAATCTTCGTACGGTCGTTTGAAGGCTTCCTGGTGCGGATCTGTGGCAACGCGCCACCAGATATGGAGCAGTTCGGTGAAAGACGGAGGGTTGATGAAATGCTTTGCCGCCTTCTCGGTCTCCCATTCGCGGGCCTTTGCCGCATAGAGGCCGAAAATGCTCCGGTTTGCCATGAGATCGACGTACAGCTTCTCGGCGATCTCCAGATAGTGGGTGAATTTGTATGCATAGATCGGGGGGAGATCGAATCTCGTCCGTGCCAGCTTCACAACATGGTCGGTCCATTCGGTCTTCAGATAGGCGCCTCTGACGGCGATGCCGATGGCAATGTCGGCCCGGGAGGCGGGTATGGGATAGCGCCCCATGATCGGCGTCGGGTCAAGGGGGATGCTGTCCGCCTGGCCGGTCATCCCTTCCCAGACGACTGAGCCGCTGTTCCTGCCGACCTGGGAGACCACTTTCCTGATGCCGCGCAACAGTTTTGCCAGTTCCAGCAGTTCAACGGGCGATTTGTCCCTGCGCCAGTACTCGGAATGGCCGGCTTCGCCGGCGATCAGGAACCGTTCCCGAGCCGTGCCGTTCGCTGCGCCGTTCCCGGAAAGGGTCATCGGTTTTCTCTGCTTCGCTGGTGCCACGCATGGTCGAACAGGACGTATTCGTTGCTGACGGTCTCGCTGTATCCCTTGTTGACGTGCAGGCCTATGAGGACCGACTCCAGCGCTTCCTGGCTGGTCTGGAGACTGACGGCCAGGGCCTGCCTCAGGCTCGCCCCCACGGCCATCATGTCGCCGATCATGAGTGCGGTTCTGGTCGATACGTCGATTCTGAGGTCGGAGTGGCTGCGGAGGTAGTTGAGCGAAGCCATGATGTCATCGGCCTGGTCCGGGGTAATGCCGGTCTTTTTTACGAGCACCTCTTTTTCCACGTCGTTTGGCAGGTAATCCATCAACAGGAAGTAGAAGCGGTCCCTAAGTGCTGCATCGAGAAGTTCGGTGCCGACGAAATCTTCGCCTTCGTTCAGGGTGGCAAAGAATACGACCCCTTCAGCCACTTTGATATGCCCCAGTTCTTCAAGCCATACGTCCCTGCTGTCGGACAGAAGAGAAAACAGCATGTTCAGGGCCTTGGGATGCTCCGGCCTGTTGATCTCCTCAAGGTGTATCACGCTGTTGGGGGTCTGTATCGCCTCAGGGAACAGGAACTGCTTGTACTTGGTTTCTCCGGCCTCCAGGGCGTATTCGCCGAACAGCTGGCCGGGCTCGGAAAGTATTCCCACTTGAAACGTGGACAGGGGTTTTTGGTAGATCGCGGCATACTGCCTGACCAACGACGACTTTCCGCATCCCTGCCGGCCCGAGATCAGCACGTTTACCGGCTTGTTTTTCGACAGCAGGTGGATTTTTTCGAAGATGTCAGCCAGGTCACTGCTTACATAGAAATAGGGATCTTCCCGAGGTACTGACAGGTTATCGTGTTTGGTGGCTGACATAGCATGAAACCTCGTGGTGGTCTGGGGGGAGGAGGGAGGCGCCCTGCACCGCAGGACCGGCTCCCTCCTGATCCCCCTATAGCGGGATGTTCCGAAATCTGGCTCGGTGACTTGAGGACAGACTATATATGCCTGCTCCGTTAGACATGCTCCCGGAAGCTCAGCTTTCCTTCCTCATGTTTGCCGCAGGTCTTATTGTAGACGTCGCTCACCCAGCGTTTCCACACCCCGCCCATCTGGGTGCGGTTCACCGTGCACTGTCCCTTGACCGGATTGGTGGGGTCGGCTATCTGCCATTTGCAGGTGATACACGGCTTGCCGGTGCCTGTCTCTTCATGCATCATCATGTTCGGACTGCTGTTTTGTGCGGTAGCTGACATCTGGATCTCCTGTCGTGATGTCGGCAGGTTCACTCCGGCGCACCAGGGGTGAACCTGCCGACATGGTTTGAATGTATTAGAGCGGAGAGTTCAGGAATTCGTAATCATCGGCCCCGAAGTGCTGCTCGTTCCTGGCGATAATGGTGTTCTGACCATAGGTCGGGATATCCACGAAACGGGCGCTGAATCCCGAAACCCTGACGATGAGGTCCTGATGCTTTTCCGGCTCTTTCTGGGCGGCCTTCATCTCGGCGGTGCTCACGCAGTTGAACTGCACATGGGCGATATGAAGCTGCTCCCAGGTGTCCATGTAGGATTTCCAGATGTCGAACCCATGGACACTGCGCATCATCGGCACGTTGAGCCGCTGGTTGAGCAGGTTGGTCTTCTGGTTCTTCTGGACCTTGGCCACCGACTTCAGCACCGCGGTAGGTCCTTTCTTGTCTGACCCCATGTAGGGTGAGATGCCGCCGTCGTCAGCCGCATCGCCGCCAAAACGTCCGTCCGGGGTGGGGCCGGTGCGGGTGCCGACTTCCATGTAGAGGCCGACGGCCTGGCCTACCGGAAGGACCGGCCCGCCGGAGAAGTTGGTGACCTTGGCCAGTTCCCCCCCGAGGATGTTCTCATAGAAATCCTGGATGATGGGGTCGGCATAGGGATCATCGTTGCCCCACTTGGGTGCATTGAGGAACTCCTGGCGCATCGCCTCATGTCCTTCCCAGTTTGCATGGAGGGCGTCCAGGAGCTGCTGCATGGTGTATTTCTTCTCGTCGTAGATCAGCTTCTTGATGGCGACCAGAGAGTTGGCGGCCACGACCGTGGTGATCGGGTTGTGCCAGCCGTTGGGCTGCTCCGAGAGCTCGACCGAGTCGATCCCCAGCTCCATGCAGCCGTCGTCGATGCTGGAGACAAAGGGCATCTGCATTACCCGGCACTCGAAATGGCGCATGACGTCCTTGGCACGGATGACCAGACTGCAGACGTAGGCGTACTGTTTCCTGAACGCTTCCACCAGGTCCTCGAACGTCTTGAATTCCGAGGCCTTGCCGGTCTTGGGACCGAGCTGCATGTCTGAGTAGGACCAGTCGTACCCGTCGTTGAGGGCGATCTCCAGCAGTTTGGCCGGGAACATTGCGCTCCCCCCTTCGGATCTCGTCTTCTGCGTCTTTCTCCTGCCGCAGACCCCCGGCGACATGCAGAGCACGTTGGCCCAGCGGTGTGCCTCGTCATCGGTGACACCGTTGTTGTTCAGGCTGAACTTGCTGAAGAACTTCATCTGGTCGACGCCGATCCGGTTGTGCATGATGGAGGGATAGCCGAGGCCGTCCCGGATGCACTCGAACACCAGCCGCTTGGTTTTGACCCGGCCCACCGGATCCCATCTGAAGACCAGGGACGGCTCGGTGGTGCGGATATTGCGGGCTGCCTCCAGGATGGCGTCGGTCATGTCGCTGCAGGCATCGACATAGCCGGGTTTGGTGCCTCCCACGGTAAGGATGAACAGGTCGTTGGAACCAGGGAAGATTTCCCGGTAGGCGCGGGACTTGCCGGCGCCGTGCTCGGAAATTTTGAGCCGTTCGCACTCCACCAGTTCGACGACATCCTTGTGGGTCATGGGCTGGAAGGACTTGTCCCTGACGCTCGCGTTGTAGTACGGCTCCAGCAGTTCATCCTCTTTCTGGGCAAAGCCGCTGGCATAGCGGTCGAGCGCGTGGCAGATCAGGAAGACGAACCACTTGGACTGGAAGGCGTCCTTGATCCCCTTGCACGGCTCGGCGGGGACGCGATGGCAGATATCGGAGATCTCCAGCAGTTCTTCCTTGCGTGCGGAATTCGTTTCGAAGTTTTCCGCCACAATCTTGGCCAGCCGGCCGTGACGGCGGGCCCAGTTGATGACCGCTTCATCGGCAATGATCATCGCCTTCCAGAGGTCGATCTTGGGAATCCAGGCAAGCTGCTTGGTGGCATCCCAGGGGGTCTTTTCCATCTCGGCCTGGGCATGTACAAGCTTTTCCCTGGCCATTTCAATCCGCTTCAAGAGGCCGTCTTCCAGCACCGTCTCGTAGGGTGGCACGATGCTGTTGTAGCCGGAGGCGAACATGGGGCCTTCCATGGAGCTGACCTGGTACATCCGGGTGAGGTCTATCGGATCGAAGTAGGGCTCGCACTTGGCCTGGATACTGAACGGTTTCCAGTAGTTGAGGATTTCCTGGGCCTCTTCCTTGGGCTGCGGGCAGTAATCGGTCATCAGGTAGTCCTGCACCGCCATGTAGGCAAGTTCAGGATAGAGCGGAAACATTTCCGGATCTTCCGCATGGTAGCCGATGATCAATTCGTCGTCCTGGAGCACCAGGGTAGAGTTGTCGAGAAGATGAGCCAGCCCCAGCGCCCGGCGGATTACTTCCGGCTTGCCGGCCGTGGCCTTGTGGGATTCGGTAACCAGGCGCATCCTTTCGATGCCGGCCCGCACTTCCTTGTCGATGAATTCACCGGCAGAGGCATGCTTCCAGCGGCACCTCGCCTTGAGTCTCTTTGTTCTCTCCGTGGTCGGCTTGCAGAGGTTTTCGTGCAGCATCTCATCCGGAACGTTCAGCTCCTCCGGATTTTCCAGCGGGAAATCAACGACCTTGTTTCTGTACTTAATCGATTGAGCTACCGTCGCCATAATGTATCTCCCTTTGGGGTTATTTGGACTTCTTGAACGTCGGGCACGAAGGGGTGACATTCAGGGTCGGTTTGGAAAGCCAGTACTTCCCCTTGGCATCTTCCTTCTGGGTAACGCAATCACCTTTTCCGGGCTTGTAATCACCTGCATTTTCAGGAACCGCAAAATAGAATGAGCAATCTTTACATGTGGCCATCTTGTATCTCCTTTATTGGTGTGACTAACATACTGAGACCGTGGAAATTTAAAATATTCCTTACCGCCGAGTCGCGATCACCCCCTTCCGTCGTAACAGGCTCGCCGGGGGTGGCAAAATTTCACGGACGGGTTTCGAGACCTCTTCGACGTTCAACGTGTCTGTTTGAGAAACGGTTCCAACCATGCCGCCGATGGTAACCTCGCGAATACCTCTCTGTCTGAGGGAATTGGTAAGGGGGATAACCTGACGGCTGGGAAGATCAGGGGTTCCCAGGAAGCTGTAGCGACGCCCCAATTGAGTATATTTGCCCGTTGCATATGAGTGATAGGGGAGCAGGTCGACCCCGGTCAGATGACTGGCAAATCGTCCCAGATACTTCGCGTATGACTCGAAATCGTAGGGGGTGTCATTGAAGCCCGGTATGATTGGCAGATGGATACGTACTGCTGCTTTGGACTGTATGAGCCGTTCCAGATTTGCCAGGACTCTCCGTAGCGAGCCGCCGATTGCGTGCTTGTATTTGGCCGGATCCAGCGACTTGATATCGACGATGAATAGGTCGACATATTCCAATAGCGGCTCAATACTGTCCCACTTTGCAGAAAGGCATGTTTCAATTGCCACGTTGATGTTTTCTCGGACATTTAAAATGCGAGCCAATTCAAGGGTAAAGTCAGGATACATGAGCGGCTCGCCACCGCTTATCGTGACCCCGCCCCCGCTATTAGCATAGAACATCCTGTCTGATGCCGCTTCCTCTACGATACTGCTCAGATCTATCGATTTACCTACTGCTTCACGTGCACCAAACCGGCATGATGACACACACTCCAGGCACAGAGTACACTCACTTCGATCTGTACTGACAGGTTCACTCTGATTCATGGCCTGGGAATGTCTGTAGTTGTTGGATTGACAATTATCACTGCATTTTCCACATGCTGTGCACTTGTTTGCGTGAAAATAAAACTCACGCTTCATGTTGATATTTTCGGGATTATGACACCACGGACAATGCAGAGGGCATCCCTTGACAAAGATGGTTGTTCTTATTCCGGGTCCATCCTGCAAGCTGAATCTCTGAATTTCTGTAATAAGGGGAGTGATCATTCGTGTCTCCTCTGGGAAATTCCTTGTTCGTAGTAGCTGATACTTTGTGGCCTAAAAGCATTTGGTATGCCAAACAACGTTTTTAAATGTTGTATCTCTTGCACTTTGCTGGTCGTAACAATAATAATTGACGCGAAATTATGCTGTAATTTCAGCATGGTAATGGGGGTGGCAATGGTGGGCGGTGCGAGAATGCCGTTATTTTGCCGTGCGTTTTGTGGACGGTTGATCAGGTGCGTATCGCCATGGTCTGCGTTGTGTAACGCGCTGATAATGTGTGCTTTAAGGCGTTGCTGAGAGAAACTCCAGCAACCAAGTAAAGCGATTGGTGTTAATTGTTACCAATAAACCCGGGTTTTATTAAATTCTAAATCCGATCATTCCTGGCCAGATCTTTTATCAAATAATGAAATTATTGTATTGATGCCAAGCGGATGGAGTGGAGTGTAACGTCCAAATGAATAACGCATGACCGACTGCCTACGCCACCCTGAAACGCTGGCTGAGAGTGTGATGACCTGTTATTTCAGTAAATTGCTAAAGAGGTGCCATGGGGTACGCAGTACGGTTTTCCGGGGATGGGCATGTTGAGAGCAATTATTGTTTTGCAATTGATAGAAACAAGATTGTATGCTAAAACATTGTTATTTGTGGCGTTGGGGGTTGCGTGGACGTGGTACTGGTAGTGACACAGACTGACGGCTGGTTATATTGATAAAGGGCATTATGGTGAAAAAAAGCAAGAAACAGATTATCGGAACTCCCTTGACAGATGTGGTCAGTAACAACCTGCGCTCGCACCTGCATTTTTCTTCCGAAACCGGGCAGATATGGCTGCATGAACACCGTATGCTCCTTGTTCATGCCGATGCTCACGCACAGATGCGTCGTGAGTTGATCGATACCCTTGGCATGGACCGCGCTCGAGGCCTGCTCATGCGCATGGGGTATGCTTCGGGCGTAAGCGATTTTGAATTGACCCGTATCAGTCCGGAGGTCACCAGTGATCTTGATGCTTTCATGGCCGGACCTCTCCTTCATACACTGGAAGGAATCGTAAAAACTACCATCCCAAAGCTTGAGATAGACCGAAAAAAGGGGAAATTCTATGTCGAGGCGATGTGGGAGAATTCCTGGGAAGGGCAGGCGCATCTTCGCCATTATGGCGAGTCTTCCGAATGCGTCTGTTGGAACCTGATCGGTTATGCTAGCGGCTATACATCCGCATTCATGGGACGACAGATTCTGTGCAAGGAGTTTGAATGCATTTCCAAAGGCGCCAACCACTGCTACATGATCGGTAAACCGGTCGAGGAGTGGGAGGATGCAAGCGATTTCTCTCATTTCCTGAACAAGGAGTCCATTGCCGAACAACTCATGGGCCTCCAGACCCAGATCGTACAGTTGCGCTCTGCCATGGGTGAAAAAAAATTACCCTCGGATATTGTCGGCAATTCGCTGAACTTTCTTGGCGCCTATGAATTACTCACCCAAGCAGCAGCGAGTCAGATTACGGTGCTTTTGCAGGGTGAGACAGGGGTTGGCAAGGAAGTTTTTGCCCGCACCCTGCATGACAAAGGGGGGCGCTGCAAGGAACCGTTCATCGCCATCAACTGCGCCGCCATCCCCCATGATCTCGTTGAATCAGAACTGTTCGGTGTGGAAAAAGGGGCATTTACCGGTGCTCTCGTTTCCAGACCCGGTCGCTTCGAACGGGCTAATGGAGGCACGCTGTTCCTTGATGAAGTGGGTGACCTGCCTCTTTCTGCTCAGGCGAAGCTGCTGCGTGTGCTGCAGGAAGGGGAGGTTGAGCGCCTTGGGGGTACAACGACACATAAGGTTAATGTGCGGTTGGTCACCGCAACCAACATTGACCTGAGGCAACTGGTCGCGGAAGGAAAATTTCGATCCGATCTGTATTACCGGCTCAACGCTTTGCAGATCCACATTCCGCCATTAAGAGAACGTAAGTTGGATATCTTGCTCCTTGCCAAGAACTTCCTCAAGAAATACTCCGCGATCAACGGCAAGAAACTGCGCGGTTTTTCCGATAAGGCCAAGCTGGCGTTACTGGCTTATCAATGGCCGGGCAACATCCGTGAACTTCAAAACGTTGTGGAACGCGGTGTTATGCTCGCCCCGAGCGGCACTCACCTTACGATAAACCATATGTTTCCGTCGTATAACAACGATAGTTCGCTCGAATTCGGACTCGATGCAAAAGGCTGGTTGAGCGACAGCCAGCGGGAAAGCGGCAAAGATTTTTGTGAGGCCATCCTGAGTGGCAAGATAACGATGGAGCAGGCTAATAACATGTTGGCAACAGCCGCCGTAGAAAAGGCTAACGGTAACCTTTCCGCTGCAGCCAGGATGCTGGGGCTGACCAGACCGCAGCTGGCGTACCGGCTTGAGCACCAGCACGAAAATGTAATCGTAAAATCCACAAGAGCCAGAACGGCATCCAAAGTTTTGTGAACCTTTTAACAAGTAAAACATTTGAGAGTCCCAGTGGAAGGGGCTACTCTGCAGCATCAGAAAAGCAGAATCATAACCTCGGCGAGATTGTCTACGCATCCGTCCTGTCTGGTATTTACGAGCAGATGCGGACTGGGCGAGGTCTTTAGTGTAGCAATCCTGTCTTCCTGCCCCACCTTACTTTCCCATATTCCTTCATGACGCTAGTTTTTGCGAGATGCCCATATTCTCATCTCATGTTGAGAGATAGGAAAACACCGAAAACCACTATATTAAATAATCTTTATGACTTGAAAAAACTTGACACCCCTGGTCGGCTGTGATACCTATCGACCGTTTTGAAGCCAGGGGGGGCCGCGGTCCTCTAATTTTTTGTATGCAGTATACAATTTTTGTATACAAGATATCTATTTTGACCGGCAAGGGGTGTACGGTGATCAATCTCGATTTAGCCTTTGTCATCCAGTTGATCAACTTCCTGATCCTGGTGCTCATTCTTAACATCTTTCTGTTCAAGCCGATCCGCAAGGTGCTTGCCGACCGGAATGGCGAACTGGCTGCAGCCAAGTCCAGGGCCGAAGCTGTGGACAAGGACGTCCAGGACAAGATGTCGGAGTACGAGTCCAAACTGCGGGCCGTGAAGGGAGAGGCCGGCAGTGAGCGGGCCACCCTGATCAAGGAGGCCCAGACCGAGGAAGCGTTAGTGCTGGAGAAGGCGCGGAAAGAGGCTGCCGATTCACTTGCCGCCATCAAGGAGCGGGTTGCACGGGAAGCCGCTGATGCCAAGCTTCTTCTGCAGGAGCAGGCCCGCACCCTGTCGCTGGAAATTTGTGAGAAGGTTCTCGGGAGGAGTGTGTAATATGCGGCGGATTTCGTCGATGCGGATTAGTCCTGCTGTTGTGAAGGCAGTTGCCACGCTCCTGTTTCTCGGGTTCGCCGTAGTTGCCTCTGCCTCGGAAGGGGGGGGCGGCGCCCATGGGGGCGGGCACGGTGGTGCAGCACAGATGAAGGATTTCATGTGGCGTTGCATCGATTTTGCCGCGCTCGTCCTGATTCTGGTCTGGGGCATCAAGAAGGCCGACATGAAGAAGTCGCTGGCCGATCGTCGGTCCGGCATTGAAAAGGCCCTGAAGGAGGCCGAAGAGGCCAAGGCCGCGGCCGAGCGGAAGTTTGCCGAGTACAATACCAAGCTGGCCCAGGCCAATAAGGATATAGAGGAGCTGCAGGCGAACATCCGTCGCGAAGGGCTTGCCGAGAAGGAGCGGATCATTGCCGAGGCAAAGGCCGGCGCCGCGAAGATCAGCGAACAGGCCCGCGTTGCAGCCGATCAGGAGGTCCTGAAGGCGAGGGCCGAACTCCGCAGGGAAGCTGCTCATCTGGCCGTGCAACTGGCAGAGGGGACCCTGAAGGAAAAGATCGAGAAGAATGACCAGGATCGTCTGGTTGGTGAATATCTTACCAAGGTGGTAAATCTAAAGTGAGTGCAAGCGCGATAGCAAGACGGTATGCCAAGGCCCTCGTGCAGCTCGGTGCGGAAGAGGGAGCAGTGGAGCGGTTTCACAGCGAACTGACCACTGTCGAGTCCCTGTTCGCTTCCAATCCGGCCCTCGGGGTGCTGTTTGCCAATCCGGCCTATGGCATCGAGGCGAAGCGTGAGATCCTCAAGGACGTGAACACCAGACTGGCTGCTTCCACGACCATCGGGAATTTTCTGCTCCTGCTCCTGGAGCGCGGCAGGATAGCCGCACTTCCCCAGATCGTGGCCAGTTTCAGTGCCCTGGCCGATGAACTCTCCGGAGTGGTCAGGCCGGTTGTGACGACGGCGCAGCCACTCGATGAAGCCCAGGTGGCGGAGATCAAGAGCGCCCTTGAGAAGAATACCGGTAAGAAGGTGGCGCTCACGGTGAATGTCGATCCGGCCCTTATCGGCGGCATCGTCACCAAGATTGGCAACACGGTGTTCGACGGCAGTGTGAAAACCCAGTTAACTCGGATTGAAGATACATTACAGAAGGGGTGAGACGAACCAATGGAAATCAGAGCCGAAGAAATCAGCGAAATAATCCGCAAGCAGATCAAGGAGTACGGCAAGGAAGTCGAAGTTGCCGAGACCGGCACGATTATCTCGATCGGTGACGGGATCGCCCGCATCCACGGCCTGGACAAGGCCATGGCCGGCGAGCTGCTGGAGTTTCCCGGCGGTGTTTCCGGGATGTGCCTCAACCTGGAAGAGGATAACGTCGGTGCTGCCATCCTCGGTGACTTCGAGGCCATCAAGGAAGGCGACACGGTCAAGCGGACCGGCCGCATCGTCGAGGTGCCGGTGGGCGACGCCCTTATCGGCCGCGTCGTCGACGCCATCGGTCAGCCGATCGACGGCAAGGGCCCGATCAACAGCAGCGATTTCCGCAAGGTTGAAGTAAAGGCCCCGGGCATCGTTCAGCGTAAGTCGGTGCATCAGCCGATGCAGACCGGACTCAAGGCGATCGACTCCATGGTACCGATCGGGCGCGGCCAGCGGGAGTTGATCATCGGCGACCGCCAGACCGGCAAGACTGCCGTTGCCATGGATACCATCATCAATCAGAAGGGTGGCGATGTTGTCTGCATCTATGTCGCCATCGGGCAGAAGCGTTCCACGGTTGCCCAGGTTGTGAGCAAGCTGCAGGAGCACGGCGCGATGGATTACACCATCGTCGTTGCCGCCACCGCCTCGGAGCCGGCACCGCTCCAGTTCATCGCCCCTTATACCGGTGTTACCATGGGCGAGTACTTCCGCGACAATGCCAAGCATGCCCTGATCATCTACGACGACCTCTCAAAGCAGGCCGTTGCCTATCGCCAGCTTTCGCTCCTCCTTCGCCGTCCGCCGGGGCGCGAGGCCTATCCGGGCGACGTCTTCTATCTCCACAGCCGTCTGCTGGAGCGTGCCTGCAAGCTGTCCGACGAGTGTGGAGCCGGTTCCCTGACCGCTCTGCCGATCATCGAGACCCAGGCCGGTGACGTTTCCGCCTATATTCCGACCAACGTCATCTCCATTACCGACGGTCAGATTTTCCTGGAGTCCGACCTGTTCTACTCCGGTGTCCGTCCGGCCATCAACGTCGGTATCTCCGTCTCCCGCGTCGGTGGCTCTGCTCAGGTAAAGGCAATGAAGCAGGTTGCCGGTACGCTGCGTCTGAACCTGGCCCAGTATCGCGAGATGGCTGCATTCGCCCAGTTTGGTTCCGACCTGGACAAGGCTACCCAGATGCAGCTGGCACGTGGCGAGCGTCTCGTCGAGATCCTCAAGCAGGCCCAGTACCAGCCGGTGCCGGTTGAGAAGCAGGTGCTCATCGTCTTTGCCGCCAACAACGGCTACCTGGACGAGTACCCTGTTCTGTCACTCAAGCGCTACGAGCAGGAGCTCAACTCCTTCTTCGATTCCCGCAAGTCCGATGTTGTCGCTGAACTCCGCGACAAAAAGGCGATCGACGACGATCTGAAGGCGAAGCTGGTTGCCTGCCTCAATGAGTTCAAGAAGGAATTTACTGCCTAATAAGGACGGTCAGCCGTTATGCCAACCCTGAAGAGTATTAAAAAGCGGATCGGATCGGTCAAGAATACCCGCCAGATTACCAAGGCGATGAAGATGGTCTCGGCGGCCAAGCTCCGCCGGGCACAGGAGAACGTCGTCGCTGCCCGTCCCTATGCCGGCAAGCTGGCCGAAGTGCTCGGTCGTCTGGCACAGAACGTGAGTTCGGACGTCAGTCCTCTCCTCCAGGAGCGTCCCAAGGAGCGGCTCCTGCTCATCGTCATCACCTCGGACCGCGGGCTCTGTGGCGGCTTCAACGCCAATATCTGCAAGGCCGCCGACCGCTTTCTCAAGGAGCATGCCAGGGAGTACAAAGAGCTCTCCGTCATGGCCATCGGCCGCAAGGGGTACGATTTCCTCAAAAACCGACACAAGGTTGTGAAAAACCACACTAACATTCAATCGAACCTCAACTACCAGACTGCCGCGCTCATCGCCCAGGAGGTCATCGAGTCGTTCGTTGCCGATGAATATGACGAGGTTCATCTCCTGTTCAACGCCTTCAGGAGCGTCATGTCGCAGGACATTACCCTGGACAAGCTCCTGCCGATCACCTCTTCGGCGGGTGAGGAAGAGATGCTGCCGCCACAGTACATCTACGAGCCGTCCCAGGGTGAACTCCTGGCTGAACTGCTGCCAAAGCATATCGAGGTGCAGGTCTTCCGGGCACTTCTTGAGTCGGTGGCTGCCGAGCATGGCGCCCGCATGACCGCCATGGACAGTGCTTCCAAGAACGCCAACGAGATGATCAGCAAGCTGACGCTCCAGTACAACCGGGCCCGTCAGGCTGCCATCACCAAGGAGTTGATGGAGATCATCTCCGGCGCCGAGTCGATCAAAGGATAAACAGCGGATTTCATATCCACATTATAGAGGCCCCGCCAGGGTGCCGGAGGAAGGAAACACCATGAGTCAGAATTTTGGGAAAATTTCACAGGTTATCGGCGCTGTTGTCGACGTCGAGTTCGAGCCGGGGAAGCTTCCGCCGATATTTAACGCACTCCGGGTTACCAACCCGGCTATCGATGACAAGGAGTTGAACCTGGTCCTCGAAGTGGCCCAGCACCTGGGTGAAAATGCGGTCCGTACCATCGCCATGGACTCCACCGACGGTCTGGTCCGCGGTCAGTCTGCACTGGACACCGGCAAGCAGATCGTCGTGCCGGTTGGCCGCAAGACTCTCGGTCGGATACTGAACGTCATCGGCGAGCCGGTGGACGAGAGAGGTCCGGTCGGTCACGAGAAAGAATACGAGATTCACCGCCCTGCCCCCTCCTTTCAGGATCAGTCCACCAAGGTCGAGTCGTTCACTACCGGCATCAAGGTCGTTGACCTGCTCGCACCCTATGCCAGGGGCGGCAAGATCGGCCTGTTCGGTGGTGCCGGCGTCGGCAAGACCGTTCTCATCATGGAGCTGATCAACAACATCGCCAAGCAGCACGGCGGTTTCTCCGTCTTCGCCGGTGTCGGCGAGCGTACCCGCGAAGGTAACGACCTCTGGATGGAAATGACCGAGTCCGGCGTTCTTGAGAAGACCGCTCTGGTGTACGGCCAGATGAACGAGCCCCCCGGGGCCCGTGCCCGCGTTGCCCTTTCCGCCCTGTCGGTTGCTGAATACTTCCGCGACGAGGAAGGCCAGAACGTGCTCCTCTTCATCGACAACATCTTCCGTTTCACCCAGGCCGGTTCCGAAGTTTCCGCACTCCTCGGCCGCATCCCTTCGGCCGTCGGCTATCAGCCGACCTTGGCTACCGAGATGGGCGAACTCCAGGAGCGGATCACCTCCACCAACAAGGGGTCAATCACCTCGGTTCAGGCCATCTACGTTCCGGCCGACGACTTGACCGACCCGGCGCCGGCCACCGCCTTCGCCCACCTGGACGCCACCACGGTTCTTTCCCGGCAGATCGCCGAACTCGGGATCTACCCGGCCGTTGACCCCCTCGACTCCACCTCCCGGATTCTCGATCCCCAGGTCGTCGGCGAGGAGCACTATGCCGTTGCCCGTTCCGTCCAGTACGTGCTCCAGCGCTACAAGGACCTTCAGGACATCATCGCCATTCTCGGTATGGACGAACTGTCCGAGGAGGACAAGCTGGTTGTTGCCCGTGCCCGGAAGATCCAGCGTTTCCTCTCCCAGCCGTTCCACGTTGCCGAGGCCTTCACCGGTACCCCCGGCGTCTACGTAGAGCTGAAGGACACCATCAAGGGGTTCCAGGAGATCGTGGCCGGCAAGTACGACGATATGCCGGAGCAGGCGTTCTACATGGTTGGTACCATTGACGAGGCCATTGAAAAGGCCAAGAAGCTGGCTGCGTAACATAATATGTAGGGGCGCATGTAATGCGCCCAAAACAGGGCGGACGCCGTCCGCCCCTACAAGGAACGATTCATGGCTGAGAAACTGAAGCTCGAACTGGTAACCCCCTACAAGAAAGTCCTCTCGGCAGAGGTGGATGAAATCACGGCCAATGGCTCACTCGGCGAGTTTGGTGTTCTGCCCGGCCATGCCGCGATGCTCACCGCCCTTAAGATCGGCGAACTGACCTATAAGCAGGGTGCCACCGTGTCCCATCTGGCGGTGAACTGGGGTTACTTTGAGGTGGAGGACGATACCGTGACGGTTCTGGTGCAGACTGCGGAGCCGGCCGACGAGATCGACCTGGAGCGTGCCAAGGCAGCACTTGGACGGGCAGAGGAAGCACTCAAGAAGCTTACTCCCGAGGACAAGAACTTCGTTGTCTACGAGGCAGCACTGGAGCGGGCGCTTATCCGGATGCAGGTTGCCGGCAAGGCTGCCCGCAGGTAGACAACACCACAATTTTCAGATACAAATGAGAGCGGCCATGTGCCGCTCTTTTTTTACATTTCAGTCGAAGCTCAAGGTAGCATTTGTGAGAGTTGAATGGTCGGCATTGACGGTTCAGCAAGGCGGCTATTGATCGATAGCTTGGGGAGCATGTGTATAATACAGGAATTGAAGAAGGGTTGACGATTTTCTAAGACAATAATGAAACAGGTGGAATTATGCCTGATGATAACCTCCATATCGGTCATAGGGAGCGGTTGCGAAAACGGTTCCTTGAAGAAGGTCTTGATACCTTTGACGACCATCAAATTCTCGAACTTCTCTTGTTCCACGCTATCCCGCGTGGTGATACATATCCTATTGCGCACCGCTTGATAAGGCGCTTTGGGTCTTTGTCGGCAGTCTTTGAGGCAGATCCCAAAGATGTTGCCGGCATGGAAGGAATTGACGACAAGGCAGCCGCTTCCTTTCCATGATTCCGCAGGTGACACGCCGCTACTTTCACGATAGGGTTCTCCGAGACAGACCGAAGCTCAATAGCTCCGAGGCGGTGGCTGAGTATCTAATCCCGCTCATGGCCGGACGGCCGGAAGAGGTATTTTACGTCCTCTGCCTGGACACTCAATGCCGCGTCGTCTATCCGGCGCTTGTCAGAGAAGGTACGGTAAAGGACGCCGCTGTGTATCCACGCCATGTGGTCGAAGAGGCTCTTCGGCACCTTGCTGCATCGGTCATTTTTGCACACAACCATCCTGCAGGCACGGCAAAACCGTCACAACAAGACCATCAGCTTGCCAAGTTACTGGTTCAGGCGCTTGGCCCGCTTGACATCAAGGTGCTGGATCACATAATCCTCGTCGGGGATCAAGCCTTCAGTTTTGCTAGAGAAGGCATTTTTCCGGCGTACGAGGCCGCCTAAAGGAGCAAGTTGTGGAATATACCCCCAATCAAACCGCGGCAATGAACCATTTGGACGGCAACCTCCAGGTTATCGCCTGCGCCGGCTCCGGGAAGACGCAGGTCATTTCCCAGCGTATTGTCAATATTCTTCGCGAGAAAGCCCCTGAAGGCGTCACCCCTGCCAATATCGTTGCCTTTACCTTCACCGAGAAAGCCGCCGGTGAGCTGAAAAACCGCATCCATAACCTCTGCCGTAATGAGCTTGGCTCCGAATTCGGACTTGCGGAAATGTATGTCGGGACGATTCACGGTTTCTGCCTTGACCTGCTCCAGACATATCTGTTCAGGTTCCTGAAATACAGCGTCCTGAGTGATGTCCAGCAGCGCCTATTGATCGATCGCCACACCAAAGAGTCCGGGTTTAAGTCACTCACTACTCTTGATGGCAAGCCCCTTAAGCAATTTGTTGACTCAAAACTTTACCAGAAGATCCTATCGATTGTTCGAGAAGCCCAGATAGACGAAGCCGCTCTTGGGGCGCACCCGATCAGGGAGGCCCTCGCAAAGTATCATGCCCTCCTGGACAAGAAGGGTTACCTGGATTACAGCCGCATTATTTACGAAGCAGTTACGGCTCTAGCTGTAAATGAGGATTTGCAGGGGAAAATTGCCGAACGGATCAAATACCTGATCGTTGACGAATACCAGGACGTAAACCCCTTGCAGGAATGCCTGATCAGGCAGCTGCACGATCTTGGCGCGCAGCTTTGCGTTGTAGGGGATGATGACCAGACGATCTACCAGTGGAACGGCAGCGACATCGACAATATCCTGAGCTTTGCTAAGAGGTATCCCAGCGTGCGGCAGATCTCCATGGCGGAGAATTTCCGGAGCAGCAGCAAGGGCGTGGTGGAAACAGCCAAGAACGTTGTTGAGAGGAATTTGGAACGGCTGCCGAAAACAATGGTCAGCAAGGAAAAGCAGCCTTTCATGCATGGTGACATCCTATGTCAGAGGTTTGCTGATCAGGAAACCGAGGCAGAATGGATTGTCGGAAAGATACGAGAGCTGAGAGGAGTCCCTTTTACGGAAAAAGATGTAACAAGGGGACTTGCCTGGTCGGATTGCGCAATCCTTGTGCGCAGTGTCAAAAATTCCGCTGCTCCCATCCTCCAGGCCCTTCGGGCTGCTAATATTCCCTATATTGTCAAAGGGATGGCCGGCCTATTCGATACTGTCGAAGTGCAAGCCGCCGCCGGCATCTTTTCTTACCTTGTTGGCGAAATTGATAGGGACGCGCTGACACGTTTATGGATGACGGCCAATCTCGGCCTCACACAGGGGAAAATCGCTTCAGCCGTCAACATGCTTGACCAGCGCAAAGCTTCATGGGCCGGGGAGTGGCGGAAATCAGTATATTCCTTGCAGAAAACCTATCTCGCATTTCTCGAAGCAATTGACCTGCGCGAAGAAGTCATCCCGGATGACGGCGGAGGACATCGTTCCCACGGAGAAATTGTTTATTACAATCTCGGCAAGTTCAGCCAGCTCATATCCGACTACGAAACGATCAACTTCAATCTCGATCCTGACAGCCTGTATAAGTATTTTGCAGGGTTTCTCCATCATCAGGCGGCCGACTACTATCCTGAAGGGTGGGAAGGAGCGGGGTACGCGGTTCCCAATGCCGTTCAGGTCATGACGGTTCATCAGGCAAAGGGAATGGAGTTTCCCGTTGTCTTCATTCCAAACCTTCTGAAAAACCGCTTTCCCTCAAAAAAACAAGGCGGCCGGAAATGGTCGCACGTCATTCCCCAAGCAGCTGTTGTTGGCGCCGCGCGCTTTGACGGCGGCTGCGAAGAAGACGAGCGCCGTCTTTTTTACGTCGCTCTTACCAAGTGCAAGAAATATCTCTATTGCTCTTGGGCACCCGAGACGCCCAAGGGGTTATATGCCAAAGAATCCCAATTTATCCGTGGAGTCACCAGTTCAACCTATGTCCTCACCCACGAGCCGGCGCAAGCGCCTGTCGAGAAAATTGTCGCAGAAGCAAGCACAGAAGAGGCAGAGGTTATCCTTACCTTCAGCGAGCTGAAGTATTTTTTCGTATGTCCCTATCAGTTCAAGCTTCGCTTCATGTACGGTTTCAACCCCGGCTTCCACGAAAAAATGGGGTTTGGCAAATCCTTGCACGATACCCTGGCGGAGGTACATCGCAAGGCGTTGGACGGGGTGTACCTAAATCCTGAGCACGTCCCCCAGCTGCTCGATACGCATTTTCATCTGCCCTATGCCTGGCAAAGCCTGAAGGACGACATGCGACAGCAGGCGGACAAGGCCTTGCGCCGTTACCTCAGAGAGAACGGGACGATTCTCGACAAGGTTAAATATGCCGAGCAGGCGATAGAGATAAAACTGGCGGAAGGGATTGTCGTTCACGGGCGTATCGACCTCATCCGCCGCACTGATACCAATGAAGTGATCATTATCGACTTCAAATCGACGGAACGGTCCCAGGAAGAGGATGTGACCCGCCAGCAACTGCACATCTATGCCCTTGGTTATCAGCAGTTGACTGGAAGCAGGGCTGACCTGGTGGAAATCTACAACCTTGATGAAGGGGTCGGTGCCAGGGTGCGCGAACTGGTGGATGACGGCATGCTCCGGCAGACTGAAGAGTCGATAGTTCATGCCGGCCGGGAGATCAAGGCGAATCACCTCAGCCGAGCCGTTCAATGTGGGGAATGCGGCGTATGCGATGTTCGGGGTATCTGTCGCAGCGATGTCATAGCTGACAGGGTGGCGTCATGACCGCCAGGAAGCAGATATTCGTCAGCTCCGTTCAGAAGGAACTGGCTGACGAGCGCCAGGCGCTGAAGGAGTACGTTCACGGCGACCCGCTGCTGCGCCGGTTTTTCGAGGTATTTCTCTTTGAGGACCTGCCGGCTTCCGACCGGCGCGCCGACGCGGTCTACCTGCACGAGGTGGAGCGAAGCACCATCTATGTCGGTCTTTTCGGCAACGACTACGGTTATGAGGACGCCGAGGGAATATCTCCAACTGAGCGCGAATTCGACCATGCCGCAGCCCTTGGCGCAGAGCGGCTCATCTTCGTCAAGGGGAGCGACGACTCCGGCCGCCATCCCAAGATGCTGGCCCTGGTCCGCAAGGCGGGAGATCAGCTCATTCGCCGCCGGTTTGGCAGCATTCCCGAACTGACCGCAATCCTGTATGCCAGCTTGATTGAATATCTTGAGCGTACCGGCGACATCCGGTCGCTTCCGTTCGATGCCTCGGCCTGTCCCCGCGCAACCTTTGAAGACCTTTCGGAAGAGAAGCTGGCCGATTTTCTGGATCGTGCCCATCGGGAGCGCGCCTATCCTCTCGGACCCGAAACGCCCTTGCCCAAAGCGCTTGCCCATCTTAACCTGCTTGACCGCGACCGGCCAAGCCATGCCGCCGTGCTGCTCTTCGGGAAACATCCTCAGCGCTTTCTCATCAGTTCCGAGGTAAAGTGCATGCACTTCCACGGCACGGAGATCCGCAAGCCGATCCCTTCCTATCAGATCTACAAGGGAACGGTCTTCGAACTGGTTGACCAGGCGGTGGATTTCGTCATGTCAAAGCTTGCCGCCCGAGTAGGCACTCGGGCCGAAGGTCCTCGGGCGCCGGTCACCTATGAAATCCCCCGCGATGTTGTGGCCGAGGCTATCGTTAATGCAATCGCCCATCGTGACTACGTCAGCAACGCATCGGTTCAGGTCATGCTCTTTGCCGATCGTCTGGAAATCTGGAACCCCGGTCAACTCCCGCCACCACTGACACTCGATGCCCTGCGCAAGCCGCACCCGTCCATACCACACAACCCGCTCATTGCCGAACCGCTGTTCCTTGCCCGCTACATCGAGCGCGCCGGCACCGGTACGTTGGACATGATAGCGCTGTGCAACGAGGCGAACGTTCCCGCCCCTGAATTCAAGCAGGAAGTCGGCACTTTCATGCAGATCATTCGGCGGTCAGAGTCACAGCCAGAGTCGAAGACCCAGGATGAGGCCCAAGTCACCGAACAAGTCACCGAACAAGTCACCGAACAAGTCACCGAACAAGTCGAGCGCTTACTATGGGTGCTGGGCGATACGGTATCGACGGGAAGTGAAGTGATGTTCAAACTTGGGTTGTCTCACCGTCCCACGTTTCTCTACACGTATCTGCAGCCAGCGCTCAAAAATGGTTTGATAGAAATGACCATCCCCGACAAACCACAGAGCAGCAAACAGAAATACCGGCTCACCGCGAAAGGCAGGGCTTGGCTGGACACAACCTCCAAAGGAGTTTTTGGTGCGTTTGTTTCGTGAAGTAAAGGAAGGCTGATTTTGAATAAACCTGTTATTGCCGTAACCATGGGCGACCCGTGTGGTATCGGCCCCGAGATAATTGCAAAGGCGCTTGCCGTGCCCCGGATACAGGAAGTTTGCCGGCCGCTGGTCCTGGGCGATCTGGGCGCCATGGAGCGGGCCGTTGCCGTTACCGATACACGACTTGCCGTCAAACCTGTCTCAGTGGATGCCCTGCCAAAGTATTTTCCTGCCGACACCCTGCACGTACTGCCGTTGTCACATCTCACCGAAGAGGAGATGCCGTTCGGCAAGCCCACTGTGACGGTTGGCACGGCTGTCCACAGCTACATCCTTGAGGCGGTACGTCTCTGCCAGGCAGGCATTGCTGCCGGCATGGCAACGGCGCCGATCAGCAAGGATGTTCTGAACCGCGCCGGTTACCGTTACCCCGGTCATACCGAGCTCCTGGCCGAACTGACCGGCACGCGGGATGTGGTGATGATGCTGGCCGGTGAGCGGTTGCGCGTGACACTCGTCACGATCCACGAGGCGTTGCGCGATGTCCCCGAACTGCTGACCATCGAGCGGGTATTGGCCACGATCAGGATCACCCGTGACGACCTCGCCCGATACTACAAGCCGAACCCGAAACTGGCGGTGCTGGCCCTCAATCCCCACTGTGGCGAAGGTGGACTGTTCGGCGACGAGGAGTTGCGGATCATCGCACCGGCTGTCGCCGCCGCCAGGCAGGAAGGGATCGATGCGGTGGGACCGCTCTCCGCTGACACGCTCTTTCACTTTGCCGTTCGCGGCGACTATGACGGAGTGGTCTGCATGTACCACGACCAGGGGCTGATTCCCCTCAAACTACTGCATTTCGACGACGGGGTGAATGTCACCCTGGGACTTCCCATCGTCCGCACATCAGTGGACCACGGGACTGCCTACGACCTTGCCGGAACAGGCAGGGCATCGGCGGAAAGCATGAAGGCCGCGATTGTCATGGCCGCCGATATGGCTGCCGTGAAGCAACGTGAAGGCAGGGGAACGGAAAAACAATGAAAAAGATACTCATCGCCTGTGCTGGAATTGTCGTCCTGTACCTCGCCTACGTCATTATTTCACTGGCACTTCTGCCGCCGGTTGCCGACTTGGCGAACCGTAGGACCAATGTGTCCATCCAGGTAAAGGACTGGCAGGGTGCGTACCATACCTTTACCGTTGGCCCCAAGAATCCGTACTGGACACCCTCTGCCAGCATTCCTCCGGAGATGAAATGGAGTGTTATCCTGGCCGAGGATGCCAATTTCTATAAACACGAAGGGATCGACGTCAAGGCGATCAAAAACGCGATCAGGTACGACCTGGAAAAGAAGTCGTTCGCCAAAGGTGCCTCCACCATTACCCAGCAGGTGGCGAAGAACATCTACCTGTCGAGGGAAAAGACCCTCACCAGAAAACTGAAGGAAGTGTACCTGGCCCTCAGGATGGAGCAGGAACTGACCAAGGGGCGTATCGTCGAGCTCTATCTGAATGTGGTGGAGTTGGGCCCTTCAGTCTATGGCATCGGTCATGGCGCCCGCTACTACTTCGGGAAACATCCGTCAGCATTGACTCCCAGGGAATGTACCTTCCTAGCGGCCATGCTTCCCGGCCCGCGGGTAGCGTACAACCCATACCGGAACATGGCCAAGGTACTGCGTCGGTCGGACATGATTCTGAAGCTCCTCAGGAGCAAAGGGGTGCTGAGCGAAGGAGAGTACCGGCTGGCACTGGCTGAGGCCCCTAATATTGCCGGTCTGCAGCGGAAGGTGGAGGAGAGCATCAAGCGCGAGGAGAGCTTCAAGCCGCTCAGCAGCGCCTCGGTGGGGCCGATGCCCGGACCTGAACAGCCTTCCGCTGCGGAAAAGGAGAACCGGGAGCCGACCGGGCAACCGGAAGCAGATCAACCAAAAGGCGAAAATAGCAGTGCGCCGGCGGAAGGTACGAAAGGTCAGTAAGACAATTCCATTGGTCGGATCGAGAAAATGGAGGGGAGACCCTCCTTTTCTTGTTATGAGCTGTAACATTCTTTAGAAAAAAGACAAGTTAAGCTTAAGAATTCAGAGCTATTACCGAATACGGTATACAATTCACCAACGACACTTTCGCTGTCGGTAGCGAATCACCGGAGATGATCAACCAACGTTACAATACAGTCCGGGAACGGAGGATGGTATGAGTGGTCTGATGAGAGAGGGCTCGCTGGGTTCGATCCTGTTCATGTCGCAGATCATCGGCGAGGATGATATCCGGGCGGCCCTGGACGAGCAGCAGAAGCACGGCTGCCGTTTCGGCGAGGCCCTGGTGAAACTCGGGATCGTTACCCAGGAAGATATCGACTGGGCACTGGCCAATCAACTGAACATCCCCTATGTCAGGCTGAAGGCGGAGATGATCGACCGGGCTGCAGTGGAGCTGTTTCCGGCGTCACTCGCCCGGCAATACGGCTTGATTCCGCTTATCCGAACCGGCGATGAGCTCTCCATCGCCATGATCGATCCGCTTCACAAAGAGGCCATTGCCGCAGTGGAACAGCAGACCGGTCGGTATCGGTCGCTCTGATCCGGGAGATGCGGGAGATGCACGAACTGTTTTACGGCCCACCACAATCGGATGAGTCGCTGGGTTTCGCCTCTGCGCTTTTTCCTGCCGATGTCATGGCCAAAATCAATGCCGATCTGACCGGGGCCAAGCTCGTTGAGTACCTGTTGAGCTACTTGGTGCAACAGCGTCTTACGTCCGTATCGCTCCAACCGGTTGACGAGTCAGTGCATTTCATGGCTCGCAAGGGAAGTGCCGTCAGGGAGATCGGTACCAGCCCTCTGGCCAGTGCCAGCCCGCTCTTCCAGAGGCTTCGCCGTCTCGCCGGTATCCACGGCGACGGTTCGCCGGAAAGGGGACAGCTCGTCTTCCATTTCCGGGGGATGCAGCTTGCCTTTGAAGCGCTGGTGCTCCATGGGGAGGGAGGCGATGTCGTTACCCTCAGGATGCAGGTTCTTTCACCGTTCCCCGCAATCTGCAGCGATTTTGCCGCCCCAGGCACAGTAACAAAGGCGTTCCGCGAACTGACAGAACTCCGGAGCGGACTTGTCATCTGCGCATCACGCAATCCGGCCGACAGGGACCGGCTCGTCGATCTTTACCTGGACGAGCTCGAAACCAGGGGGCGGGCGGTCATGCTGTTTGGCGACGGGGTGGGGCGCGGGAGGAAACGGTTCCCGCGGATACCCCGCCAAGAGCTGACTGCCGGCGAGGTTGCGGAGCTCATCTCGGCGGGCCTGGAACATGATCCCGACGTGGTTGCCATAGACAATGCGGGCGAGGAACAGGTGCTGCTGGCCGCAGGCAGGGTGGCCATGCGGAGAAAGCTTGCCGTGGCCGGCGTGCCCTTTCATGATCTGGCGGTGCTCTTCAGGTACCTGAGGCATCTCTGGCAGCGGCACCACTTTATCCCGGCATATCTGAAAGGAATCATTGCCTGTCGAGGTGTGCTGATTCTCTGTCCGGACTGTCGCAAGGAATATATGCCGCAGCCCGATGAGCTGGATGCCCTGGGGCTGTCGGAACTCCCTGCCCGCTTTTGGACCTCAACCGGTTGCGACAGTTGCGACCATACGGGTATCAAGGCGCGGCGCTACCTGCTGGAGGTGATCCCGGTGACCGCGGAGCTGATCGGCCGCCTGGAAACATCCGGGGACTGTGGCGACCTGGTCCGGTTCCTCGACGAGCAGGGGCATCGGGGGATTATTGCCCAGTGTGCCGAGCTCCTGAGGCAGGGAGAGATTTCTCCTGCGGAATACGTTTCCGCCCTCGTTCTCTGACAGATCACACGAAACTACTTACGGAGTTGGCAATGGCACGTATCGACGCATTATTCAGAATGATGAAAGAGCAGGGGGCCTCCGACCTTCATCTCTCCACGGGTAATCCTCCGATCTTCCGGCTGCACGGCGAAATGGTCCGCCTCAACTACAAGCCGCTCACCCACGAGGAGCTGACCGGTATCCTCTTTGAAATCCTCAACGAAAAGCAACAGGCCCATTTCGAGGAAAAGAAGGATCTGGATTTTGCCTATGCGATTCCAGATCTGGCCCGCTTCCGGGCGAACTACCTGATGCAGCACCGGGGAGTGGCTGCCGTTTTTCGGATCATCCCGAGCAAGATTCTGTCAGCGGACGATCTGGGGCTTCCCGAGGGGGTCCGCAAGATGACCCAGTTCAAGAAGGGGCTGGTGCTGGTGACCGGCCCGACCGGTTCGGGAAAGTCAACCACCCTGGCGGCCATGATCGACCTGATCAATGCGACCCGCAAGGAGCACATCCTCACCCTGGAAGACCCGCTGGAGTTCATTCACGAGAACAAGGAGTCGCTCATCAACCAGCGCCAGATCGGTGAGCATACGGAAAGCTTCTCTTCGGCACTGCGGGCGGCGCTGCGGGAGGACCCGGACATCATCCTGGTCGGTGAGATGCGCGACCTGGAGACCATCGGCCTGGCCATGAGCGCCGCCGAAACCGGTCACCTGGTTTTCGGCACCCTCCACACCAATACGGCGGCCAAGACCATTGACCGGATCATCGACGTGTTCCCGACGGATCAGCAGGAACAGGTCCGGGCCATGCTCTCCGAATCTTTGAAAGGGGTGGTCTGCCAGCAGCTTCTCAAGACGTCGGACGGCAAGGGTCGGGTGGCGGCCCTGGAGATCATGCTCGGCACCCCTGCCGTTGGCAACCTGATCCGGGAGGCGAAGACGTTCCAGATTCCTTCCATCATCCAGACCGCCAAGAAGGACGGTATGCAGCTCATGGACCAGCACCTGCTGGATCTTCTCAAGACCAAGCGGATCAATCCGGAGGAGGCCTACCGCTGCTCCATCGACAAGAAGCAGTTCGAGCAGTATTTGCCGAACCAGCCGGCCGCATGACACGGGCGCACATGCTTGCGTCCGTGGTGCATGTATGCCCGTTTTTTGGTCTCTCTGCGGTAAAAACCGGTTTTTTACTGACGGTGCAGCACCGTTTTGTAGAGCCTGAGGTATCCTTCGGCCTCACGCGTTGGTGACAATTGGGTCAGTACGTATTCGCGGGCATTCCGACCGCAGTTCGCCCGCAAGGTCGGATCATTGGCAAGCCGTAGCAGTTGCCGCCGGAAATCCGTTTCATCCCGAAACAGCACTCCTGTCTCACCATCCCGCACCAACGAGCGATTTCCCGGAATATCCACTGCCAGCACCGGCCGCCCCAGGGCCATGGCTTCCAGCAGACTGTTGGGCATCCCTTCAAAGAGCGAACAGTTAAGGACTATGTCAGCACGGGCATAGAGATCCCCCATCTGCTCGTAGGGGACCTCGCCGAGCCATCTGGCACAAGGGGCTGCGGCCAACATGTCCCTAATGGCCGTGGCGTAGCTCTGGTCGATGACTCCGCCGGCAATGGCCAGCAGCAGGGCCGGATTGTCGCCGAGAAGCGGCGGCAACGCCCGGATGGGGAATGCCACGTTCTTAACCGGCCTGAGAGCTGCCGAGAGAAGGAGCACCAGGGCGTTTTCCGGAAACTCAAAGGGGCAATAGCCCGTAACGGGCGGCGGCTCGATCCCTTGGGGAATTACGAAAATCCGCTCTCCGGTGTCCGGAAAATGGGTGGCAACCGCTCTGGCCTCATGATCGTCGAAACAGGCAATTGCCGCAGCAGCAACCACGGCGCGGGCCGTATCGGGATGGTTGCGGAGGGTCGGGTCGTTGATGTCGCTGCCCGTGATGGTGATCAGGTAGGGGACAGACAGTTCATTGGCCAGCCGTCGGGTCGTTTCGCCACAGTAGCGGGCGTGGAACCCGTGGATGATGTCGGGCGCGAAAGAGGTCAGGAGTTGCCTCATCTCGTTGGCAGACAGGGCGTCGGCCGGCAAAACGATGGTCTCGGTTTCGAGCTGTTCCAGGAAACGGCGTATCCGCCTGACGGTGGTGATGTTTCCCCGCATGGGGCCCACGGAATATGGTGAAACGATGGCAACGCGCATGAGCTGGTGGTCCTTACGTGATTAATCCGACATCCCCGAGGGACAAACTTTCCATTATCAGACCCTGTGGTCAGTAATTAATGCAATTTTTTCAAAATATCGGCACACGTTCCCAAAGTCAATACGAACAGGTGGGCCAACGGTTTCCCGGCTAATTTCCGCTTGACAAAAACCCCCGGAGCGGCTAAATTCTGTCCCTTGTCGGGGCGTAGCGCAGCCTGGTAGCGCACCTGCTTCGGGAGCAGGGGGTCGGAAGTTCGAATCTTCTCGCCCCGACCAAAAATTTCAAGGGGTTACGGCATAAACCGTAACCCCTCTCGTCTTTGGCTATCTGAACGCATAGCAAACGGCTGACGGCAAGGCCTTATCGAATAAAACCGGCTTCGTTCCTGCCGTCTTGCTGTCAACGAAGT
>JAJZTK010000165.1 GCA_021849045.1 Deltaproteobacteria bacterium | reverse complement strand
GTGGACGAGGACGGCTTCGCCCTCTGCATGGAGCGCCAGCGGAACCAGGCGCGGGAACACTGGAAGGGGTCCGGAGAAGAGGGGATCGCCTCTATCTACAAGACCCTCTACAGCGAGGGGACCCGCTCCCTCTTTACCGGCTACGATGAGCAGACCGCCTACGGGGTCGTGACAACGCTGGTGAAAAACGGCGAGGTGGTGACCGAAGCGTCGGCCGGTGACGATGTGGCCGTGATCACCGACCGGACTCCGTTCTACGGCGCCTCCGGCGGCCAGGCCGGCGACACGGGGGTGATTTCCACCGGCAGCGCCCATCTGGAGGTGACCACGACGCTCCGCCCCTATACCGATCTGATCGTCCACCGGGCAGTGGTGAAGAACGGCACCATCCGAACCGGCGAGGCGGTCGACCTCACGGTCACGGTTCAGGAACGCCTTGCCACGGCCCGTAACCACACCGCCACCCACCTGCTGCAGTCGGCACTGCGCCAGGTGCTGGGCGACCATGTCAAGCAGGCTGGCTCCCTGGTGGAGCCGGAGCGGCTCCGGTTCGACTTCACCCATTATTCCGCCGTCACTGCCGACGAGCTGCGGCAGGTCGAGGAACTGGTGAACGGCTACATCATGGCCAATGACCCGGTACACTCCCGGGAGATGGCGGCGGCCGAGGCGATGGCCAGTGGCGCTACCGCCCTGTTCGGGGAGAAGTACGGCGAGACGGTCCGGGTCGTGGCCGTTGGGGACGTGAGCAGCGAGCTCTGTGGCGGCACCCATGTGGGGGCGGCCGGCGACATCGGTTTTTGCAAGATCGTTTCCGAGGGCGGGATCGCGGCCGGGGTGAGGAGGATCGAGGCCCTGACCGGCGTTGCTGCGGTGCGGTATGTCCAGCAGCTGGAAGACGAGCAGCGCCAGGTGGCGGCCCTGGTCAAGGCCGAGGGGGGAAGCAGTATCGACCGGGTGGAGCGGCTCCTGGCACGCCAACGGGAGCTTCAGCGTGAGGTCGAGACCCTGCAGGCCCGCATCAACGCCAGCGCCTCGGCCGACCTGCTGGCCGGGGTCAGGGAACTGGCAGGGGTCAAGGTCCTGGCAACGCAGGTGGAGGGGGCCGATGCCAAGGGGCTCCGGGAACTGGCAGATACCCTCAAGGAACGGCTCGGTTCAGGTATCATTGCTCTCGGTAGCATTGCTGACGGCAAGGTAGCCCTCCTGATAGCGGTGACGAAGGACCTGGCCGGCCAGTTCAAGGCCGGGGAACTGATCCGGGAACTGGCCCCGGTGGTCGGCGGCAGCGGTGGCGGCAAGCCGGAACTGGCCCAGGCCGGCGGCACCAAGCCGGAAAACCTGGCCGCTGCCCTGGAAAAATTGTCCACCCTGATCGCCGGGTAGTTGCCAACACCCCAGAACAGGGTATGGTTATAGCGTTACCTATTATCTTAATCTAACATACAAGGTCGTCGATCTTGCTGGAACTTTCCCAACAACCAGTCCTTGAGCGGCATCAGCAGCTCATTCAGAAACGGATACTCATCGTCGATGATGAAGCGATCATCCGCGACCTCTGTAGCCGTGCACTCAAAGGGTATGACGTAGTCCAGGCGGGCGACGGTGAAGAGGCGTTGCATATCTTCGAGAAGGGTGGCATCGATGTCATTCTGACCGATGTCATGATGCCCAAGATGGATGGCATCGAACTGCTCCGCCGTCTGAAGGAGAAGGAACCGACCCTGGTGGTCATCGTTATGACCGGTTTCGCGGAAAAGGAGATCATCCTCAACGCCCTCAAGGCCGATGCCGACGACTTCATCTCCAAGCCGCTCAACCTGTTGCAGCTGAAAACCGCCGTTGACAAGGCATTGGTGAAGAAGGCACTCAAGGAAGAGATCGCCAACCTGAAGAATCTGGACCGGCTCAAGTCCAACTTCCTGTCCATCATCTCCCACAAGTTCCGCACGCCACTGACGGCAATATCCCTTTTCCTCCAGAACATGGGAACCGGTGTCTTCGACGCACAACAGGACGAGGCCTTCAAGCAGAATTTGCAGCTGATCCTTGACGAGGCCTACTACCTGGAGCGGATGGTGTCCGACCTCCTCGTGTTCAGCCGCGTCATGGATACCGGCCAGGGGCTGAAACTGGAGCCGTGCTCCCTTGAAAAGCTGATTCACGTCATTCTGTCCGAATCCCGCGAGGTCACGAGGAAATCGGGCATCGATGCCGAGTTGGTGATGGAGCCGGTCCCGCCGCTGATGCTGGACGCCGACAAGATCACCTTCTGCTTCAAGCAGGTGATCGACAACGCCTTCAAGTTCACCAGCAACAGTGGCCAGGTGACCATTGCCCTGCGCCCCGAAGGGACCGGCTGCCGCTTCAGTGTTACCGATACCGGGACCGGGATGCCGAAGGACGAACTCCCCAAAATCTTCGAAAAATTCTACCAGATCGACCCGTCCCATACCGGCCAGATCAGGGGATTCGGGCTCGGCCTCTATTATGCCAGGGAGTTTGTGCGCGCCCACGGCGGAACGATCCAGGTGGAGAGCGAGCTGGGACAAGGCACCACCGTGACGATCACCCTGCCGGGTGGCGAAGGGTAGCCCGAATTGGGCAAAATCCCGTCCCCCCTTTTCTGTAGCCGTTTCGCAACCCCTCTTTGTCGTTGATTATTTTCCTCCATCTGCTATAGTTGTACACTTCGCACCCCCATTCCACCTGCAAGGCGGTAGGCAGCATGCAGCACCTGATCGATAAGGCCAACACGCTGATGGAGGCCCTTCCCTACATCAGGCGCTTCTCCGGCAAGACCGTGGTCATCAAGTATGGCGGTCACGCCATGGCCGACGAAACGCTGAAGGAGTCCTTTGCCCTTGACGTCATCCTCCTCAAGTCCCTCGGCATCAACGTGGTCGTGGTGCATGGCGGCGGTCCCCAGATCAACGAGACCCTCAAGCGCTACGGCATCGTCTCCGAGTTCGTCCGCGGGATGCGGGTCACCGATAGCCAGACCATGGCCGTTGTCGAGATGGTGCTCACCGGCCAGGTCAACAAGGAAGTGGTCGGCTATCTGAACCAGCACGGCGGCCGGGCCGTGGGGCTGTCCGGAAAGGACGGCTCCCTGCTCCTCTGCGAAAAGATGCTGCAGGAGGTGAAAGCCGACGACGGAACCGTGGAGATGGTGGATATCGGCTACGTGGGGAATGTGGTCAAGGTGAACCAGGAGCTGATCCAGACCCTGGAGCACGGCAAGTTCCTGCCGGTCATTGCGCCGGTGGGGGTCGGACTGAACGGCGAGAGCTACAATATCAACGCCGACGTGGTGGCGGGTCGGATCGCCGGGGCCTTGCGGGCCGAAAAGCTGATGCTTTTGACCGACGTCGCCGGGGTGAAGGACAAGTCAGGGAAGCTCCTTTCCAGCATCGCCCTTGCCGATGTGCCGCGGCTGATCGATGACGCTACCATTTCCGGCGGCATGATCCCCAAGGTCGAGTGCTGTGTGGATGCCCTGAATGAGGGGGCGAAAAAGGCGCATATCGTCGACGGCCGGGTGCAGCACGCCGTGCTCTTGGAGATATTCACCGACGTGGGCGTCGGAACGGAGATAACCCAATGACTTCACAAGAATGGATTGAACGGTCCGACCGGGTCATCATGAAGACCTACGGTCGCTACCCCATCGTCCCGGTCCGGGGTGAGGGGTGCGTGCTGTGGGATGCGGACGGCAAGAGGTACCTGGACTTCCTGGCCGGCGTAGCGGTCAACAACTTGGGGCACTGCCATCCCAAGGTGGTGAAGGCGATCCAGGAGCAGGCGGCGACCCTGATCCACTGTTCCAACTATTACCAGATCCCGACCCAGATCGAACTGGCCGAGCTTCTCTGCAGCCACTCCTTTGCCGACAAGGCCTTTTTCTGCAACAGCGGCGCAGAAGCCAACGAGGCGGCTATCAAGCTGGCCAGGAAGTACAGCCGCGACAGTTTCGGGCCGGAGCGGTACGAGATCATCACTGCCGCCGATTCGTTCCACGGCCGGACCATGGCCACCGTTTCCGCCACCGGCCAGGAGAAGGTGCAGAAGTTCTTCGACCCCCTGCTCCACGGCTTCCGCCACGTCCCGTTCAACGATGTGGAGGCGCTGAAGGGGGCTATCACCGCCAACACCTGTGCCATCATGCTGGAGCCGATCCAGGGCGAGGGTGGGGTAAACGTCCCGGCTGCCGGCTACCTGCAGGCGGTGCGTGAGCTGTGCGATGAGCACGGTCTGCTCCTGATCCTGGACGAGGTCCAGACCGGTATCGGCCGGACCGGCAAGCTCTTTGCCCACGAGCATTTCGGCATCACGCCTGACATCATGACCCTGGCCAAGGCGCTGGCCGGCGGCGCCCCCATCGGCGCCATGCTCGCCAGGGATAAATATGCGACCGCCTTTACCCCCGGCACCCACGGCTCCACCTTCGGCGGCAACCCGCTCATGACCGCAGCGGCGCTGGCCGCTGTCCGGGCCATCCTGGAAGAGGGGCTCCTCAACCGCGCCGAGGAGATGGGGGAGTACCTGCTGGGCGAACTGGAGGCGTTGCAGAAACGGTTTCGCATCATTACCGGCGTGCGTGGCATCGGCCTGATGATCGGCATGGGCCTGACCATACCCGGCAGCGAGATCGTCAGGAAGGGGCATGAGCGGGGGGTCCTGCTCAATGTCACCCACGACAGCGTGCTCCGTTTTGTGCCGCCACTCACCGTCACCAGGCAGGAGGTCGACGAGATGATCGGCATCCTGACCGGCATCCTGGAGGAGATCGAACCATGAAGCGGGATTTCCTGGCCCTGAGCCAGTACAGCCGGCAGGAACTGGACGACCTCTTCATTCTCACCCGCGACCTGAAGGAGAAGCAGAAAAAGGGGATTCCCCACCATCTCCTGTCGGGTAAGACCCTGGCCATGATCTTCGAGAAGTCGTCCACCCGGACCCGGATTTCCTTTGAGGTGGGGATGTTCCAACTGGGCGGTCACGGCCTGTTCATTTCCAACAAGGATTCCCAGATGGGGCGGGGCGAGCCGATCAAGGACACGGCACGGGTCATGGCCCGTTACTGCGACGGGGTGATGATCCGCACCTTTGGCCAGGAGATCGTCGACGAGTTTGCCCGCTACGCGTCGGTGCCGGTCATTAACGGCCTCACCGATCTGTTCCACCCCTGCCAGATCATGGCCGACCTGTTCACGGTCATCGAGCACAAGGGCGGCTACGAGGGGCTTACCTACGCCTGGGTGGGGGACGGCAACAACATGGCCAACACCTGGATCGAGGCGGCTGCCATCTTCGGCTTCGAACTGCGCCTGGCCTGCCCGAAGGGGTACGAGCCGGATGCCGGGGTACTCAGGTGGGCCGCCGACAAGGGGGCCCACCTGCTGCTGACCACCGACCCGCAGGAGGCGGTTGCCGGCGCCCATGTCCTCAACACCGATGTCTGGGCCAGCATGGGGCAGGAGGCCGAACAGCAGTCGCGGGCAAAGGCATTTGCCGGTTACTGTCTCGACGAGACCCTGGTCGAGTTGGCAGCAGCCGACGCCCTCGTTCTCCACTGCCTTCCGGCCCATCGGGGGGAGGAGATCAGCGACGGGGTGATCGAAGGGAAGCACTCCGTGGTCTGGGACGAGGCGGAAAACCGGCTGCATGTACAGAAGGCAATCATGGCTACCTTGATGAAGCAAGCTTGATCATATTGATGTAAAGGAGACCTACATGGCAAAAAAAGAAGTGAAGAAGATCGTCCTCGCCTACTCGGGCGGTCTGGACACCTCCATCATCCTCAAGTGGCTGAAGAATGAGTACGGCTGCGAGGTGATCACCTTTTCCGCCGACCTGGGGCAGGGTGACGAGCTTGACCCGATCCGGGACAAGGCCATTGCCACCGGTGCCGACAAGGTCTACATCGACGACCTGAAGGAGGAGTTCGTCAAGGACTTCGTCTTCCCGATGTTCCGTGCCAACGCCATCTACGAGGGGCATTACCTGCTCGGTACCTCCATTGCCCGGCCGCTGATCGCCAAGCGCCAGATGGAGATCGCGAAGATCGAGGGTGCCGATGCGGTCTCCCACGGCGCCACCGGCAAGGGGAACGACCAGGTCCGCTTCGAACTGGGCTACTACCACTTCAATCCGGCCATCACGGTCATCGCCCCGTGGCGGGACTGGAAGCTGAACAGCCGCCAGGCGCTCATCGCCTATGCGAAGAAGAACGACATCCCCATCCCGATCACCAAGAAGCGTCCCTGGTCGTCCGACCGGAACCTGCTGCACATTTCCTTTGAGGGTGGCATCCTGGAAGACACCTGGGCCGAGCCGCCCGAGAACATGTTTGTCCTGACCAAGGCCCCGGAAAAGGCCCCCAACAAGCCCCAGTTCGTTGAGATCGAATTCAGGAACGGCAATGCGGTGGCGGTGGACGGCGAGAAAATGAGCCCGGCCCAGCTCCTGGCCCATCTGAACTACATCGGCGGCGAGCACGGTATCGGCCGGGTCGACCTGCTGGAGAACCGTTCCGTGGGGATGAAGTCCCGCGGCGTCTATGAGACCCCGGGCGGCACCATCCTCCGCGAGGCCCACATGGCGGTGGAGCAGATCACCATGGACCGTGAGGTCATGCGGGTCCGCGACTCCCTCATCCCCGAGTATGCCCGGATGATCTATGCCGGCTACTGGTTCTCGCCGGAACGGGAGATGCTCCAGACCCTGATCGACGATTCCCAGAAGTGCGTCAACGGCGTGGCCCGGGTCAAGCTCTACAAGGGGCACTGCCGCACCGTCGGCCGCAAGTCCGAGACCGACTCACTCTTCAACCTGGACTTCGCCACCTTTGAGAAGGATCAGGTCTACAACCAGAAGGATGCAGAGGGGTTCATCAAGATCAATAGCTTGCGGCTCCGGATCAGGTCGCTGATGCAGGCCAGCCGGAAGAAGTAGAGATTCTGCAGCAGGTTAACAAGATGGATACAAAGGGGCTTGATCTGATCATGCCCCTTTTGTTATATCGACCGGTTCGCATAAAAAGGCCGCGGTCATCGGAGTGATTGGTCGGCGAGTGCCTCTTCCCCCCAGACCCGCGCCAGGGTCGCCTGGATCTTCTGCTCGAAGCGGGCGATCAGTTCCCGGTTGGCGTTGACCAGCGCCTGTTCGGCCTCGATTTCGGCGACGATGGCCTGCTGGGTGGCGAGGGGTGGGAGGGGGATGGGGGCTCGCTCGACAATTCCTTTGTTGATTTTCGGCATGCTCCCGGCAGCGCCGACAGCATTACGCGTCATGTAGTCTCTGACCGTATCGCTCTGGAGAACGTGGAGCAGATATTTGCTCTGAATCTTCGCTTCATCAGCACGAATCCGGATCATAAGGTCGGGATAAACATAGTCTGGTTCATCCACGTCGAACAGGGCGGCAGTGCCCACCAACTCCTTTGTATTGCCGCGTTGCAGGTAGATATCCCCACGTCGGCAACGGCAAGGAGAATCGAGTGGAATCTCCTCATCGAGGTACTTGTATTTGGAGAGGTCCAATGTCCCTGATGTGGTGGCGCTCAGCGACAGTACTTTGAGACTGGTAGCACGATCTACCGGTTTCCCGGAGTAACCATTCTTCGGTTTGTCCTCAATGACCTCTCCCAGCTCCACCATCGGCCACTCGGGATCAATGGGAATATGGGGGCGGTAGTTGTCGATGACGGCGCGGGCGCCGTCGATGACCTTCTGGTACCGGTCTATCTCCGCCACGATCTCCTGCTGAACTTCGAGGGGCGGGAGGGGGATCTCAATCTTCTCAAGGTTTCCCTTCGTGATATGAACGAGGCCGACTCCGCCATGAAGGTTCTCTTCAACTTCGGTCACTGCCTTGTTCAAAGCATGCAATAGATACATTTTTATTGCACGATATGCATCGAATCCGACCTTGAAGATATGTTGATTCAGAACTGCCTTACCACCCCGCCAAATATGCGCACCAAACGAGGTCCCACGTGATCCGGACCAGGAAAACAAGAGTTCGCCGTTGCAGATAGTGTTTCTCTCACTAACCTCGCCGGTAAAGTAGTTGAATGCGCCGTCAGGATTATTCAGATTTTGGATTCTGACAATTGGAAGCCCTCCACTATCAGCAACTTCCCAATCTTCGGGCTTAAATGCTCGCCCATTGAACAATTCACAGACTTCACCAATCGGAACTGTTGGATAGTTCGATGTTCGAACGCCTGCTTCTCGATACCGCTCCCCGCTCAGGTTGTACTCGCCGTTGGCCGCTATCCGGCTCTTTGACACGATCTGGCAGGCGGTGGACGGTGTGGATAGATGCGTGGACGTGGTGGACGCGGGATTGCGGAGCGAGGTGAGCCACTCCTGGAGAAATGCCGCAGCAGCCGGCAGGTCGTTCCGGTCGATCGGCCGCCGCTGGGCGCCAAGGCCGAAGCCGTCGTTGTCGGTCCGGTAGAAGGCTATGGCGTCGCTCCGCCGGGCCAGCCCCTTGTCGAGAATCAGGATGGAGGTCTTGACGCCTGAATAGGGCTGGAACACCCCGGCCGGGAGCGACACCACGGCCACCAGGTACTCCTCCACCAGCATCCTGCGCAGCTGCTTGTAGGCGGTCTGGCTCTGGAAGATGAGAT
>JAJZTK010000022.1:18988-40533 GCA_021849045.1 Deltaproteobacteria bacterium | reverse complement strand
GGCTGACAGCACACTGAAGTTCGACACCCTGGCCCTTCATGCCGGACAGACTCCGGATGGCACCACCCTGTCCCGGGCCGTCCCCATCTACCAGACCTCCTCCTACGTGTTCAAGAGTTCGGAGCATGCGGCCAACCTGTTCGGCCTCAAGGAACCGGGCAATATCTACACGCGGCTGATGAACCCGACCACCGACGTGCTGGAGAACCGTCTGGCACAACTGGACGGCGGTGTCGGCGGCCTGGCGGTCGCCTCCGGTCAGGCCGCCACTACCTATGCGGTGCTCAATATCGCCAAGGCCGGGGACAACATCGTTTCCACCAGCTATCTCTATGGCGGCACCTACAACCTGTTTCACTACACCCTCCCCAGACTGGGGATCGAGGTGAAATTCGTCGACTCCTCGGATCCGGAGAACTTTCGCAAGGCGATAGACGACAAGACCCGGCTGGTCTACACCGAGTCGGTGGGGAACCCGAAGAACAATGTGGACGACTTCGAGGGGATCGCCAAGGTCGCCCATGAGGCCGGCATCCCCTTTATCGTGGACAACACGGTGACCACGCCCTACCTGTTCCGTCCCCTGGATCATGGTGCCGACATTGTCGTCTACTCGCTCACCAAGTTCATCGGCGGTCACGGTACGAGCATCGGTGGCGCCGTGGTGGATGGCGGCAAATTCCCCTGGAACAACGGCCGGTTTCCCGAATTCACCGAGCCCGATCCCTCGTACCATGGCCTCAAGTACTGGGAGGCACTGGGAAACCTCTCCTACATCCTCAAGATGCGGGTGACCCTGCTGCGCGACATGGGGGCCTGCCTCTCCCCCTTCAACGCCTTCCAGTTCCTCCAGGGGCTGGAGACCCTTCATGTGCGGATGCCGCGCCACGTGGAGAACGCCAAGGCCGTGGCAACCTGGCTGGAGAAGCATCCCCTGGTGTCGTGGGTCAACTACGCCGGGCTGGCGAGCCACCGCGATCATGGCCGGGCAGAGAAATACCTCCCCAAAGGGACCGGCGCCATCATCGGCTTCGGCATCAAGGGGGGAATGGAGGCCGGAAAGAAGTTCATCGACAACGTGAAACTGCTCTCCCATCTGGCCAACATCGGCGACGCCAAGTCGCTGGTGATCCACCCCGCCTCCACCACCCACCAGCAGTTGAGTGAGGAGGAGCAGGTCTCCACCGGGGTAACGGCCGACTTTATCCGGCTCTCCATCGGCCTTGAAGATATCAACGACATCATTGCCGACATCGACCAGGCGCTGCAGGCTTCGCAGCAGTAAAGGGCACCGTTATAGTGAAAAAAGGGATGAGCCGATCTGGCTCATCCCTTTTTTGTATCTGAAAGCAGGAAATGCCAGCTACCTCTTTTTCCCCTGCAATTCCTCCACGGCTTTCTTGAATCTCTGTTCGTCAAACCCCTTCAATACCTTTTCGTCATTGCCGATGACAATGACCGGTACCCCCTGGCTCTTGTACTTCTTGGTCAGTTCGTCCATGGCACTGTCGTCGAGCTCCACATCCTTGTTGATAAACGGTATGTTGTTGCTGGTCATGTATTCCTTGGCCTGGCGACAGTGGGGGCACCAGGAGGTCGAGTAGAGAACGATCTTCGGATACTGCAGCTTGACTGGCGCAGCCGGATTGATGGGGCTCTGGGGGGCATCGGTCGAGGCCGGCCCGGCGGCGGTGGTGACGGTAGCGGTGAAGAGCAGAAATGTGGCGGCGATCAGAATTTTTGTCATCTCGGATTCTCCTTTACGTTGCCGATCATCAGCTGGCGCCGGATCAGCATGACGGTATGCGGTTTAGTTTCTCCATGGCGATGGATCTTCAGGGTGACGGGGGTGCCGGACCGTCCCCGGAGCCGATGGTCGACCAGTTGCCTGAAATCGTTTCCCTTGGTCGGTTTTCCGTCTATGTGGGTGATGATGTCGCCGGCCTTTATGCCCGCCTGATGGGCCGGACCGCCGGCCACCAGTTGCCTGACAACGATCTGTCCGTCGGCCTGCGGAACACCGTCGATCCCGACGCCGCCGAAGTTCTTCGCCGAAGGGGCCGCGCTGACGCCCGCAGCGATAACTGTTTGCACTATGAATAGTATGACGAACGCGATACGCATGGGTTGGCAAACTATAGCGCAGGGGTGGGGTCGGGTCAACCCGGCTCTTGTTCCTGCGGCTGTCTGTGCTAGAATGGCAGCAATTCTGAAGTAACGGAGTATGCCATGTACAAGCGGGTTCGGGTGAAACAGGCGCTGGCGAGCGGGCCGGAAACGGCGCTGGAGGTGCGGGGATGGGCGCGGACCGTAAGGTGCGGCAAGGAGGTGGCGTTCATTGCCCTGAACGATGGCTCCTGCTTCGGGAGTCTGCAGGTGGTTGCCGGGCCTTCTTTGGCCAATTTCGACGAGATCTGCCGGCTCGGGACCGGGAGTGCCATTGCCGTCCGGGGACGGGTGGTGCCGTCGCCGGCGGCGGGTCAGGCGGTGGAGCTCGCCGCCGGGGAGGTCAGGGTCATCGGCCCGAGCGATGACAGCTATCCGCTCCAGAAAAAGCGCCATACCATGGAGTACCTGCGGACCATCGCCCACCTGCGGCCCCGCACCAACACCTTTGGTGCGGTATTCCGGGTGCGCTCCTCCCTTGCCCAGGCGATCCACCGTTTTTTTAGCGAGCGTGGCTTTCTCTACGTCCATACCCCCATCATCACCGGCAACGACTGCGAAGGCGCGGGCGAGCTGTTCCGGGTCACCACCCTGCCGCTGGATAAGCCGCCGCTGGTAGGGGGCCAGGTGGATTACAGTGCCGACTTCTTCGGCCAGGCCACCGGGCTAACGGTGAGTGGACAGCTGGAGGGTGAGCTGTATGCCCTGGCCTTCAGCGACATCTATACCTTCGGTCCCACGTTCCGGGCCGAAAACTCCAACACCTCCCGCCATGCGGCCGAGTTCTGGATGATCGAACCTGAGATGGCCTTTGCCGACCTGCAGGACGATGCCCGGCTGGCCGAGGAGTTCTTCCGTTTCCTCTGTTGCCACGTACTGGACGAGTGTCACGATGATCTGGCCTTTTTCAATGACCATATCGACAAGGGGCTGATTGAACGGGTCCGGCAGGTTGCCGATTCTTCCTTTGCCATGATGGAGTATACCGAGGCGATTCATGAGCTGAAAAAGGCGCCGATTTCCTTCTCGTTCCCTGTCGAATGGGGGCTCGACCTCCAGTCGGAGCACGAGCGGTACCTCACCGAGCAGGTGGTGCAGGGGCCGGTCTTCATCGTCAACTATCCCAAGGAGATCAAGGCGTTCTACATGCGCCAGAACAACGACAACAGGACCGTGGCCGCCATGGACCTGCTGGTTCCCAAGGTGGGGGAGATCATCGGCGGCAGCCAGCGGGAGGAGCGGCTCGACCTCTTGGAGGCACGGATGGCGGAGGCAGGGATCGATCCGACCGGTCTCTGGTGGTATCTGGACTCCCGGCGCTGGGGGTCCTGCCCCCATGCCGGTTTCGGGCTCGGTTTCGAGCGGTTGCTCATGTATCTAACCGGGATGGAGAATATCCGCGATGTGATCCCGTTCCCCAGAACACCGCGGCATGCCGAGTTCTGAATCTGTGACCAAAAGATTTCCGGTCAACCGGCAGGGCACTGGTGCGTTTAAATTTAAAAATATGCAAAAGTGCAAAGGAGCAGGAGCTGGATAACGCGGCAGAGCTCAATCAATTCCTGGCACAGGTGGAGCGGCGGGCGTTCCGGATGGCCCTGTATGCGGTGGCAGAGACAGAGGATGCCCTTGATATCGTCCAGGAGGCTATGCTGGTTTTTGTCAGGAATTACCGCAAGCGGCCAGCAGCCGAGTGGCAGGTGCTCTTTCAGCGGACCTTGCAGAGCCGGATCACCGACAGTCATCGGCGTGCGGCGGTGCGCAACCGTTTCCGCACCTGGTTCGGCCTGGGCTCCAGGGAAGACGATGACAGTGACCCGATCGAGGAACTGCCTGATGTCGACGGCCAGAGCCCGATAGAGCTCCTGGAACAAAAAGGATTGGGCAAGGCCATCGGTGAGGCGGTGGCAGCGCTTCCGCTTCGCCAGCAACAGGCCTTTCTGCTCCGTTCCTGGGAGGGGCTCGATGTCGCCGAAACCGCTTCTGCCATGGGATGTTCCGAAGGGAGCGTAAAGACCCATTATTTTCGTGCCGTGCACACGCTGCGAGAACTACTGAAGGAGTATTGGCCATGAGAGAGAATGAACGTAACGGGACTTTCATTCGCTCCATCGTCCGCGAACTGGACGAAGAGGCCGACCGGCTGCCGCCGGCGGTGGTCGGTCGACTGCGCGACGGTCGGATGCGTGCCATCGGGGTGCCTCAGGGCGGGTGGTTCAGGTATCGCATCGTTCCCCGCTGGATCACCGCCGGTGGATTCGTCACGGCCGCGGTTATGGTTGCCGCTGTCTCCATCTGGTATGGAGGACATCGCAGCAGTACGCAGGTCAGGAATCTGGATGAATTGGAGATTGCCTCTGCCCAGGAACAGCTGGAGTTGTACGAGGATCTGGATTTCTATCGGTGGCTGGCTGACCAGCCAGGCGGCACCGGTCAAGGGGGCGTGAAGAGATGAAACTCGCCCGGTCGGTAGCGATGGCTGTCATTGTGCTCTCCTGGGCGGCGAACGTCTTAGCGGAGTCGGCCCGAATACCATGGCAAAGCCTGCCACCCGAAGAACAGAACACCTTGAAACCGTTTGCCGATCAATGGGACACCTTTTCCCCTGAACGTCAGGAACGTCTGCGACGAGGTGTTGAACGGTGGCGTCACATGACGCCGGAGGAGCGCCGGGAGGCCGGGCAACGGTTCCGGCGGTGGCAGGAACTTCCCCCTGAGAAGCGGGAAGAGCTTCGGCTCAAGTTCGACAAGTTTCGTCGTCTCCCACCCGAGGAACAGGAAAAGGTCCGGGAGCGGTTTCGCTGGTTCCGGGCACTTCCGCCCGAAGCACGGCACAGTCTGCGTGAGGAGTGGCACAGCCTTCCTCCTGAAGAACGTCGGGCTATCACGGAGCGATGGCACAAGATGACTCCTGAGGAGCAGCGGGCGGCACGGGAGCGTCTCCGCGAACAGGCCGGGCATGGCAGTGGGGCAGGGGACAGTGTAGACCACAATCGGCCGTGAGTGCTGACCGTTTGAGATGCAAAGATATGAGGTTATGTTGATGAAAAACCGATTGGCCGTGATAATCGGCTGCCTGATTCTGGTTGGTATTATCGGGGTTGTGGACTACTTCACTGGTGATTACTCCCTGGTAATCTTTTACCTTATCCCGATAAGCGGCGCGGCATGGTATAGCGGGCGCCGGAGCGGCCTGTTGCTCGCTTCTGCCAGCTGGGTGACCAGGATTGCCTCTGACTATGCCCTCCATGGTGCAGAACTACGCTCCTCCCTCCACTACTGGAACTTTACCGTTGAGGCGCTGTTCTTCTTCATTGTCGGTACCCTGGTAACCACCTTGAAGAACGCGCTGGACAAGGATTGACGAGTGCCAGACCGGTTTGTGATTATGGTCACAGGATCACCTTGTCAGACGTCTTGACGGTTAGGGAGCCCCTTGGTACGATACGTTACAATTTGCGTTTAGAAATCAAACTGATAAGCGATAAGACTAAACCTCCAGCGATGGCGGGGCGGATAGCCCAAGGGTCTCACGAAGACAGCCGGGTGCCGAAATATCAGAAGATATTCCTGCGCCCGGCTTTGTTGTTTCGTTCCCCAGTTGTCCCCAACCGTGGAGGTGCCCGATGTCGTTTTCCTTCAACCCTTCTGTTGAGTATGTAAAGATCGACGAACCTTCCCTCTACGAACTCTTCCAGTCCAAATCGCCGATTGTTTCCGATGACCCTTCCTTTTGTGGCCGCCAGTGCGAGGCATATATCTGTACTGCCAAAGAGGGGCAGCAACTGCGCATCTTCGTGTCATTTCTCGATACGGTCTTCAAGCAGATTCACGTCTACACTCCGGATAGCGATCCCACCGATGCGGCTGATTATCTGCGTCTGCTGGCGCAAGCCCATGAGTTTGTCGCTGCCAAGGGGTTTGTCGTGGAAAAGGTCAATGTTGATTTCAGCGCGGCAATCCGCCAGGTGATCATTCGCAGTCTGCGGATCATGCGTCCACCGGCAGCTTCACAGAAGAAACTTCTCCATCTGGTCCCGCCAGCAGACAAAGCATCGACAGAGACTGTGGCTGGAAAGCCTTCAGCAGCTCCTCACAAGAAGCTGGTAGCTCCTGAACATGTATCTTCAGCCAGTTCGCCAGAGGTAGAGAAGATGCTTGCGGAAAAGGATGCCCTTCTTCAGCAGGTACGGGCTGAACTGGCGGCGGCGAAGCTCGAAGCGGAAAAAGTGCGTACGGAAAGATCGGTTGAGGAAAAGCGGGCATCAGCAAACTACACAGAGCTGCAATCCCGCTACGATCAAGCTGTTGCAGCACATAAGAACGCTGAAGAGCGGTTGGCGAAAGCCGACCGGCAGCAGCTTCCGGAACAGGATGCGCTTGGTCGCGACAACGCCGAGCGGGAGAGGCTTGCTTCTGAAATTGCATCGCTCAGGTCTGGGATGGCTGAAGCGCTGTCGGCAAAGGACACGATGGCGAAAATGTCGGAAAAGGAGCTGGATGCGGTTCAGAAACTTCTGGCAAAGGCCATTGCCGAAAAAGAGGCGTTAGAGCAGCAACTGGCGGCGGAAAAAGCTGCCGGAATGGCGGCCCTGGAGGCGCTACAGGCTGAGTTGGCGGGATTGAAGGCTACTCTTGATGAGGAACGGGCGATTCACAAGTCCCTGATCGAAAAGCTGCACAGCGAGTTGGACACGGCTGCCGATGCTGCCAATGCTGAATTGGCCACCCTGGCAGGTGAACTTGCCGTGGCCAGGGCATCCCTTACGCATCTGGAGCAGGGACAAAAGGAACTACAGGAGGCACGTCTGGAACTGGCGCAGCTTTCCAAGGACAATAGTCTTGTCCTGGTCGAACTGGAGCAGCTTGCAGAAGAACGCAAAGCCGAACGTGCTGCCAGTGCCGATGAGCTTGCCCTGTTACGGGCCGAAAACGAACGATTGACCAAGGCATTATTGATTCAGGAACAGGTTGCGCAGCGGGAGCAGACGGCTCTTCGGGCCGAACTGCGGGCCATGGTGGCCGAGATGGCTGCCGGTGGCACACTGCCGGTGCAGATCCCGGTTCCGTCCCCAGCCCGGGACAATGTTGCCGAGCCTCCCGTGGTTGCCAGCGCACTATTGACGGATCTGACGGTGCAGGAGCATGAGGAACTGCATGAAGAGGAAGCGGATACGTCATCGTCAGGCGCGGAAGAAGCGCTGGCGATGCTGGACCCCGAGAGTATGTTCAGTACCTCCGGAGCAGATTCCACCACAGAGTTCAGGCTTGACGCCGGCCTCGAAGCCGTGCCCTACCGCTCATCCGTAGATGTGCTGGCACTGTTCTTTTCCATCAATACGGTTCAGGCCGTTCCCATCGGACGTGAGGTCCAGAAGTGCAGCGGGTATGTCTGTGCAGTGGCCGAAGAAGGCGTGCCCCGTATCTATATCGCCTGGCACATGCCGGAGAGCGGCCGGGTTGCCGTCTTCGTGCCGCACCAACAGCCGGCTGACAAGGCATCCTGCGCCACGGTGCTGCGTGATGCTATTCAGTATTTCGAAATCATGGGGTTCATGATGGAGAAGCACGATCTGGGTGCCACGCCGCAAAAACGGCGAAGCGTGCTGAAAAAGATCCCGGTACTCAAACGGGTTGAAAAAGGCCATGTTGAGCATGCACAGCCAGAGCCGTTACGGCAATCCGCCTGAACCGGGGCAGTCAGTCAGGCAGAATTCCGTTGCATCCCGTTGTCCGGCGCGTTACCGTGCAGCACATCTCATTCCGGATGGCTGCAGATGGCAACCTACTCCTTGCTGGGCATTCTCTTTATCACCGCCTTCGTCGCCGGGCTCATCGACTCCATAGCCGGCGGCGGCGGGCTCATCACCATCCCCGTTCTCCTTGGATGCGGACTCCCTCCCGCCGAAGCCCTCGGTACCAACAAGCTGCAGTCAAGTTTCGGTTCCGGCAGTGCCATGCTCCACTTTGTACGGGCCGGAGTGGTGCATCTCCGTGACTGTCGTGAAGGGATTTTCTGCACCACCGTCGGTGCCGCCGTTGGTGTCTGGGCGGTGCAACGCATCGATCCCAATCTCCTTCGCCACCTCATCCCCTGGCTCCTGGTGGTGATTGCCGCGTACACCCTCTTTACACCGCGCCTCGGTTTCGAGGACCGCGCTCCGTATTTTCCGGCAGGTCCCTTCTACCTGCTGGTTGGCCTGAGTATCGGTTTCTACGACGGTTTTTTCGGCCCGGGCACCGGCTCGTTCTGGGTGGTCGCCCTCATGCTCGGCCTCGGTTACAACATGACCAAGGCCACCGGCTATACCAAAGTAATGAACTTTACCAGCAATATCGTTTCCCTGGTGCTGTTTCTCGCGGCCGGTCAGGTCAGGTTCCGCGAAGGACTGGTCATGGGGGCCGGACAGTTTCTCGGGGCACGGGTCGGCTCGAAGCTGGTCATCCGCCGGGGAACGGGATTCATCAGACCGATTTTCATCATGATGGTCCTGGCCGTCACCGCTCGACTGCTCTATGTCAACTACCGGTAACCAATCTCGCCCCGACTCACCCACGTGCTCAATCAGGGCACCGAGAAGGTGCCATAGACCGGGTTGGACAGGTTGCCGTACGAGTCACTCAGGTAGAGGGTGAAGTCGTAGATGCCGGCCATCATGGTGATGTAGTCGATGGAAAAGGAGATGGTGCCCGACACATAGCCGCTGAAACTCCTGAGATCGGTTCTCGTCCGGGACGCTTCTCTGCCGGTGAGGCGGTTCGTGACGACAATGGTCATGTCGTACAGGTCGGCATCACGGTCGGTGAACGAAATGGTGCCGGTGACCAGTTGGGTGGTCCTGTCCTGCGTGTACTGAAGTGACGTGATGTCCGGCGGATATGATACCTGGACCGGAATGGTCACCGCGACCTCGCTGCCGCAGCCGGTAAGGGCCATCATCAGCATCAACCCGCCGAACAGCGCCGCACATAATCTCGTTTTCATATGTTCCCCCCACGATGTCGGATCTCTTTAACCGTGAGCCCAGCATAGCAGGAGGATATCATGCAAGCCACCGACATCGGCCGGTCTGCGACCCGATGTCGGGTTCCATGAGGGGGCGGAAGTGGTCAGTAGATGGCGTAATTGTCAGGGGAGGAGAATATCTCGCGGAGCAGGAGATTGTTCAGGTGGTGGCCGGTCTTGTATGCCTCGATCTTGCCGAGGATGCGGTAGCCGCTGGTGTAAAGGTCACCGATCAGGTCGAGGATCTTGTGGTTTACCAGCTCTTTTTTGTAGCGGAGGCCATGGGGATTGACGATGTCGTCGTGGCCGATAACTACCGCATTGTCCAGGGATCCTCCCTTGGCCAGGCCAGCCTTTTGGATCGCCTCGATCTCTTCCTGCAGGACAAAGGTCCGCGAGTTGATGATGGCAAAGGCGTTCTCGACGTCGGTCACCCTCTTGCGCTGTTTGCCCACTGGCGGCCGGAATTCGATGGTCATGGAGATGTCCAGCGTATTGAGCGGCCTGATACGGATATAGGCATCGTTGAAGGTGGCCTCGATCATCCGGTGGGGCTTCAGGTAGACCCCGGTTTCCGGGAACTCGTACACCCCGGCGCGCCACATCTCCTGATAGAACTCCCAGGCCGAACCATCAAGGATCGGCACTTCCGGGCCATTGATGTACACCAGGCAGTTGGTGATGCCGGCAAAATAGAAGGCTGCCATCAAATGTTCGATCGTGGCGACCGACCCTTTTTCTCCGGCAATCTGGGTGGAGAGACGGGTGTCGTTGACCCGGTCGAAACGGGCCGGAATCAGGCAGTCCCCCAACACGAAGGCGATACCGGTCTCGCGGCGGGGAAGAAATTCCAGCGTAACCGGGCGGCCGGTGTGGAGGCCGATGCCGGTGATTCTGAAGATTTTATTGATGGTGGTCCGGCGTTTGATCATTGGCCATTTATCGCACAGAAACGGTGGCGCGTCAACGGCTGGAGGTAGTCGGAGTTCCCATCGGTTCGGGTCAGGTCGGAGGTGGGAGGGGGTGGTCGATGAGCGAGAGGAACTGTTCGGTCAGGCGGTAGGTGATTCCCCAGAGAACCGGCCCCTCCGGTCCCAGCAGGTCGAGGGCCGGCCGGTAGTAGGTCGTGCTGTTGAACGGTATGGAGGTCAGTTGGTGACGTCCTGGTATCAGCAGTTCGTACAGGGGGAACCAGAAGGCTTTGGCCACTTCATCGTTGGGGGCGAGCTCCTGGTCGACGGTAAGGGCATAGACGAAGCAGGAGACCTGTATCGGCAGGTTGGTACCGGTAATGTCGTCCAACTGCCCCAGATAGCAGGCGCAGTCCAGGCTTAAGCCAACTTCCTCCAGTGTTTCCCGTTCAGCTGTTGCCCTGACCGAGTGGTCGCGTTTTTCCACCCGGCCGCCGGGAAAGCCGATATTGCCTGACCAGGGATCGCGTTCATCGTCTGCCCGCTGGATGTACAGCAGCTCAGGGCCATCAGTTCCGTTGCGGAGGATAATGGCGACGGCGCTTCGCTGGGTGGCGGATTCGAACCGTTTCGGGCTGTATCCGGCCAATGCACGGGCGATTTCGCCCAAGGTGATTTGTGGCTGTTCCCAGGTTGAATCGCTCATGTCACAACAGCACCAGGAGGATTGCGCCACCGCTCAAAACGGACAGGTTGCAGACGGCGGAGAACGCGTGGAGCCGCGAGAATTCGCGGCGCAGGGGATGCTCCTTGCTGGTGGTCTCGAAGGAGGGAATCTCCTTCTTGAGCGCTGCGGCCCGCGGTTCGATGACGAATGCCTGAACCGAGGTGATGGCCAGCATTGCCAGGATGATGACGAGCCTGGCACCGAATGCACGGTCACGAAGCACCAGGAGGGTGACCAGCGCAACCGCTCCGCAGGCCAGTCCCCAGCGGAAGTAACCGGGGAAGAGGATGCCGACGATGCTTCCTGCCTGATCGCGGGTCAGTGCCCGAAAGAGAGTGGGGGTGAGTACAAAGGTGAAGATGGCTATGCCGCCAACCCAGAAGGCGACCGCCACGCGGTACAGTATGGAAACAAGCTGCATGGTAACCTCTGCCAACTAATGGGAATCAGGATAGCCCCTTTTCCCTGGAGGCTCAACCCTTTTCTGAGAGGGATAGTTCAGGTGAGGTGCCGGTTTCTGAGGATGCGCATAAGGAGGACACCCAGGATGGAGAGGGCCAGTCCGGTGCAGAGAAAGAGATAGCCGATGGCGCGGCCGTCGCCCCAGCCCCACAGGTCATGCCCTCTGAGGAGCGCTATCATGGCGATGCCGCCAAAGGTGCCGATACCGCCGACGATATAGATCAGCATCGCGCAGATTCCCAGGGCGAATCCCCGCTTGTCTCTCATGTAGTTCCTCCGGCCGTACTGAGCTGGTATGCGTACCCTGGCGACGATATCCCAGAGCCGGTGGCCAGTCAACACCAATCAGCAGCGGCGAACTGACGAATTCCAACGCACCACTAGTGCTGACGCAAATAAGGTTATTGTCGGAGGTTTTCAGGTGTCCTGTTGGGCTGTGGCATCCGTCGTGATGGTGAATGTCTCACGATTACAGTTTGTTGCGGTGGTGGACTGTTTGGCACGGTCGCTGCTATAGGATAAGACAGCACAACAACACAACCACAAAAAAGGAGTCGATCATGAAAAAAGTATTCTCCACCATCGCCGCTGCCCTTGTTGCCCTTGCATTTGCCGGTACCGTTCTCGCCGCTGACGCGCCGACGACCGAAGCTGCTCCGGCCATGCCCGCCGGTCACCCCGCAATGACCAAGGAAGAGGGGAAACCGGCCAAGCATGTCAAAAAAGCCAAGAAGGTCAAGAAGGCCAAGAAGACCGTGAAGAAGGAAGCCGCCAAGCCGGCCGAAGCCCCGGCTGCTGCTCCGGCTGCGAAGTAATCGTCGCAGATCACAGTAGTGAACAAAAGGGCCACAGTCGTTGACGTGGCCCTTTTGTTATCTCATCCCGCCACATTGCATCGAAACGCTTCCCATCGTACCTTACACTTTCAGCAAATTTCTGTTTCCTTGCCTTCACTGTCAAGGTATTCTGCGCTGCGGGTCACGTGATCCGGCGGCCAACCAATACAGCGAGGTGTCGGCATGAACGATTCTCTTTCCCAGTCAGCCACGGCAGCATACGCGTATCCTCTTCTGATCAAGAACCTCCTCCGGACACCGCTGGTCTGCGCTCCGGACCAGGAGATCGTCTACCGGGACCTGCGGCGGCACACCTATCGTGATCTTCACGAGCGGATCTGCCGCCTGGCCAATGTCCTGACCGACCTCGGCGTCAAGGCCGGCGATACGGTGGCGGTCATGGACTGGGACAGCCACCGGTACCTCGAGTGTTTTTTTGCCGTGCCGATGATCGGGGCCGTCCTCCATACCATCAACGTCCGGCTCTCGCCGGAGCAGATTCTCTATACCATCGACCACGCCGAAGACGATGTCCTGCTGGTGAACAGCGAATTCCTGCCGATCATCGAACAGATCCGCGGCCGCATCGATACGGTCAAGAGCTATATACTCCTGAACGACGAGCCGGCTCTTCCTGCCACGCACGTAACCCTGGCCGGTGAGTACGAAACCCTGCTGGCCGCAGCAGCGCCTGATTACGCCTTCCCGGATTTCGACGAACATACGAGGGCCACCACCTTTTACACGACCGGCACCACCGGCATGCCCAAAGGGGTCTTCTTCAGCCACCGCCAACTCGTGCTGCACACCCTCGGCGTCATTGCCGCCCTTGCCACACCGGCCGTCCAGGGGCGCTTTCACCGAGAAGACGTCTACATGCCCATGACCCCCATGTTCCATGTCCACGCCTGGGGGCTTCCCTATGTGGCCACCACCATGGGGGTCAAGCAGGTCTATCCGGGCCGCTATGCCCCGGAACATCTCCTGGAACTGGTCCAGAGGGAAAAGGTCACCTTTTCCCACTGCGTGCCCACCATCTTGCACATGCTCCTGAAGAGCCCGATGAGCCATACCGTTGATCTGTCCGGCTGGAAGATGATCATCGGCGGGGCCAGCATGAACAAGGCGCTGTGTGTGGAGGCGCTGCAGCGGGGTATCGACCTATTCACCGGCTATGGCATGTCCGAGACCTGCCCTATTCTCACCATTGCCCACCTCAGCCGTGAGGCGCTGGAAATGGCGCCGGCTGAACAGGCGGAAATCCGTTGCAAAACCGGTCTGCCGTTGCCGCTTGTTGATCTGCGTCTGGTGGATGAGCAGATGCACGATGTTGCCAGGGACGGCAGGAGTACCGGCGAGATCGTGGTTCGGGCACCCTGGCTGACGCAGGGATATCTCAAAGACCACAAGACCTCTGACCGGCTCTGGGCGGGTGGATGGCTCCACACCAACGATGTGGCCAACATTGATGGCCAGGGGTATGTGAAGATCACCGACCGGACCAAGGACGTGATCAAGGTGGCCGGCGAGTGGGTGTCGTCACTGGAACTGGAGGATATTCTGGCGCATCATCCGGCCGTAGCCGACGTGGCGGTCATCGGTCAGCCCGATGAAAAATGGGGGGAGCGTCCCCTGGCGCTGGTGGTGCTGAAGCCGGAACAGATGGGGCTGGTTGCCGAGAAGGGGCTGCAGCACTATGTGCGGGAGTATGCCGATAAAGGGGTCGTATCCAAGCAGGTGGTGCTGTTAAGGGTAAGCTTCGTCGATGCCATCGATAAGACCAGCGTCGGCAAGATCAACAAGGTTGCGCTCCGGGAGAAATATTCGGGGTAAAGGATGTCGAGTAGTCAGGTTCCGCTTTAGTATATGCAGCAACTCATCGCAAGGAGCAACGAGAAATGAAGCAACGGGCTATGCTCTGTCCCCGCTGCCGGCGGTTGATCGGCAGCACGGAAACCACCTGTTCCTGGTGCGGGGCGTCACGTGCAACCAGTTGGTGGCGCGGAGCGGTATGGCGCCGCGGTATACTGGACGGCGATTGGCTGGTCAAGGCCATCATCACCGGAAATATTGCGTTCTATATCCTGTCGCTGCTCCTGTCGTCGCGGCGCGGCTTTTTCGGCAATCCGTTCAGCGCCTTCAGCCCGGACCAGACAAGCCTCATGCTGCTCGGCGCTACCGGCACACTCCCCATCGACCGGCTCGGTCGGTTCTGGACGATACTCTCAGCCAACTATCTCCATGGCGGCATCTTTCATATCCTCTTCAACCTGATGGCCCTACGCCAGATTGCCCCCTGGGTCATTAACGAGTATGGCCCGAACCGGATGTTTGTCATCTATACCCTGGGCGGCATGTGCGGCTTCTGGATCTCGTACCTGGCCGGCGTTCCCTTTACCATCGGCGCATCGGCAGCGGTCTGCAGCCTGATCGGCTCGCTTCTCTACTACGGCAAGAGCCGGGGCGGGGCTTACGGCAGTGCGGTCTACCGTGAGGTGAGCGGCTGGGTGGTCGGTCTTGCGCTGTTCGGTCTGATAATGCCGGGAATCAACAATTGGGGGCATGGTGGCGGGATAGTGGGGGGGATACTGCTGGGCATGCTGTTGGGGTACGAGGAACGGCGACCCGAAGGGACAGTCCACCATTCCCTGGCGCTTCTCTGCGGCGGAATGACCATTGGGGTGCTGGGGTGGGCAGTGATCAGTGCATTGACCATCTGGTTCGGTTTCTGAGCGCAGCGCCACGGTTCACGGGATGCAAACCCTTCAGGTTCCTGGTATTATATAGACAAACAACGACGAAAGGAGGTGCCGGTCATGAAAGGCTCGCAATTTGACGCAGTCTGTTACCGGACCGAACAGCGTGAAGAACCTATCCCCCTCAAGAACCTGAAGAGTGGTGAGATTGGTTACTCGTTCGGCTGTACCTACGGTGGCGATACGGTTCAGGTGAGAATGGAAAACGGCGAACTGGACAGCTGGGGCAAGGATGAATGCGCTGAAGTGAACAGCTAGTGCCGATTACCATGATATGAAAGTTAGCCCGGTTGAAACGGGCTTTTTCGTTTCTGCGAGGGGATACCTGACGGTTTGTGCCAATCTCCAGGGCTACGTCCTGAATATACGGTCCCGCATTGGCGTTATTTACGAACGAGCTCCAAGTGATATACTGTATAAAAGAGCTGAAGAGGGGGCCTTCCATGTCATTTGAGAAAACCTGGTACACCCTGGACGAGGCGACGGAGAAGTTCGGCGTGGAGAGGAAGGTCATACTCTCGTGGGTGGAAGAAGGGCTGGTTCGCGGGGAAGAGGCGGACAAGAAGGTAGTGCGGGTCAATATCGACGACCTCGAGCTCAAGGTTCAGGAGATGACCGGGATCTGAGACTGTCATGCTGTCTGTGGGGAAACGGCGCCTGGATCGGCTGCGAATGACGAGTCCCGGCGCCGTTTTTGGTGCGTTGTTCAGCCCATCTTTTTGACTGCTTCCAGAATCTTGATGAGAGCGGCGAGAATGATGCGTACCCCCTGTTTCCTGTCATGGGGAGGAGTGATTCGGATCGCGCGTAGTTCTTCGGCTGAAACGTGCTGGCTGTTGATATCCTCGATACCGTTCAGTTGGGCGACCTGGGGGATGTAGGTACGAGCGAGGTTGGTCGCCCGTTCTTTGACTGGCTCAGAAATCGTGCCGTTGGTGAGCGAATTGTCCAGATCGGAAAGAAAGTCCTCGAACATCCGGGTCGAACCGAACAGGCCAATGAGCGAGGATGAAAATAGAGCAATCTTGCGGTCGTTTGTTGCATTCAATTCGTGGAAAACAGAAATCAATGCCTGTGCTTCTTCCATGATTGCCTCCGTTGTTCAGTGGGATTGGTGTGATGAGCAACAAGCGACAAGTGTCCCGCTTCCCGCAAGGGCTGCAGCATCGTACTGCAACTGGATCTTTGAAAGGAAATGTAGAGTAGGACGAGCAAATGTCAAGTCTGCCATCGTAGAACAGCGCCTGCAATAAAGCCCCCGGTCACAGGTGCGACCGGGGGCTTTATCATGTCTCAGTGTACTACAGTCCCAACTGCTTGAAGAAGTCATTCCCCTTGTCATCCACCAGGATGAAAGCCGGGAAGTTCTCTACTTCGATCTTCCAGACCGCCTCCATCCCCAGTTCGGGGAAATCGATGCACTCCACCTTCTTGATGTTTTCTTCGGCCAGAACCGCGGCCGGGCCGCCTATGGAGCCGAGGTAGAACCCACCGTGCTTCTTGCAGGCGTCGGTGACCTGCTGGCTCCGGTTCCCCTTGGCGATCATGATCAGGGAACCGCCGTTGGCCTGGAGCAGGTCAACGTACGAGTCCATCCGGCCGGCCGTGGTGGGACCGAAGGAGCCGGACGCCTTGCCCTTCGGGGTCTTGGCCGGACCGGCGTAGTAGATCGGGTGGTTCTTGAGGTAGTCGGGGAGCGGTTTGCCGCTGTCGAGGATCTCCTTGAACTTGGCGTGGGCGATGTCACGGCCGACGACAATGGTACCGTTCAGCAGGAGCGGCGTTGATACCGGGTGTTTGGAAAGCTCGGCCAGGATCTCTTTCATCGGCTTGTTCAGGTCGATCTTGACGCCGTGCTCGTGCTTGCCCCGGTACTGGTCCGGGATCAGGCGGCCGGGGTTCCTGTCCATCTCCTCGACAAAGAGGCCGTCCCTGGTGATCTTCGCCTTGATGTTGCGGTCGGCTGAGCAGGAGACCGCCATCCCCACCGGACAGGAGGCGCCGTGGCGCGGCAGGCGGATGACCCGGATATCGTGGGCAAAGTATTTGCCGCCGAACTGGGCGCCGATGCCGAGCTTGTAGGCCTCCTGGAGCAGCTTTTCTTCCAGTTCCAGGTCGCGGAAGGCCTGGCCGTGCTCGTTCCCCTTGGTGGGGAGTTCATCCAGATACTTGGCGCTGGCGAGCTTGACCGCTTTCATGCAGGCGTCGGCCGATGTGCCGCCGACAACTACGGCGATGTGGTACGGCGGGCAGGCGGCCGTGCCCAGATACTTCATCTTGGAAACCAGGAATTTCACCAGGGTGTCCGGGGTGAGGAGCGCCTTGGTCTCCTGGAAGAGGGAGGTCTTGTTGGCAGAACCGCCACCCTTGGCCATGAAGAGGAACTTGTAGTAATCGCCGTCCACGGCCTGGATGTCGATCTGGGCCGGCAGGTTGGTGCCGGTGTTGATCTCCTCGTACATATCCAGGGCCACGGTCTGGGAGTAACGCAGGTTCTCCTCGGTGTAGGTCTTGTAGACCCCTTTGGAGAGAAATTCTTCGTCCTTGCCGCCGGTCCAGACCTGCTGACCCTTTTTGGCAACGATGGTGGCGGTGCCGGTGTCCTGGCAGACGGGGAGTTCGAAGTTGGCGGCGATCTCGGCGTTGCGCAGGAAGGCGAGCGCAACCCCTTTGTCGTTCTGGGAGGCTTCCGGGTCACGAAGGATCTTGGCCACCGACTCGTTATGCTCGGCACGGAGCAGGAAGGAGACGTCCCGCATCGCCTCGTTGGCCAGGATGGCGAGCGCTTCGGGGCAGACCCGGACAACGTCCTGGCCGGCGAACTGCTCGACCGTAACAAATTTTTCCGAACCTTCGATCTTGCGGTACGTGGTGCTCTCCTTCCCAAGGGGGAACGGCTCCTGATACACGAACGGCTTGGTGGACATCGGTGATTCTCCTTTCAGTCGAATCGGCTGCCGGACAAAAAATTCAGGGCACAGTGGGAAAGATGGCAGCTCTTCACCCTGAGCCCCGAGCCATAAGCCCTGAGCCTGTTTTATTTGTGTATACGGTATGCGGAAATATATTGGAAAAATTTGATTTTGTCGAGCGGGAAGTTGCACGCGACAAAACTGTCCGCACCAGTTGCATACTCACAGTGGTGTGCTACGCTTAGGACGTTTTTATCTAAAGAGGGTAGAAGATCCGTATCAAGGAGGCATCAATTATGAAAATGCAGGATGTGAAGGAGATCGCCAAGAGTCGTGGCATCAAGGCCGGCAAGCTGAATAAGGGCGAACTGGTCAGGTCCATTCAGGCTGACGAAGGCAACGAGGCCTGCTACGAAACAGGTCAAGCAGCGGTCTGCGGGCAGGAAAGCTGTATCTGGCGGGACGACTGCAAGTAAGGTTCAAAGACAGTGGCGCCAAAGCACGGCTTAAAAAACGGGATGGGTTGGGAGAACCGTTTATGCCAAAAAAGGCGTGTGGTCAGCCCCGCGCCTTTTTCATTGTCATGGGCGCCTGACTGGTGCGGTGGCACGGGAGGATGCGATGAACGACGTGATCCGGCCGGAACTGGCCTTGGTGCTCTTAATGACAGTGCCGGGAATCATCGGCGGTGTCCTGGCCGCCAACCGGGGCCGTAATATCTTTGTCTGGGGGCTGCTCAGCGCCCTGTTTCCGATCTTTATCCTGATTGTCTGGTTTGAAAAACCGGTGAAAGAGGTCGAGGGGAAATTCAAGAAGTGCGTGCAGTGCAGCGAATGGATCAAATGGCGGGACCCGACCTGCAAGTACTGCCAGGCCGCCCAGCCGCCACGCTAAGGATCAGACCTCCCCGGTGTGTCAGAGCGATACGTCTTCGGCGACGCCGCTCTTGGTCTTCAGCACCCGCGTCACCTTTTCCCAGTCCACCCGGTGCTCCACGCCGTTGCGGGCCACCAGGCGGTGCACCTCCTTGCGCAGGTCTTTTACCTTTTCGTAGACATCCCGGTGCACCTCGATGTAGACCCGCCCCTCGTCGGTAACTGCCAGCTTGACCGGTTTGTAGATGATCTCCCCCGGCGTGTTCACCCGCACCTGACGGAAAAAAGCCTCCATCTCGCTCGGGGCGATCCTGATGCAGCCGTGACTGGAGTAGCCGTAGATGCTGGCCGGCAGGTTGGTGCTGTGGAGCAGGATGCCGGAAAGTGAGGTGTAGATGGCGTACTTGCCAAGGGGATTTTTTTGGCCCGACGGGACCAGGTCGACAACCTTTTTCCGCTCTTCAGCCATCTCTGCCTGGATGGAAGGGGGAACGCGCCAGACCGGGTTCTTTGCCTTGCCGACCACCTTGAACCTGCCGACCGGTGTCTGCCAGACCGGTTCACCGTCCCGTCCTTTGGGCCGGCCCACGGCAACCGGGATGGTTCGCTCCAGGCGGCCGTTTTTGAAGTAATAGAGGGTACGGTCCGGGATGTTCACCACGATGCCGCTGGCGACCTGCTTCGGGATGATCCGCAGGTTGTTGAAACGGATCTCCTGGCCGGGTTTGAGGCGCACCTGCGGGTCCAGGCCGTTGAGACGGGCCAGCTGCAGCCAGTTGACCCCCATCTTTGCCCCGACCGAACGCAGGGTTTCGGATTTCTCAACAACGTAGATGCTCTCGCCCCCCACGAGCCAATCCGATTGGGGATGGTCATCGTCTTCGTCGGCAGATGCGTCGCTTGTCTGTTCGGCAGATGCCGTGACCATCGGTGCGGCAGGTCCAGTTGTCGATGGGGAGGAGGCGACGAGTTGGTGCAGCAGCCGTTCGCCTGTTTCGGCCATCCGAACGAATATCCCGTCTGCCTCGTCGATCCGGTTTGCCCTGGCCAGGGCATCTCCGCGGGCAAAAAGCTCCTCGACTTTCCGGTAATCCTCACGGCTGCGGTTTTGGGCGCCTTCCTGGCGAAGTCGTACCAATACCAGCAGCGCGTTGAGGCGGGTGTCTTCGGGATGGGCGGCAAACGCGGGGGGGGCGATGAGAGCTGTCAGCAGCAAGCAGCCCAAGAGGGTACGGAACAAATGGGACGACCTCCTGCATTAAGTGTTGCCAAGATGCCGGCGGTGGTGACCATAGCAATTTTCCTGCGGGATTTCAAGCAGGGCGAGCACTGGCAGTAAAAACAAAGAGACGTGGAGATAATTCCCCACGCCTCTTTGTCATATGCTGCGTTGTATTTACTGGCCGAGTGCCGCTTTCAGGTCGGCGTCCACCGTGGTGATCGGCCCGATGTTGAAGTTCTCCACCAGGAAGTTGAGGACGTTGGGGGTGACGAAGGCCGGGAGGCTCGGTCCGAGCTTGATGTTCTTGATCCCCAGGTGGAGCAGCGACAGGAGGATGACCACCGCCTTCTGCTCGTACCAGGAGAGGATGAACGACAACGGCAGGTCATTGACCCCGCAGTTGAAGGCACCGGCCAGGGCTACGGCGATCTGGACCGCCGAGTAGGCGTCGTTGCACTGGCCCACGTCGAGCAGGCGCGGGATGCCGCCGATGTCGCCGAACTCCAGCTTGTTGAAGCGGTACTTGCCGCAGGCCAGGGTCAGGATAACCGTATCGGCCGGCGTTTTCTCGGCGAATTCGGTGTAGTAGTTGCGGCCCGACTTGGCGCCGTCACAGCCGCCGATCAGGAAGAAGTGCTTGATGGCACCGCTCTTCACCGCGGCAATCACCTTGTCGGCCACGCCGAGGACTGCGTTGTGGCCGAAGCCGGTGAGGATCTGCTGGCCGGGGTTTTCCGGGAAGCCAGCAAGTTCCTGGGCTTTATTGATGACAGCGGAGAAGTCCCAGCCTTCGATATGCTTCACGTCCGGCCACTGTACCAGTCCCCAGGTGAAGAGCCGGTCCTTGTAGGAGTCTGCCGGGCGCTGGATGCAGTTGGTGTTGAAGATGATGGCGCCGGGGAAGTTGACGAACTCCTTGGCCTGATCCTGCCAGGCGCCGCCGAAGTTCCCCACCAGATGGGAGTACTTCTTGAGGCCGGGATAGGCGTGGGCCGGCAGCATCTCGCCGTGGGTGTAGATGTTGATCCCTTTGCCTTCGGTCTGCTTGAGCAGTTCCTCCAGCATCTTCAGGTCATGGCCGGAGACCAGGATCGCCTTGCCGGCCTTGGTGCCCAGTTCAACGGGGGTCGGCACCGGGTGGCCGTAGTTTTCCACATGGCCGGCATTGAGGATACCCATGGTGGTGATGTTGTGCTTGCCGCACTCCATGCACAGACCGACGAAATCCATCAGCCCCAGGCTTGAGTCGGTGGTGGCTGCCAGGGCCTTGTGGAAGAAGGCCATTACCTCTTCATCGCTCTTGCCCAGGATCAGGGCATGGTCCATGTAGGCTGCCATCCCTTTGAGGCCGTAGGTGAGGATCTCGATGACCGAGCGGATGTCCTCGTTGACGTGAAGGGTGGAGAGACCGTGCTCCTCTCCCTGGCGGATCAGACCTGCCTGGTCCGCGGCCGGCGTCCAACTGGCCTGGAGAGCGGTTATGGCTGCCGGTGTGGTCCCCTTGGCCTGACATGCCTGCTCATAGAGGGCCTTGGCCTTGCTGCGGACCTCGACGCTCTTGCGTACGGATTTCTCGATGTGGCTGGCATCAAAGTCCACGTTGGTGACGGTGGTGAAGAGCCCCTCGATGACGAACCGGTCGATGGCGTCATCCTTGGTCCCCAACTCCCTG
>JAJZTK010000022.1:0-18978 GCA_021849045.1 Deltaproteobacteria bacterium | reverse complement strand
CTGGCCTTGGCGGCATAGAGGGCGATCCCCTTCAGCCCGTACAGAAGCAGGTCCTGGAGCGCAGCAACGTCCGGCTTCTTGCCGCAGACCCCCGAGATGTTGCAGCCAACGCCGTTAGCAGCCTGTTCACACTGGTTACAGAACATTCCCATGTCGTTATCCTCCTTGATGTTGTGGTGGCAATTCGCCGTGTTGAGTGATTTTCGGAATGGATTTGCAAACTATAGCGCCGGGTCATCCAAACGCAACCGTTCCTTGGGACCAAACATATCCGAAAAATCGGGATCGCTCTTTGACCTGGGTCAAGATTTGCCAGAACACTTTCTATTTCTCGTGGCTCTCGGAATAGCGATTCCTTTTACCTTTGGGGTATACTTGATCGTGAATCGGATGGGGGGCGTTATTTCCATGTATGGCAAAGGGATGCTCATGCTGATAACTGTGAACTGGAAAAGGCTGTGGTTCGCCATAGTGCTTATGCTGGCTTCTGCGCAGGGCCAGTTGGCCGCCGGGGCCGAAGTTGAGGCCGAGCGCTTCTTCGATCCGTCGCGACTACTTACCACTGGCGGGATTCTCTATCAGCCGAGCCTCACCTTCTCCCTGGAGCCGAGGATCGGCCTGGACTATCGAAAGCGCCTGGACGAAATGGGGGGAGGGGTGGCTCTTTCCACGCACAAACTCCATGCCGAGGCAGGTGGTACGATGCGGCTCTTTGAGCGGTTTTCCCTGTCGACCGCGGCCAAGATTCCGGTCACCACCTTTTCCCGTTCCGGGAGCCTTTCCGGCCATCCGGGGCAGGATAATGATTGGCGGGTCTCCAGCGATCTAAAGCAGCCCGGCTCCAACCTGGGGTGGCGGAGCGAGGTCGGGATCAAGCTGGCGCCGCAGCTGGACCTGAATCTCTTCTACGACCAGACATTGTTCGGCCGGACCCCGGTCAGGGGAGGCGAGCAGCCGGAGGAGAGCTTCGGGACGCGATTCATCATCAGGTTCAAGTAGCAGAAACTGCCGTGGAAGCAAAATAATCGCATGTCTTCCTTATTTGCCCCTTAAGATCATTCAGACTGGTCCGATTTAATAAACCATGCTTAACAGTCCAGGGATGGCCCCGGTCACATTTTTCCCCAGATTTGACATCAGTCACGTGGAGATCGCGCGGACGGCATTGGCATTGATGGCGAATCGTTTCTCCGGTGCCGAGTCTGTGCCGAAATGTGTGCTACGGTGACCTGCAGACGCTTGCGGGACTGGGCCGAAGAGTATCCCGATCAAACTCAGGAGGAGTGTAATGCGATTTCTCATTGTTGAAGACGATTTCACCAGTCGCAGGATGCTGCAGATGTTCCTTGCACCGTATGGGGAGTGTGACATTGCGGTGAACGGTAGGGAGGCCCTTGATGCCTTCGCAGCGGCCCGGGCGGAAAATAACCCGTATGCACTCATCTGTCTGGACGTCATGATGCCGGAGCTCGACGGAATGGGGGTCCTCAAGGAGATCAGGGAGCAGGAAAAACGGGCCGGTATCCCTCAGCACAAAGAACTGAAAATTGTCATGACCACGTCGCTCGATTCGCCCCGGGATGTCGTGGGCGCCTATTACGAGGGGGGATGCAACGGATACCTGGTCAAGCCAGTTGACAGGAGGAAACTGGACGATCTGCTCCGGGAGTACGGTTTGTTCGCCACCCAAAAAGCGTTGTAGTTTGACGCCGCGAAGGAGCGGAAGAATACGTGATCGACAGGTTCATTTATTTACGAAACTGGGGAATCTTCTTCAAGATTGTCGGTATTTCCGCAGTGAGCGTCATCGCAGTGACCGCCTCTCTGTTCTTTTATCTCCTCCCGTCCATAGAAGAAAAGCTCCTTGCCGAACGAAAGAATGCCGTCCGCCAGATCGTTGAAGCAGCCCTGTCGGTGGTTGCCGATTATGCCGATCAGGCAGAGGCCGGGAGGATGGATGTTGCCACGGCCCGGCGCCAGGCCCTTGCAACCCTGCGGGCGCTGAGGTATGGCAACAACGACTATGTTTTTATCCAGGGCCTTGACGGCAGGATGGTCTTGCATCCATTGAGCCCCCAACTGGAGGGCCAGGATATGGGCAACTTCCAGGATTCTGCCGGCAAACTGATTTTCAGGGATATGAACCGCATCGCCTTTCGCGATGGGAGCGGCTATTATCGCTATTTCTGGCCAAAGCCGGGAACTAACGAACCGGTGGCCAAAATTTCCCGTATTACCCTGTACGGACCGTGGGAATGGGTCATCGGGAGCGGAATCTATGTCGACGACGTGTACGGTGATATGCAGTCTCTGAGGCATGGCATTTTTGCGGTAGCTGCTGCCCTCTTCACCGCCAGCCTGCTTTTTTCATCCCATGTGGCCAGACGGATCAACCGACCCCTCAAACAGGCCCTTGACCATGCCGCCCACGTGGCCCTCGGCGACAACGATGAGGTTCTGAACGGGTGCAGCGACGAAACACGCCGCCTGCTGCACGCCATCACCCAGATGGTTGCCGAGCTCAAGCAGGCCAAGGAGGCAGCCGAGGCGGCCAACCGCTGCAAGAGCCGATTTCTTGCCAACATGAGCCACGAAATCCGCACCCCGATGAACGCCATTATCGGGATGACAGAGCTGGCGCTCCAGACTGAGCTGCAATCCGATGTGCGCGGCTACCTGGAAACGGTGGGCAATGCGTCCGAGGGGCTTTTGACCCTGCTCAACGATGTCCTGGACCTTTCCAAGATCGAGGCGGAGAGGCTTGAACTGGAACAGACCGACTTCAACGTGCAGACGGTCCTGGACGAGAGTGCCGAGACGTTCGCGGTCCTGGCCCACAAAAAAGGGGTCGAACTGATCGTTCACCTGGACCCCGACGTGCCGGTGATGCTGGTTGGCGACCCGACCCGTCTGCGGCAGATACTCTGCAATCTGATCAGCAATGCGGTTAAATTCACCAGCAAAGGGGAAGTGGTGGTTCGGGTCGGCAGGGATGCCTGCATGGGCGCCACTGGCGACGGGGATGCCGTACGGCTGCACATCATGGTTGCGGATACCGGCATCGGCATCGCTCCCCACAAACTGGATCTCATTTTCGACTCGTTTACCCAGGCCGAGGGGTCGACTAGCCGCAGATTCGGCGGCACCGGTCTTGGCCTTTCCATCTGCCGCAGCCTCGTAACCATGATGGATGGCAGGATCTGGGCCGAGAACAACCCGAGCGGCGGGAGCACCTTCAACGTCGTTGCCCGGTTCGGTCTGAGTCCTCTCCCGGTAGCGGATTCTGTCCCCCTCCGGTACCATGAGGGCCGCGACCATGTCCTGATTGTCGACGACAACCGGACCAACCTGTTCATCGTCCAACAGGCGCTTGATCACTGGGGATTCCGGACCGAACCGGCGACGAGCGGCGAGCAGGCCTTAGGGCTCCTTTGCCGGGCGGCCACCGAAAGGGACCCCTTTCATCTGGCGATCATCGACGGGCAGATGCCGGACATGGATGGTATCACCCTTGCCAGGGGGATCAGGGATACCGGGGTGCTGGCCGACCTTGCCCTGATTCTGCTCACTTCCTCCGACAACATCCGGGCCGATATCTGCCGTGAGCTCACTATCGCCCGCTCCCTGGCCAAGCCGATCAAACAACGGGAACTGTATTCCGTGGTCTGCCTGGCCTTGCAGGGGCATGCCTGCCATACCGCCGTCCGGACCACGGCCGTCACCTATCAAGGGGGTGTGTCGCTGCGGGTTCTTCTGGCCGAAGACAACCTGGTCAATCAGAAGGTGGCCGGCCTCATCCTGGAGAAGATGGGACACACCGTGACCATTGCCTCTGACGGCAGAGAAGTGCTTGCGTTACTGGAGAAGGGGATGTTCGACATCATTTTGATGGATGTCCAGATGCCGCTGTTGGACGGCATCGAGACCACCCGCCTGATCAGGAAGAGGGAGTCGGAGAGCGGCGCGACGGCTATTCCCATCATTGCCATGACTGCCCACGCCTACAAAGAATACAGTGCCAACTGCCTGGCCGTGGGGATGAACGGCTTCATCGTCAAGCCGATTCGTGGGGCTGATCTGGCCGGGGCGATCAGCCGGCATTGTCCGTCAGCATCGGCCGGACAGGAGGTCCCTACCGGTTCAGACCTTGCGCCCCCCATCGACTACCCGGAGGTTATGGCGCGAGTTGGGGACGATCCGGAGATCCTGCGGGCCATACTCGACGCGTTTCTGCAGGATGCGCCACAACAGGTGGCGATCCTTCAGAAGGCTCTTCGGGGAAACGACCTTACCCTGGCATTACGGCAGGCCCATACGTTGAAAGGGTGCGCGGCCAACATCGGTGCGTCGAGACTCAGAGTGCTGGCGGCTGACCTGGAACAGGCGATAGCCGCCAGTGACCATGGCTCGGTGGAGAGCCTGATGTTGGCCATGGACAATGAAATGGCGTTACTGGTTGAGCAGCTTCCGGCCTATCTTATTGACAGCCCCACTGCTACAGACGCGGCTATGGTTCTGAGCGGTTGATCCTTCCGCGCGATTCCGGGTCCATGCGGTTATCAGGCAGCAGATCACTGGCGGCTAGCGAATGACAACCACGGCAATTTCCGTAGAGTTCGAATAACTGGAGGCGGGAAGAGCCCTGCGCTCTTTGGGGAGGGTCAGAAACAGGAGCAGCGAAATACCTGCAAGGATTACCACGGCAATAACTGTCGGTTTGATTGCGTGCATGGCAGCCTCTTTTGGACCATGTTAATTATATAAAATTTAAATTATTCTCCCTTCCGGATTGTGTCAAGAAAAGAACACAATGGCCACGCTGAGCGCCAATGCGCATGCCGTCCGGTCGTTCCCACTGCCTCGAAGCGCGATCAGCCGCGTGGATCAAATCATTCCCTGCTCCTTTATCTCCGCCTTGAGCCAGGCATACACCACCGGTGCCGCCACCAGTCCCACGATACCGAAGGTTGCCTCCATAAGCAGCATTGCACTCAACAGTTCCCATGCCGTTGCCTGTACTTCATGACCGACAATCCTGGCGTTCATGAAATATTCGGCTTTATGGATCAGCACCAGAAACAGCAGCGATGCAGCGCCGACCCCCGGGGACATGCCGAGGCTGATGACGACAATGACGGTATTCGAGACAAGATTTCCCACCACTGGCAGCATGCCGACGGCAAACGTAAGCAGGATAAGAATCGTTGCCATCGGCAGGTGAATATCGAAGAGCGGCAGCGCTACCAGCAGGTAGACGGCTGTCAGGGCGGCGTTGAGGGCTGATATCTTCATCTGCGCAAAAACCACCTTGTCGAAGGCCGTGGTAAGAGTGCGCAGCCTGGATCGCAATGCACCGATAAACGGTGGCGCCGTTTCATGTTCCTTAAAGTGATGCACGGCGGCCATCCCGCCAACGACCATGCCCAGCAGTACATGGGCAAATACCTTGATCCCTTCCATGCCGACCACCGATATTTTCTGGACATGGTCGCCGAACATTTCAAGAAGCTGCTGGCGCAGCCCTTCAATCGTCGTTGGCAGCAGGTCGGCAACCGAAGCGGGCAGTGTGCTGCGCAGACTGCCGAGCGTATCAACCACCGTGGCCAGCAGGGCTGCGATACCGTGGCTGCTGCCGATGAATGACCAGATAGCGGCACCGGCGCTTGTGAGGCAGGTTATGACGCACACCACCACGACCCCCAGTGCGACCTTGTGCGCAAAGCGGTTCATGTTTTTTGGCAGATGGCGGGCGAGCTTCAGTGTCAGCACATACACTGCAAGCCCGGCAAACACCGCCGGTAGCAGATGGAAGCGCAGGACAAGGAAGACGGCGGCTATGGCCAGCAGATAGCTGCCGGTGGTATATCTGGACATGGAAACCTCTACTGCGCTATCCGCTGCAGTACCTGTCGTAACTTCTTCAATTCCTCGCCATAGCCTGCCCAGTCTCCCTGGCGCTGCAGGGTGGTGGCCTTCTCGAAGATGGCCATCGCTTCCCTGGCCAGCTGGGACGGTGATGCCTTCACATCTGCCGTGACCTCCCTGGCGGCAACGGTGCCGGTTTTGTTCCCTCCGAAGAGTCGCTGCAGGGCCAGTTCCAGGTTTTCCTCCATGACGACCTCATCACCGAAGGCGACAATCACCCGTTTCAGTTCGGGCAGCCCTGCCTTGTCGGCGGCAAGAAAGAGCGGCTGAACGTAGAGTAGCGATTTTTCGATCGGAATCACGAGCAGGCTCCCCCGGATGACCTCTGAGCCGCGCTGGCTCCAGAGCGTCAACTGCTGGGATATGAAGGAGTCCTGATTGATGCGGGCGTCAATCTGTTTCGGGCCATAGATCAACCGGTCGCGCGGGAAGGTATAGGCCCGGATCTTTCCGTAATTCGGTCCGTCACAACGTGCCGTCAGCCAGGCCGCCAGGTTGTCCCGATTGGAGGGGGTAAACGGCAGCAACAGGATGTACTCCTCCACCGCTTCACCCGGCAGTTTCATGATCGTGTAGTACGGTTCCATCGGCTTTTCGCCCAGGGCCGGAACCTGCCACAGGTTCTCCTTGTTGTAGAAGACCTTCGGGTCGGTCATGTGGTAGGCGGCAAACATGGCGGCCTGCAACTGGAGGAACTGGTGCGGGTAACGGACATGCTTGCGCAGATCATCCGTCATGGCGGTCAGCGGTTTGAAGAGCCCTGGGAACATCTGGGCGTAGACCTTTACCATGATGTCGTTCGGGTCGCTGATGTAGAAGTCGAGAGAACCGTCATAGGCATCGACAACCGTCTTGACGGAATTCCGCATGTAGTTGACGCCCCCCCTGAGCGGCTTTGAATAGGGGAGGCGATCCGAATAGGTGTAGGCGTCGATGATCCATTTGAGCCTCCCCTTGTCGTCCACCACCATATAGGGATCGCCGTCGAAACGGAGGAACGGCGCTATGGTTTTGACCCGCACGTTGATGTTGCGGTTGTAGAGGATACGGCTCTCCGCGGTAATGTCCGAAGAGAGCAGGATCTTTTCCGTTTTGAATTTTGCGGCAAAAAGGGCCTTTTTGAGGAGGGAATCGATCGCTACCCCGCCTTTGCCGGCATAGGTGGTGTTGATGTTGCCGGTGGCGGTCGGGTAGCTGAATTCCGGGACCCTGGTCTTGACGACCACATAGTCGTTGGACAGTTCGCCGTAATAGATTTCGGGTCTGGTTACCTTGATGTCGGCCAGGCTGACCGCCGGGATATCCTTGACGAAAAACTCCGGCAGCCCCTCCTTGCTGATCCGGCTGACCGGGCCGAAGGTAATGCCATTGCCGTGGGTAAATATCAGGCGCTCGTTGATCCAGTTTTTGCTGGGCAGATCGGCGTAGGAAAGCTCGCGCGGCGACAGCATGACTTGGGCGTACTTGCCGTTCACCATATAGCGGTCATTGTCCACATCGAAAAACTTGTAATAGGTCCTGATCTGCTGCAGCTGACTATAGGTCTTGAGCAGCGGGGCGTGGTCCCAGAGCCGGATGTTTCTGATGGTGGCATCGTTATTGGCGATATCGGCAGCGGAAAGTTTCGTATCCACATCGAACGGTACGGTTTCGATCTTGTCCAGGTCGTAGCCGAAACGGGTAAAGGTGAGGTTGTGCTTGATGTAGGGAGTTTCAAGGGCCAACTCGTTGGGCGCAACCTTGAATTTCTGGAGTAGTCCCGGATAGACCCTGATGCCGATGACGTACAGTGCAATCACGATGATCGGCGGCAGCAGTGCCGTACGCCAGGCGCCTTTCCAGATGCCGACTGCCAGCATGGCCCCAGCCAGCGGGGTCAGGAACGTCAGAACCCTGTAGGTAAGCAGTCGGGAGTTGAGATCCACATAGCCTGCGCCATGGAAGATGCCGTTATTGGCAAGCAGCAGCCCGAAGCTGTCCAGATAAAAACCGGCAGCGATCACGCAGGTGAAGAGCCCGACCAGAACCGCCAGGTGTCGACGGACCTTTGCATCGACCGCCGCACCCCGCTCCGTCAGGATGATGCCGCCCCGGACGTAATACAGTGCTGTGACCATGACCATCGTCACCAGCAGCAAGAAGCCTGCAAAAGCCTTGAGCGTTTCCATGAACGGCAGGCTGAACAGGTAGAAACCGATATCCTTGCCGATGACCGGATCTGCCGTGCCTACAGCCAGCTTATGCGTGAACAGCAGCAGATCGTTCCATTGCACGGCACCCCAGTTGCCGGCAAAGAGCGCCAGAACGACACTGATGAAGATGCTTGCCGATCTGGCGATGCGGGCGGCTTCCTCCCTGTTTACCCGGATGCTGCCACCTCCCACGATGAATATGCCGGACAGGGGGAATTGTGCCCTGTTCGCGTAGTGAAGATTTATCTGCACAACGACGAACAGCAGTCCACCGAAGAGCAGGCCGGCCCAGGTCTTGGCATACAGGGTCGTCGTGAACACCGATGCGAAACCGGTTTCGATGAAAAACAGCCAGTCGGTGTAGAAATTCAGGCTGTAAGAAATCAAAGGCAGCAGCACTGATGCTAGTATCACTGCGAGAATGAGTCTCTTGTTAGGCATAGCGTACCCCTTTGTGACTACCTGAATCCGTTGAGCCATGGATGGGCGATGATGATCATTTTTCAATGGAGTCCATCAGGTGTGGTTGATGGAGTTTGACCGGCGTGCCGCGGCGCATGCGCAGGTTGAGCATCTCTACCGCCACTGAAAAGGCCATGGCGAAATAGATGTACCCCTTGGGAATATGCATGTCGAGGCTGTCGCCGATCAGTGCCACCCCGATCAGGAGCAGAAAGCTCAGGGCCAGCATCTTGATGGTCGGGTGTCTTTCGACAAAGGAACTGATCTTCCCCGAAAAGAGCATCATGAAGCCGACGGCGATGACGACAGCGGCAATCATGACGGCAAGCTGGCTGGCCATGCCTATGGCCGTAATGATGGAATCGAGGGAAAAGACGATGTCCAGCAGGAGGATCTGTACGATGACGGCCCCGAAGGTTGCCCCGACCTTGGCTGAAGTCACCCCTTCGTCTCCTTCGAGCTTATCGTGGATCTCCATCGTGCTTTTCCAGAGCAGAAACAGCCCCCCCGAGAACAGGATCAGGTCGCGACCGGAAATCTCGTTGCCGAGCACGGTAACCAGCGGCGCGGTAAGTCCCATCAACCAGGTGAGCGAGAACAGCAGCGCAACGCGGATAAACATCGCCAACCCGAGGCCGACCAGCCGGGCCTTCTCCTGCTGGTCCGCAGGGAGTTTGCCCGCCTGGATCGAGATGAAGATGATGTTGTCGATGCCAAGGACAATTTCCAGGGCGGTCAGGGTTACCAGTGCCATCCAGACCTGCGGGTCGGTCAACCAATCCATGCTGATGTCTCCTTGAATTCCGTAATGTTCAGGGTGATCTGGTCGGAAAACCAGTAGGTAAAGCGGTTCATGTCAAAGGCCATGATAACGGCGAAGGCCATGTCTGATGCGCTTCCGATGCTGCACGTGATAACCGTGAAGATGGTGACGAGGAAAGAAGAAGGGTGGTGTTGAGTCTGTTCATGGTGGTTCCCCCGACGATGTTGATCGTACCGAACAGGCACTGATTTTTCGCCATGGGTAAAAAAAAGACCTTTACCCATGGCACGTGCCTGGATAAAGGTCTTGTTGGCAGGTATCTGCCCCGGTCCCGGGCCTTTCGACCGTCTTGACGGAATCCGGGTCGGCCTTTTCTCCGGCCGATAACTACTCCCCTTTAGAGTGTCAAACTATAATTTTATTCATGTCTGCCGTCAAGAGAAAAACAGCCGCTATCAAGACCGTTTCAGTGGGCAACCAGCCCGTCCCTGACGCGAATGATCCGTTCGGCCCGCCGGGAAACCTCGTCGCTGTGGGTGACGATAACCACGGTCTTCCCTTGGGAGTGGAGCGTCTGCAGCAGGTCCAATATTTCCGCTTCGGCTTGTGAGTCCAGGTTGCCGGTCGGCTCGTCCATCAGCAGGATATCGGGATCGTTGGCCAGCGCCCGGGCAATTGCCACCCGCTGCTGCTGACCGCCGGAGAGCTGGCTCGGCTTCGAACCGGCCTTCTCCGCCAGCCCCACCCGGGCCAGCAATTCCTCTGCCCGGACCCGCTGCTCGCGTTCAGGCACTCCGGCCAGCATCATGGCAATTTCCACATTCTCGATGGCGGTCAGCCCCTGCAGGAGATTGAAGAACTGAAAGACGAAGCCGATCCGTGTACCTCGCAGCCGGGCCAGGTCGCTGTTGGCGATCCCGCTGATCTCCATGCCACCGATATAGACCTTGCCGTCGGTGGGCCGGTCGAGGCCGCCGATCAGGTGCATGAGGGTGCTCTTCCCATGGCCGGACGGGCCGACGATGCAGGTGAATGATCCCTGGAGAATTTCCAGGGATACGTCCTTGAGGGCAGTGGTGCTGACAGCGCCGGTGGCATAGGTTTTGGCGGCATGTTCGGTGCGGATAATGACGTCACTCATAGCTGATCGCCTCCACCGGCGTGAGCCGCGCTGCCCGCCAGGCGGGATAGATGCCGGCGACGACGGCAACTATTGCCGAGAACAGGATGGAGCCGGCAATGACCTTTGCATCGACCAGGGTGCCGTTGCCGGAGCCCTTCACCAGGGTGGTGAAGGCATTCTGGCTGATGTAGGGGGTAGCGATCACGGCGGTGGCCAGGCCGCCGATCACGCCGGTTACTCCGCCGATAACGCCGTAGAAGCCCGCCTCCAGCATGAACAGGGTGAAGATCGTCCGGCGGCGGGCTCCAAGAGCCTGCAGGATGCCGATCTCCCGCTTCCGCTCGTAGGTGGCGGCCACCATGGTGTTGATGATGCCGAAGGCCGCAGCCAGTACCGCCACGGCGGCAATCAACTGCAGGGTGATGTTGACGGTGCCGACGATGCCGAGCACCGATTTGAGCATCTGCTTGTCGGAGACCACCCCCAGGCCGGTTGCAACCCGGATCTGCTCGATGTACCCCTCGGTAAGGGCCAGGTTGTCGACCCTGATCGCGGCATAGGAGACATTGTCCGCCGACTTGAAGAGCCGCTGGGCCAGTGGCAGGGAAAGGAACAGGGTGGCGTCGTCCCGTCCGCCGGTCTCAGCCAGTATGCCCAGCACCGGTAGTTTTTCGCCCCGGATGGTAACGGTCGCGTCGGGCTGCAGTTCGAATTGGCGCGCTGCGCCGGCGCCAAGCACCACGCCGTTCTCGTCGTCCCGGGCAAAGTATGCCCCACGGGCAACCTGCCAACGCTTGAAGGCCAGGGTTGCTGCCGGTTCGATGCCGCTGACGGTAACCGGCCTGTTGTTGATGGCGGTCTGCTGGGCCAGGAAGGGGACCACGGTCAGCCCCCTGATGGCGCGGATACTGGCGATCTCCTCCGCGGAAATGTTGGTCGGCATCTGGTCGCCGGTCAGGATGGAAAGCTGCTCGTAGCCGCAGGACCCCTTGGGAATCACGACCAGGTTGGCACCGAGGGCCGCTGTTTCGCGATAAATCTCGCTTTTCAGGCTGCCGCCCATGGCCAGGAAGGTGACAAAGGAGGCAATGCCGATGGTGATGCCGAGCAGGGTAAAGACGAACCGTCCCCGCCGGCGGGTGATGTTTTTGACAACCAGTTTGGCGAGGGTCATCTACCCTCCGATCTGGTGGTTGCGCACCACTTTGATCTTGTTGGCGGCAAAGGCAACGCCGTTGCCGATCGTCACGAAACTGCCGGTGACCCGGATTTCGTCGCCGATCTTCGGCATCGGCCCCTGGTGGCGCACCGGCAGGTAGAGCTTGTTGCAGTTGGGGGTCTTGCATTGCAGTTCCTTGACGTCGAACATGCCGAAAATGGTCGGATCGTCGGGAGAAATGCCGGCCATGACTCCGGTAACGGTAATGGTGCCTTTGTAGGCGAGGGGGTCGGCACCGACCTGATTGACATGCAGGGCATTGGCATCCCCTTTGGTGAAAAGGGCAACGGCAAGGGTAATGCCGACTACCAGAGCAGCGATGATGAAAATCTGCACTTTCACGATAAACTCCTTTTGAATTGACGTGCTGCGGCCAAGACGTGTCCTGCGGCCGGAGGCGGACGACGGCCCGGGCGGTCAACGCCGGTCGAGATGACATGTTCGGGTTCGGAAGGTCCTGCTCAGGCAGTCTCGGGAGGGTAGTCGACGGTCCGGCCATGGCCGGCAGGGAAAGAGGTCACTGATAATGGCTGTCGAAGCGGCAGTTCGAGCAGAGCATTTTGAAAGGAAAACAGGAGCGGGACTTCAAATACCTGGCATGCGGAGCACGGACAGTCCGGGGTGGAGCAGGGTGCATCGAGCGGCAGATCGTCGACGGGTTCTTCCAACGGGCAGCAGGGTGCCGAAGCGTCCGCGGCCACCAGGGACGAGGCGGCCTGACCAATGCCGGTCAGCGCGCAGAGGGCGATCAGCAGAACAACAAGGGATATGATGCGGTGCACGAGGTTCACCTGGAAACAATACGCAAAGCTACGGTGCTCTGTCAAGGTGCTTTGTGCCACCCGACAGATGCCGGGGAGGTGGGATGCGTGATTCACGCTGCCACCAAACATATCGGCGAAGCGGATGGCGTTCGGAAAGGGTAAATTGTACACCAAGAAACCAGTCCTATACCATTCACAGGGGAGTTAGCGAGTAGGGTCGGTATCCAGTTAGGGAATTACACTCATGACTCCGCCGACGCGTTGAACCACCCTTGGGAATTAAGATGGTTCCACGCAACGCGGATATGCTCCGGCTTGAACAGTCTTTGCTTACGGTCGGTCCAGGCCGCCATGCCGGCGATGGCCTCTTCAGGAGTCTTTATATGGGGAGTGGCATGCTTCGCCAGCCAATGGATAGACGATAGCAGTTCCATACCGTAGGGGGTTTCAAAGCCGTCGATGAGGTTGCTGACCTGCTCTAATCGCTGCAGCTCCGGCTCCTGATCTGCCAGAAAAGCCTCGGCCTCCTCTTCGGCCCCTTCAAGCAGGGTTATTTCGACATCCGGCTTTTGTGAGTCGCCATAACCTCGGATGAAATGACCCTCAAGCATCTCCAGCACCTTGTTCAGGTTCGGAGCATACGGGCCGTAGATGCCGGTCTCGTACTTCAGGCGCAGCGGCTGTTCGGCCTCCTGCAGGAAGTAGGCGAGCTTCTGGATTTCAAGCAGGGTCAACCTATAGGCCGCTTGTCCGTATTGCTGCATGAGCTTGATAAACAGCACACGGGGGACGGTTAACTTGGGTCGCTCCGACCCGATCGGCATGGTATCGGCGGCGGGGGTCTCACCCGGTTCAAATACCAGCACCTGAGTGTTGGTTAGCTCGGCGAATGCCTGTTCATCCCCTTTACCTTGCCCCAGTTCACCCCCCCCCCAGCCCGCACCCAATGGGCGGCACGGCTATCGACCGGATTCCGAGGCGGCGGATCTCGGTCACCAGCGCCCGCAAACCGGATTCGATGTCTTCATACCGGGAGCGCTCGCGATAGTGCCGTTTGGTCGGGAAGTTGATGACATAGAGAGGGTTGAGCATGCGCCCCGTTGAGTACACGTGCATCCGTCCCGGTTGCACTTCTTCGGCACGGCAGGCCTTCTGGTACTCTGTGAAGTTCTCAGGGTATGCCTTCTTAAACTGCAGAGCGATCCCCTTGCCCATGAAGCCAACGCAGTTGACGGTGTTGACCAACGCCTCCGCATCAGCTCGCAGTATGTTTCCCTTAGTGTACTGGATCATCCTTCACCCCTCGTCAATAGTACCATACAGGACGAACTTGCACATCCGGTCTGTGTGCGTTCGGGTATGCCGACAGTATCTCCCGGACTCTGGCGGCTACATTGTTGTTAATGACGGCGATCTCTCGTATGAGATTCCACGGGCATTGTTGATGAACAAGGAACTCTGCCTGCTTGCGCCGCTGCCGGTCCATATCATCCACGTTATCTGACCAGTACCGCTCGTATATCATATCCCAATCCAGATTCTCCAGCATGTCGAGGTCGGCATACCAATCCGTGAACCGTGCAATCCCGTGTCCATCGGAGAACACATAGCCACAACCTGCCTCTACTACAGCCTGCGCCGTGGTAACCAGATAGATCAGCGGTGCCTGCCCCTCGGTATACCCATCGACCCGCCGGTATGCAGTTGAAGCAGCATCGGAGAGCGCGGCCCGAGGTAGAACGGTACATAGTCGTGCAGGGTGCCGCCCGGTCCACATGGAATAGCCCGCACATGCCGCTCGTTCTGGATGTCCAGGTTATGGATCGTCTTGTACTGGAGCCCGTCATCAGGCACATGACATGATGCATGCATGCCACCGCGTTGCAGCAGCACCGCCAGGTTGTTGATGTGCAGTATCCGGTATATGGGGGTAGGGATGTCATATCGTTACCCGTTTGTTATCACTCTAAAACGTCTCATTACAGCCAAGAGTAATAAAGTCGTGGGAATACCGAGATATATTTATTGGACAATACAAAAAGCCCTGATTTCTCAGGGCCTTTTGGACTGCTATGTATACCGTTGGATCCTATCGTGGTCGGAGCCGGTGTCACACTAAATTTGCAACATACTGAAAATATTGTATTTACTGAAAGCAAAAATCTCCATCTACCCCTATTTCTACCCCTAAAAGTTGTCGCTATCTCCAATTGTTGCATCTGTTTCGGCCCATTCCATTTTTCCGGGATAAGAAAATCTGGATCGTAGAGAGAATTCGCGGCTTCGCTACCCGCATATCCGGCGAGGGGGAAAGGACCCGTGTCCCTGACCGGCACAACATCAACGGTATCTTGGAACATCGAAGTTCAGATTAACAAGTTCGTGGGGGATTTTTCGCCGGATGCACTCCCTTTACCATGGGGTGCGGGGTGGTGTCAACCAGGAAGGTGCCGGGGAATGTGGCGGGCTACCGGCAATCCCCAACGAGGGCGGGAGATGGCCGACGCTCAAATTTGCCTTCTGAGGCGTTTTAATGGGTGTGGCTATATAATGGCTTGTCTTGGATAAAGGAAGGCGAGGAGGAATAACGGCAAGGGGGCTAGATACTCCCCCTGCCGTTCGGTTGTGTAGTCATAGCTCCTTGCCTATGTAGTATTCCAGCTCGTGCCGGAAAACCTTCACGGCGTCGCGGTTGACTCGCTCCTCGATTGCAGACAATACCTTCCTCCCGCCAAAGAGTGAAGCCACCGAAGGCAAGGCGTGATCGTGTATTTTCTCGGCGTGCTTCGTCCCGCCATATTTAGACCTGCTCTTCATTACCGACCCGGCTGTCCGCTGAAAAACTCCAGTATGGCCGCTCTTTGTCTTGGCTAAGAAGCCGCCGGGGAGTTCGGTCTTTTTCCCCTTAATGACCTCAACCGTCACCCCGGAAAACTTCGATCCGGTACGCTTTAATACCTTGGTCCCTTTCACCGTGACAACCTTTTTCCCCGTTTTGTCCGTCTGCTTGGCCCCGAGATAGGCGAATGATATAGGGCGGCCCTTCACCTCCAAAATCGCGGCCTCACTGTTCTGTCTGGCCTTGTAAATCTTAATCCGCGCGTTACCGTTGGAATCGTTCACAAGGTCTTTGCGCTTGATATTGTAGGTCTCGGTAATGGCCTGAATGCCGGAGGTCTTTGCGCGTTCCGTGAGCTTGTTCAACGTGGAGACTACGGCTTTCTGAATCGCCTTCTCTGACGCCCGATATTCCCCGGCTGCCTGTGCGAAATCGAGCTTGATCTTAATCATTGTTGCCTCCTGTTTGTCTGATTGTGGTTATTGTTTCCCCTTGGTATCATGTTCCTATGTGGTATCTCATCCTGCCTTGCTTATCTTCGTGGTTCCCGCCCTCGGGTGGCTGATCTTCGCGGGGTTCATCGTGGCCCTGCCGATTGCCCTGGTGATGATCCTGGTCATGATTGTCAAGGTCTGGCGTTCACCCGCCCATGAAAAGGGACCGGCTGAACTGAGCGCCGAAGTTTTCGTAGAGACTGAACAGTCAGTCAACCGGAAACATCTGAAAGAAAACCTAGCTTGGCTCCCCCCTGACAAGAAGTAGCGCCGTGCTATCCGAGAGAAGGGCGGATAGTGGGAGGCGCGCCGCCTGCCAGTGGGGGAAAACCACGGCAAGCCCCACAGGGCCGCGTTTAGGGTTTGCGGGTTCCCGCCTTCTCTTCCTCGCGGTACTTGTCCCTAAGCTCGGTAAGCTTTACAATCTGCCCCTGAAGGGCGGTAATTTCCGCTTCGACGTGCTTACTTGTGGTGGTCGGCGTCATCAAGTGGCTGAGTGAAATAATTATTGCCATGGTGTTCACCTCCTTTCGTGTGGGTTACAGATACTCTCTGAGGATGTCGTTTTCAAAAGCCGCCGCCTCTTGTCCGGCGTTATGCCGGAAAACCGGGTCAAACAGCTCTTTCAGCAAGAAATCCTCAAAGGAAAATCCGCAAGAAAGCCCCCAGTCGGCTCGCTCCTTGATTGCGGCGCGGTAGGCCCGCAGCAATACCGGCGCAGCGGCTTTTTTTGCCTTGGCTATCTCCTTTTCGGCGATGGCCCGCCACAAAGCAGCTTCCGCTTTGACTACTGCTTTTTCAAAGCTTCCCACGTCTGAAGCGCCCGCCAGTTCTACGTCAACAGCCTTCAGCAGCTCAGCGGTGTCATCGCGCCGTTTCTTCACTTGATCAAGAACAGCGCGGGCCTTTTCTATGGCCTTCTCATCGGCTTCGTCGCGGGCAAACCGCGCCATGGTGTCGTTTTTCGCCGATTCAGCGGCGGCGATTTCCGCGTCAAGCCTTGTGAGGTCGCCATAGACCTTGGCTTGCTTCTCCTGAAGCCTCCCCTTACGTTCCCTTGCCTGGTTGGCCTTATACATGGCCTCATCAAGGGCTTTCTTCAACTCTTTCATGTCTCCCTACTCCTTTCCTGTTGTAATGTCCCTGCATGTGCAGCAAGGCTTGATTCTCTCCTCGGCGAACTTCTTGACGACCTCCTCGTTGCCCAGAACTGTCAACACTTTGTTCTGTTGCGCCGTAAGCTTTCCAATGACCTCGGTAAGCGCCGCAAGATACCCCTGTAGGTAGACGGCTTGCGCCTGATTCGGCATCTCTCTTTCCATCTCTCTTCACCTCCTTTCATGAATAGTATTGTTCAGCGGTGTTACCCGCGTTACCACGTTACCGGACCTGACAACATGCTGAATCATCGTGCTTATTCCCGGTAACGTCTCTATGGCGGCGGTGGTAACGGTAACGGATGCTCCCGTTACCGTTACCTTATGCCATTTTTACCCGTTACCGTTTTTTATCTGTAATTCCGGTGCATTGTCGGCGTGGTAACGTGGTAACAGCGGTAACATCCCGCCGGGACATATATTAGAAAGGTTCCGCATCGTCGCCCCCCTCCTCGACCTTGGCCGGGACGTGGTAGACACGAGCGTTTCCCATGCCGGGGAGCTTCTTTTGACGGCACAACTCCCCCTTTTGATCCGCAGCCAGCAAGCCGTTATGAGCAAGTATCCGTGCAGACCATCGGGGGTCATACCCCTGGACAGCCTCCCGGAATGCCGCCGGGAAAATGAAAAACTCGGTTGCGGTGGTACTGTCGGATGCCGTCGCAACTTCCCGCCGGAATCCGGCGCGATTGATAACGGGACGGGCCGCGCCTTTGTGATCTCCATCCATGGGGGTGAACCGGGCCTCACCGTTGGCCTGTAGCCAACCGGTAAACTGCTCCAGCAGGGTTTTGACCTCTAGGGGGCCGTGTCCGCCCCGCCGCTGTACCCATGCCTCGAAACAGGCGCGGACTCCCCATTCCGCTTCACCTTCGGGCCAGCTTAAAAGGCCGTGTCGTGCGGCATACTCCCCAGCCGCAGCCAGAAGCGCGAAGCGGGCGGCGACGCGGATAACTTGCCCGTCCGATCCGTCCGGGGCTACGGTCGCCACAAAGTTCTTGATGGTGGATAGAAGCCGCTGCCGCAGGCCGTCCGGGTCGCTGTTCAGCTCGTCAACGAGTTTCTCCAGGAATGCCCGGAAGGGTGCGCCGTGGCATTGGCCGGATGCCTGCCGAATGTGATCTGACAGGGCCGCGCCGGAAGCGAAGCCGTGCAGCTCCTCGAAGATGCCAAAGCCGTTGTCAGGTGCCGCCGGGATGTTGGCGAGTCGCAGTTGTTGACCGGCTGCCGGTCGCTTCCCAATGCCTCTGAGCATGGTTTCAAGGTCGGTTTCGCCGGTAGTCAAAAACAGACAACGCCAGCTCTTACGGTTCCGGGCCTCCCCGCGCTGATCCGCTCTGCCCCTGCCGATCCCGGACGCCAGCTTGTAGACAAGGCTGCCGATGGCGTCAGGGGCGGCCTGTCCCACTTCATCCAAGGGGAGAAGCGCATCGTTTGCCAGGGCCGCAGCCCCTTCAATCGCGTTTGCGGTGGCGTCCAGGGTCTTGACGGTGTTGGCCTGGTCGCCCATGACGGATGCCGCCAGACATAAGGCGGTCGTCTTGCCTTCCGATGATTTGCCGACCAAGTGCAGCCCGCCCCCTTCACGGTTCAGGATTGCCAGCAGGGGACCGGCGAGCGCGGCACAGACAGCGAGTATCAGTCGGGAGTTACCGACGCTGTACCGGCCTAAATGCTGGTTCCACTCCGCCAGGGTGCCGGATACCTCGAAGCCGGGGGCGTCGCCGGTGAGGGCCTGTTGCAGGATGATCCGCTCCGCCCCCTGACCGATGGCCGTATCTGGGAGGACGAACACCCACAACCGGTTGTTGATCTTCATCCAGCCGCACCGATCCGCTAGCAACAGGCGGGGGAGATTGCGGCCATGCCGCAGGATTGAGTTGATGAAGTCGCTAAAGACTTGTCTGGCACGGATACCGGGGCCGAAGTACCCGCCGCGCCGTGCAAACTCGATTCGGGCAACCTCGCCCCCTCCCAGGTGTAAGTCTTCAAAGCGGAGAAGGAATTGCACAAGGGTTGCGTCCGGGGTCCGCATCTCCA
>JAJZTK010000164.1 GCA_021849045.1 Deltaproteobacteria bacterium | reverse complement strand
GCTCGGCAACGAGTTCGTCTTCGACCGGATGGCAAAGGAAAACGTGCAGCTGTTCAAGGAGCGGGGGGTAACCAAGATCATCGTCCAGTGTCCCCACTGCTTCACCACCCTGAAGAACGACTACCGCCAGTACGGTATTGAGCTGGAGGTAATCCACCATTCCCAGCTCCTGGAACAGCTGATCAGCAGTGGGAAGCTGAAACTGCCGAAACAGGTCACCGATCTCGGCAGCATCCTGCTCCACGACTCATGCTATCTGGGGCGGCACAACGGACTGTTCGAGGCACCGCGTAACCTCCTGCGGCAGGCGACCGGGAGCGCGCCGAAGGAGTTCGGCAGGAACCGGGAAAACGGCTTCTGTTGCGGCGCCGGCGGCGGCCGGATGTGGCTGGAAGAGCACCTGGGAACGAGGATCAATATCAACCGGGTGGACGAGGCGCTCACGTCCAAGCCGGATACGGTCTGCGTTGCCTGTCCCTACTGTCTGACCATGTTCGAGGATGGTCTGAAGGACCGGCAAGCCGGCCAGATCAGGGTAAGGGACGTGGCCGAGGTGGTGGCCGAGGCGCTGCGACCATAGCATTGGATTCGTTGAAACACAAAAGGCCTGCAAATTCGCAGGCCTTTTGTGTTTGCTGGCAATGTCGCCCTTAGTCCTTCAGGACAAAGTCGGTGATGGTTCTGGCGATCCGGTCGGTGCGGATCTTCGCGTTATTGAAGATCATGTGATAGTAGTGGGTATCGTTGATATCCGCATTGAGGAAGTTGCGGATATACCGTTCGCGCTCTTTCTGCCGCTCTTCGATGAGGAGCTCCGCATCCTGTTTGGAGATCTTCAACCGGTGGGCAATGGAGCGCACCTTGAACTCCTGGTTGGCAACCAGCCGGAACTGGTAGCAGTTTTCCAGGGACTGGGTGATGATCCCCGCACCCATGCCGACAATAACGGCGTTGCCCGCCTTGGCCACAGAGACGATCTGCTTGTACAGGAGTTGGTAGTAATCGGCATCGTTCTTCCAGCGGGAGGAGAGCATGGAGAGCATTTCGTCGAGCCAGCGGGGCTTCTGCCCCAAGGAGTGGAGAACATCTTCGGAAAGGCGGTGGTCCTTGGCCACGGCGTCGAGCAGCGATCTGTCCACCAGCGCCCATGGTTCGCCAGTTGCTTGTTCCGCGAGTTTTTTTACCTCTTCGGCCAGAGGGTAGCCTTCGCAGCCGAATTCACGGGAGATGGTGACGGTCGGTTTCGGCGCGACCTTGGTCGCAGCCGCCTTGGCGCGACGGTTCATCTCGATGAATGCGGCAAGTCGCTGTTCGATCGCTGGGACAAGCAGTGTGGTTGGCATGGTTCCCTCCTCTGGTCTGGAAATGGGCCGCATTGGGAATGAAAACGTTCGCGGCTCGCTCTGTTCTTGATGTAATTATGCCCGGTCTGTGACGGACGTCAAGACGGGCCGATACGGATGCTGGCTGGCGGGTGAGCCCATGGTGCCCGGCTTGACGGATGGGTGGAAACGAATAAGGAGAGACCAATGGTCCTGGTGGTGCAAAACGATCCCGAAGTGCCTGTTGGCAGCTATGGCGAGCAACTGGACGAGGCAGCTGTGCCGTGGAGGCTCGTCAGGCCTTTTGCCGGTGAGCAGTTGCCCGGGACCTGTGAGCTTGCGGCGGCAATTGTCCTGGGCGGCGCCATGGGGGTGCACGACACCGCAAAATACCCGTTTCTGTCGACGGTCCGGGAGTTCATGGACGCCTGTGTCAGGGCAGACCTGCCGCTTCTGGGGATCTGCCTGGGTGGGCAGTTGCTGGCGGATGTCTGTGGCGCCATGGTCAGCTCCGGTCAGTGGGGGGAGAAGGGGGTGCATGGCGTAACCCTCACCGATGCCGGTGGCAGGGACCCGCTGTTCACCGGCATTCCCCGCGAGTTCGTCACCTTCCAGTGGCATAACGACTCGTTTGCACTTCCGGCCGGCAGTGTGCTGCTGGCATCGTCGTTAGCCTGTCCCAACCAGGCGTTCCGGATCGGGCAGCACGTCTACGGTCTTCAGTTCCACCCGGAGGTCACCACGGACGTTGTGGCGGCCTGGGCCAGGGGAACCCGTGCGACGTCGTCAGATTGGGAGGAGTATGTTGCCGCGTTTGCGGAGCATGCGCCGGCGTACCGGCCGGCTGCAGCCCGTCTCCTGGCCAATTTCCTTTCCCTGGCCCGGAAGGTCTGCTAGTATCCCGCTACGCTCAGGCGACCGTTGTCATGGGGCGCTTGGCGGTTATAATGAACGTAATACCTAAATCGGATGTGGGAACATGGTCTTCGGCATCGGTGTAGACATCGTGGATACGGCGCGTTTCGAGCGGTTCGTCCGGGAGAATAACAGTGCGCTCCTGGAACGGTTGTTCACTGCCGGAGAAATTGCCTACTGTGCCCCGCGCAAGCAGTGCGCCACGCACTACGCCAGCCGTTTTGCCGCCAAGGAGGCCTTTCTCAAGGCATTGGGGACCGGGTTGCGCGACGGCCTGTCCTGGCACGATCTGGAGGTTGTGAACGATCAGCTCGGTAAACCGGCGCTCAGGTTCACCGGGAAAGCCGCAGAGATGTATGCCCGGCACAACCTGAAGACCTGCCACCTCTCCATCTCCCACGACGGCTCGGCGGCTGTGGCCATGGTGGTTCTGGAGGGAGCATGAAGGTCGTTACCGGTGCGGTCATGCAGCAGATGGATTGCCGGACCATGGAAGAATACAAGGTGCCGGGACTCGCTCTCATGGAGAATGCGGGGAGGGCCTGCGCCCTGGCGATCCACGAGGCGTACGGCAACCGGCCCGGACCGTCCGCTGTCATCCTGGCCGGCAAGGGGAACAATGGCGGTGACGGCTACGTCATTGCCCGGATGCTCCGGGAGATGGAGTGGTCGGTCAGGCTCGTCGTGCTGGCCCGCCGGGAGGAGATTGGCGGCGATGCCCAGGTCAACCTGGAGCGTTTGCCCGTTGACCTGCCACATTTCTGTCTGACCGAGCAGGAATTGAACCAGGTGGCGCCGAGCCTGGCCGGGGCGACCGTGGTGGTGGATGCCCTGCTGGGAACCGGTCTGAAGAGTGAGGTCCAGGGGCTCCATGCTGCGGCAATCGACATGGTCAACGGCTGTGGGCGGCCGGTGGTGGCGGTGGACATCCCGTCCGGGATCGATGCCGCTTCGGGAAAGGTTCTGGGACGTGCGGTCCGGGCCGACCTGACCATCACCTTTGCCCTGGCCAAGTTGGGCCATGTTCTGTATCCCGGCGCCGATTACACGGGGGAACTGCTGGTGCGGGATATCGGCATCCCACGAGCGGTGGCGGATGAGGCTGCCGGATATGACTATCTGGATCCGTCCGCTGCCCGGCTCCTGCTTTGTCCACGGTCACGAACCGTGCACAAGGGGAGCAATGGTCACTGCCTAGTCATCGCCGGGTCCACCGGCAAGACCGGGGCCGCGGCCATGGCGGCCAACAGTGCGGTGCGTGCCGGTGCCGGACTGGTGACACTGGCCGTGCCGGCGACTCTTCATGCGATTCTGGAGGTGAAGACCACCGAGGCGATGACCGTTCCCCTGCCGGACGGCGGTTGCGGTTACCTCGGGCCGGATGCCCAGGGCGACATCATGCAGGTATTAGCCGGGAGGAATGCCGTTGCACTGGGCCCCGGGCTCGGCTGGCACAGTGACACCGCCCAACTGGTGCGCCGGCTCGTGGAACTGGTGGCTGCGCCGCTGGTCATCGATGCCGACGGGTTGAATGCCGTATCCGAAGAGCCGGCGGTCCTGCAGCGGACGCTGTCGTCGTCGGTCATCCTCACCCCCCATCCGGGGGAGATGGCCCGTCTGGCCGGGATCACTATAGCCGAGATCGAGGCCGACCGGGTCGGGACGGCCGTGGCCTTTGCCGGGAAACAGGGCGTGTACCTGGTCCTGAAGGGGGCGCACACCGTCATAGCTGCACCGAATGGCCGGGTGGCGATCAACGGCAGCGGCAACCCCGGCATGGCCACCGGCGGGATGGGGGATGTGCTGACCGGTGTCCTGACCGCCCTTTTAGCCCAGGGGTATGACCCGTTCACCGCCTGCTGTCTCGGGGTCTTCTGCCACGGCCTGGCCGGTGACCTGGTGGCGCAGGATAAGGGGGAGGTCGGCATGTCGGCGGCGGATGTGCAGGAGATGCTGCCCTATGCCTTCAAGAGAATCGGGAACGGCGAAAAACCACTTAACCACTCAACAGGAGACAAGATATGCTAACCGCCAAGGACGTAATGACCAAAGATGTGGTGACCGCGAATCGCCTGACAACCGTCCGGGAGCTGGCCGAGATTTTTGCCGGCCGCAAGATCAGCAGCGTTCCGGTGGTGGACAATGCCGACAACCTGGTCGGGATCGTTACCGAGACCGATCTGATCGAGCAGGACAGAAACCTGCACATCCCGACCGTGGTCTCCATCTTCGACTGGGTCATCTATCTGGAGAGCGACAAGAAATTCGAGCGGGAACTGAAGAAGATGACCGGCCAGGTCGTAGGGGATATCTACAGCCAGAAGGTGGATACCGTGGCCCCTGCCACGCCGGTGAGCGAGGTTGCCGATCTCCTGGTGAGCCGCAAGATCAATGCCGTGCCGGTGGTTGAGGCTGGCAAGGTGGTGGGGATCATTGCCCGCATCGATCTCATCAGGACCATGATCGGGAATCGGTAGGTGTTCAGCGTGACCAGCACTACGCCGGAGGATACCGAGCGGGCAGGGGAGCTGCTCGGCTCCCTGGCCCGGCCGGGTGATTTCGTCTCCCTTGTCGGCGATCTGGGTGCGGGTAAAACCTGTTTCAGCCGCGGCGTTGCCCGCGGAGTGGGGGTCGATCCGACTATCCCGGTGACGAGCCCCACATTCACCCTTCTCAACATCTATCAGGGGCGCATCCCGCTCTATCATTTCGACCTGTACCGGTTGGCGGGTGACGGCGATCTTGAGGATCTCGGTTTTGTCGACTATTTCGACGGTGACGGTCTCTGCCTGGTGGAATGGGCTGAGCGGCTGGATGCCGAGCTCCCGCCTGAGCGGCTGGAGATCGTCTTTTGCCACGAAGAGGAGTCGATACGCCGGTTGGAATTCAGCGCCTTCGGTATCCGGCATTTTCGATTGCTGGAAGAAATGATGGCAGCCGGCTTGGGAAATAGATTAAAAACAGAAAAACGTTTTGACCTGACCGGAGTTTCTTGATAAAAATTTCAATTCCACCCCCGGGCAAGCCGGGAGCGGTTTCTGGCTTCAAAAAATACCGATGAAGGAGGATGCGACTGATGGCTTTGGTGGTCCAAAAGTACGGCGGGACCTCGATGGGAAGCATCGAGCGGATCAGGAATGTGGCCAAGAGGGTCGCCAGGACCTATGACGCCGGTAACGACATGGTGATCGTGGTCTCGGCCATGTCCGGCGAAACCAATAAACTGGTGGCCCTGGCCAATGATATATGCGAGTTCCCGGACAATAGGGAATACGATGTGCTGGTTGCCTCCGGCGAGCAGGTCTCCATCGCCCTCTTGGCGATAACTCTGAAATCCATGGGGTACAAGGCCAAGTCGTACCACGGCTGGCAGGTACCGGTCATCACCGACAGCGCCTTCAGCAAGGCGCGGATCGAGGAGATCCCGGACACGAAGATGCGGGCCGACCTGAAGGACGGTTCCATTGTCATCGTTGCCGGCTTCCAGGGGATCGACCGGGAGGGGAACGTCACAACCCTGGGACGGGGCGGTTCCGACACGTCGGCCGTGGCCCTGGCTGCAGCGCTCAAGGCGGATGTCTGCGAGATCTTCACCGACGTGGACGGGGTCTACACCACTGACCCGAATATCTGCAGCGACGCCCGCAAGGTCGAAAAGGTCTCCTATGACGAGATGCTGGAGTTGGCAAGCCTTGGCGCCAAGGTGCTGCAGATCCGCTCCGTCGAGTTCGCCAAAAAGTACAATGTGGACGTGCACGTCCGCTCCAGCTTCAATGACAATACTGGGACCATGGTCACCAAGGAGGATAAGGATATGGAGGCAGTACTCGTTTCTGGTATCGCTTACGACAAGAATGAAGCAAAGATCGCCGTCATGCACGTACCCGACAAGCCCGGGATTGCCGCCAAACTCCTTACCCCCCTCTCCGATGCGAACATTTCGGTGGATATGATCGTCCAGAACGTGAGCGAGGACGGCTTTACCGATTTCACCTTTACCGTGACCAAGGCGGACTTCAAGAAGGCCCTGGTAATCACCAACGAGGTGGCCAAGGCGATTGACGCCAGGCAGGTCCTGTCGGATGAAAACATTTCCAAGGTTTCCATCGTCGGGGTCGGGATGCGCAGCCACGCCGGGGTAGCCACCAAGATGTTCCAGACCCTGGCCAGGGAAGGGATCAATATCCAGATGATCTCCACTTCCGAGATCAAGGTGTCGGTTGTCGTCGATGCCAAGTACACCGAACTGGCGGTCCGGGTGCTCCACGACGCCTTCGGCCTTTCCGGCAAAACCGAATAAGCTGTTTCCGCACACGCGATATGAACGGAAGGGGGGACCCTTCCGTTCTTGTATAAACCTGATGCATGATGAAAGGTGGATAAATGAGCCTGGTAAAACTGTACGATACGACTTTGCGCGACGGCACCCAGTCCGAAGATATCTCGTTCCTTATGGAGGACAAGATCCGGATCGCTCTGAAGCTTGACGAGTGCGGCATTCACTACATCGAAGGTGGATGGCCCGGGAGCAACCCCAAAGACGTGGCCTTCTTCAAGGATATCAAGAAGGAGAAGCTTTCCCAGGCCAAGATCGCGGCGTTCGGTTCCACCAGGCGGGCCAAGATCACACCGGACAAGGACCAGAACATCAAGACCCTGGTACAGGCCGAACCGGATGTCATCACCATCTTCGGCAAGACCTGGGATTTCCATGTGCGCGAAGCGTTGCGCATCTCCCTTGAAGAGAACCTGGAGCTGATCCAGGACTCCCTGGAATACCTGAAGGCCCGCGCCCCGGAGGTCGTCTACGACGCCGAGCATTTCTTCGACGGCTACAAGGCCAATCCGGACTATGCCATCAAGACCCTGAAGGCGGCCGAGGCGGCCAACGTGGACTGTATCGTCCTGTGCGACACCAATGGCGGCACCATGCCGTTCGAATTCGCCGAGATCATCAAGGATGTGCAACAGCAGATCAATACGCCGCTCGGCATCCATACCCATAACGACGGCGGGTGTGCCGTGGCCAATACCCTCATTGCCGTTTCCCAGGGGATCGTTCATGTGCAGGGGACCATCAACGGTTTCGGCGAGCGGTGCGGCAACGCCAACCTCTGTTCCATCATCCCGGCCCTCAGATTGAAGATGAAGAAAGAGTGCATCGACGACGGGCAGCTCAAAAGGCTGCGCGAACTTTCCCGCACGGTGTACGAGCTGGCCAACCTTTCCCCCAACAAGCACCAGCCCTATGTGGGGAACTCGGCCTTTGCCCACAAGGGTGGGGTGCACGTCAGCGCTATCCAGCGGCATCCCGAAACCTACGAGCACATTCGCCCCGAACTGGTGGGGAACAGTACCCGGGTACTCATCTCCGACCTCTCCGGCCGGTCCAATATCCTGGCCAAGGCCGAGGAGTTCAATATCAATCTGGACAGCAAGGATCCGGTCACCCTGGAGATTCTCGACAACATCAAGGATATGGAACACCGGGGCTACCAGTTTGAAGGGGCCGAGGCATCTTTCGAGATCCTGATGAAGCGGGCGTTGGGCAGCTACCGGAAGTTTTTTTCCGTGCTCGGTTTCCGGGTCATCGACGAAAAGCGTCACGAAGACGAAAGGACCATCTCCGAGGCGACCATCATGGTCAAGGTCGGTGGCAAAGTTGAGCATACCGCCGCCGAGGGGAACGGGCCGGTCAACGCCTTGGACAACGCCATCAGAAAGGCTTTGGAAAAGTTCTACCCGAAACTGAAGGAGGTAAAGCTTCTGGACTACAAGGTCCGGGTGCTGCCTGCCGGTCAGGGAACTGCCTCGGCCATCCGGGTCCTTATCGAATCCGGGGACAAGGAAGCACGCTGGGGTACGGTCGGTGTCTCCGACAACATCATCGATGCCTCCTACCAGGCCCTCATCGACAGCATCGAGTACAAGCTTCACCGGGAGGAGGAGGCGACCAGGAAGTAATGGAGAGGCCAATCCGGCTTGCCATCCTTCTGTTGATTCTGCTGCTCTATGTTCCGCTCGTCCGGCAAGGCCGCGGCGTCTCCCCTCAACGGGAGCCCGCGGCCTTTTTTCATTATTCCAGTGGGTTAGCCGTGATCAGGGTTGTCGGTCCGGGGATTCAGGATCAAATCTATCGGATTCATGACGGTGCCACGGTTGGGACCGTCATGAATATGACGATTGGGTCGAGTGATAGGGCAGACTGGCCTGAGGGGCTGCTTCTGCGTCGTTTGGAAAGCGGCGACATCCTGAAGTTAGTACGAAAACAGAATCAACATGCTGATATCAATATAAAAAGGATGGGTGCTCGGGAGCGGATGGTTCTCGGTATCCCGCTGAATCCTGATCGTATGAATCAGGCGGATTGGGAGGCTCTTCCCGGAATAGGCCCAAAACTGGCCGAAAGAATCACACACGACCGTCAATTAAATGGCGATTTTGGGTCGTTAGACGGGGTGAAAAGGGTGTCCGGGATAGGAGAAGGCAAAATTTCGATTATTAATAAATTTTTCATAACCAAATAACAGCCTGAAATTACATG
>JAJZTK010000021.1:2818-40599 GCA_021849045.1 Deltaproteobacteria bacterium | reverse complement strand
CGAGTACGGGAGCCTCCCCCATGAGCCTTTTCAGGTCGGCAACCTCCAGAGAGCGGAACTCCCGGTGCGCCACCGCGACAACCACCCCGGAGGCAGGCCTGAGCTCTTCAATTGGTACAGGCTTCACTCCGTACTCGTGCAGTGCCTCGTCGGGGTCGGCGAGCGGATCGTGGACCTGCACGTTGATTCCGTAATCCTGCAATTCGCGGATGATGTCGATCACCCGGGAGTTGCGCAGATCGGGGCAGTCCTCCTTGAAGGTGAGGCCGAGCACCGTCACCGTGCTGCCGAGGATGCAATGTCCTGCATGGACCATCTCCTTCACCGCCCGCTGGGCTACGAACTTCCCCATCCCGTCATTGATACGCCTGCCGGCGAGAATCACCTGGGGGATGTAACCGATCTTCTCCGCCTTGTGGGTGAGATAATAGGGATCGACTCCGATGCAGTGCCCTCCCACGAGCCCGGGCCTGAACTTGAGAAAATTCCATTTGGTTCCCGCCGCCTCGAGCACATCGTTCGTGTCGATGCCGAGCCGGTCGAAGATGAGCGCAAGTTCGTTCATGAGGGCGATGTTCAGGTCGCGCTGGGTGTTTTCGATCACCTTCGCCGCCTCCGCAACCTTGATGCTCGTGGCACGGAACACGCCGGCAGTCACCACCGACTCGTAGACCCGGGCCACCACGTCGAGAGTTTCCGCATCCTGGCCCGACACCACCTTCCTGATCTTCGTGAAGGTGTGCTCCCTGTCCCCCGGGTTGATCCGCTCGGGGCTGTAACCTACCGTGAAATCCCTGCCGCACTTGAGTCCCGAAACCCTCTCCAGGATGGGAACGCACTCCTCCTCGGTGACGCCGGGATACACCGTCGACTCGTACACCACGATATCGCCGGGCTTCAGCGCCCTGCCGACGGTCTCGGACGCCTTGAACATGAGGGTCAGGTCGGGCTGGTTCGCCTCGCTCACCGGCGTCGGCACCGCCACGATGTGGAAATCGGCCCCCCGCAAATCGTCGATGGAAGCGGTGTAGAGAATGTCCGCTTCTTTGAGATCCGCCGCTGACACCTCGCCGGTGCGGTCATTCCCTTCTCTGAGCTCCGCAATCCGGGTCGGATTGATGTCGAAGCCTATCGCCCTGCCGACCTTGCCGAAGGCCACGGCAACGGGAAGACCGACATAACCGAGACCGACGACCGCAACCATACGATCCAACGCCATAAAAATCCCCTTTAATTGAAATAGATGGAACACATTTGTCGATATATTTTACAACTCCTGCGGAAGATAGCAACAAAATGATCCGGCTCCACCAATCCGTCCGAGCATATGGACAAAAAAAGCCGTGCTCTCTTGTTGCACTGGAGCACGGCTCGGATATGAACGGCAGAACCTGTTAAAAAAGAAATTTTACCACGACAACGAACCTATTGACCGCTTCAAAATTGTCAGGATGTCATTGATATCAACAACACCATTGCCGGAGGGCTTTGCGTTAACGTCTAGCGGGTATACATCCGCATTGGTATTGCTGTTTGGATTGGCAGACATCATTTGTTTAAGAGCAATAATGGCATCAGCGACTGTAATTATGCCATCTCCGTTCATGTCTCCTTTAACGGTTCCGACACTTCCTATTTTGGGAGCCAGAGTAACCTGAACCTGGGCACTGGATACATTGCCAGATGCATCGTATGCCTTCGCTGTCAGGGTATAGGAGCCGTTCGCATATTTTGTCGTATCCCAGCTGATATCGAAGGGGGCTGATCCATATGTCGCGAACAGAGTTCCGTTCAAATACAGCTCCACCTTGGAAACGCCGATATTATCTGTCGCCGCTATACTGACCGTCGTCATGCCGCTGACAGCGGAACCGTTCGCAGGAGATGTTATGGTAGTTACAGGAGGCGTGGTGTCATTGGCAACGGTCACGGAAACGATGGATGATTGCCCCACGTTGCCGGCGGCATCGTATGCCTTGGCCAAGAGGGTGTGGGTGCCCACCGCAAGGGTTGATGTGTTTAGGCTCACACTATACGGAGTGGCGGTATCGGTCCCCGCAAGATTGCCGTCGACATACAGCTCGACTTTCGTAACGCCCACGTTGTCATTGGCGTTTATCGCGACTGACGTCGTGCCGGAAATGGTGGAATTTGCTCCGGGAGAAGTAATGGTGACGGTGGGTGGAACTGCCTCCGCAACGCTCACAACGTTGGAATAAGAGCTTTCCACGCCCGATGCGTTATAGGCAGTAACCGCAAAATAATACGATCGGCTGGGGTCGAGTCCGGTCAGGGTGGCAGATGTCACATTCCTGGTATCTACCGGTGATGTTCCCTGGACAGCTCCGGCTCCATTGAAGGGAGTGCCCGACGAGTCGACATTGTAGTAAACTTTGTACCCCGTTACGGAACCGTCCGATACCGGATTCCATTGAAGCGTCACATCTCTGGCAAAGCTGGCCGTAACGGTGAGGATGCATGCAATAATGGTAAACAGAAAAATATCGTAATTTCGTTTCTTCATAATCTGGCTCCTTTACATCTCGTCAATCAGGTCTTTTCTCTTGATCGCTTACGACAACGCCTTGCAAGCAAAAAAAAAGAAACAGCCCTCCCGCAGTCACTATGGACAAATGGAGGGACCTGTTTCTCGTCGACCCGGCTATCCTGATTTCCCAGCATCAGGACCCGCAGCTTTGTGCCCCCAGGTTACCCTGGGTTTACCTCTTCGGAAACAGCAATACTGTCACTTATGATGCATTTATCGTTGAACAAGCTCCTTTGGTGTGTGATTCATGTCACATAAATCAGATTATTAGCCGGCAATAAAAAAAGCCGGGGCCTCAATACCTTTTGTGGCATTTCGGCAACCCGGCTGTCTCAGTGAGACCCTGTAGGCTTTCCGCCCCACCCTCGCGGATGGTTGAGTATTATCGTCTACCGCTGCTTATTTCATTCTTGTGAAAAAACTAGCGGCATTTTCTACTTGATAACATCCACGATGTCAACTCAAAATTCAATACACTCACTATTATCAAGGTTTAAAGACCACATCTACCCAGTAATTGGAGCTGTTCCAGCCCTGGTTGGGGAAGTTGCTGGTGTTGCCATAGGCGTACACGCCATTGACACCGGAAACCCCGTCGGCCAGGGCGTGGAGCGGCGCATTGTCCCTACCTTTACCAGAGAAGTAATACTGATCGTCACTGTAGTGGCCCGCGTTGGTGTGGTAGGAAGCCACGTAGACCGTGTTGGCGCTAATGGCCACCGGAGTTGAGAAGTTTACCTGCTGCCACCCGGAGGCAGTCTCGTTGGTGAAGGTAGCAGTGGCCAGCTTGGTGCCGGTGCTCGTCCAGAGGTTGGCCACATGGGTACCGGTGTTGGTGCTCGCCTTGTAGAAGCGGATGCCGGTAATATAGCCGCTTACGTCGGAGCGGAATTTGACCCCCAGCTCCACGGGGCTGTCAGGCCCACTGTCCACTACCCCAGGAACCACGGAGCTGGACCAGAGGGAAACAGTCGAGGGAATGGTAGCGTTGCTTACCGTGACCGATACTGCTGACGACTGCCCCACATTGTTAGCGGCGTCATAGGCCTTGGCGGTGAGGGTGTAGGCGCCGTCGGCAACCGCGGTCGTGTTCCAGCTGAAGGTATAGGGAGCGGCGGCGTCGGTTCCCTGCAGTGCCCCGTTCACGTAGAACTCCACCTTGGCTACCCCGACGTTGTCGCTGGCGCTCACGGTGACCGATGCGGTCCCGCTGACCTTGGCGTTGCTGGCCGGAGCGGTCACAGAGACGGTCGGTTTCGTGGTATCTGCCGCAACATTGTTCACCGTCACCGAAACATTTGTCGACTGCCCTACGTTCCCTGCTGCGTCATAGGCCTTGGCAGTGAGGGTGTAGGCACCATTTGCCACTGCCGTCGTATTCCAGTTGAAAGTGTAGGGTAAGGCGGTGCTAGTGGCCTGCAGTGTTCCGTTTACGTAGAACTCCACCTTGGCTACCCCGATATTATCGCTGGCGTAAGCGGAGACAGCAGAGGTGCCGCTGACCGTGGTGCTGGCCACCGGCGAGGTGATTAAGACGACAGGTAGCGTGGTGTCATTATTAACCGTGACGGAGACTATTGAGGATTGCCCCACATTGCCCGCCGCGTCGTACGCCTTGGCGGTGAGGGTGTAGGCGCCGTTTGCCACGCTGGTCGTGTTCCAGCTGAAGGTATAGGGAGCGGCGGTGTCGGTGGCTTTCAGTGCCCCGTTCACGTAGAACTCCACCTTGGCTACCCCGACGTTGTCGGTGGCAGATGCGGTAATGGTCTGGGATCCGCTTACCGTTGCACTGTTGGCCGGAGCGGTGATCGCAACCGTGGGTGCCGTGGTGTCAGAGGCCGGCGCCAGGGTATAGGTCACCACGAGTTTCGGCCTCTGGTTGGTGTCGGCGGCCTCGCTGGAGGCGAAGGTACGGTAGCTGTCCGCCGTGGCCTTGTTCGAGGAGTCCAGCAGCAGACCCCGGTTGTTCCCCGGGTTCGCCACCCAGCCCTTGACGATGTTCGTCACGTTCCAGCTCTTGTACCCAAGGGTCGCGTCGACAAGCGGGGTATCGACGGCGGCGGCGATGTCGGACTGTGCCAGGGGGATGCCACCGTAGGGGATGCTGCTCGCCGTCCAGGCGTTGGTCCCATCGTAGGTATAGCCGGTGGTTTTAGAGATGACCGGGGTCTTGTTGATCACCTCGGACACCGGCATCGCGTACGAGCTGTCGCCGCCGCTCCCCGTCTGGTAGAGGTAGAGGGTGGCGCTCTGGATCTGGGCGCTGGCCGGCAGGGCCGAGAGGTCCCACTTCATCAGGATCGCGTTGGCCGGGGTGTTCGCCGGCCAGGTGTAGGTGTTGAGGGCCGTATTTGCCGCGTTGATGTCGCTGTTGATGTTGATGAAGGTATCTTCGATCGTGTTGGGGTTGGTTGCGCCGAAGCTGTTGCCGAAAATGGCAGTGGTGCTCCCCGACGGTGGCGGCGTTGTCGCATTGTTGACGGTGACGCTTGCATTGGCCGACTGACCGACGTTGCCGGCTGCATCGTAGGCCTTGGCGCTCAGGGTATAGCTGCCGTTGGCAACCGCTGTCGTGTTCCAACTGAAAGTGTAGGGGGATGCGGTATCAGTGGCTTGCAATGCGCCGTTTACGTAGAGCTCGACCTTGGTCACCCCGACGTTGTCGCTGGCGCTGGCGGAAATTGACGCGGTCCCGCTGACGGTGGCGTTGTTGGCCGGAGCGGTCACGGAAACGGTCGGTTTGGTGGTATCCGCCACGATATTGTTGACCGTCACCGGTATACTTGCGGATTGCCCCACGTTGCCGGCGTTGTCGTACGCCTTCGCAGTCAGAGTGTAAGCACCGTTTGTTAGCGCAGTCGTATTCCAGCTGTAGCTGTACGGGGCAACGTTTGTCGCGCTCAATAGCGCTCCGTTTACGTAAAACTCGACCTTGGTCACCCCGACGTTGTCGCTGGCGCTGGCGGTCAAGGTCGTCGTTCCGCCCACCGTGGCGCCGCTGCCGGGTGCCGTCAGGGATACCGTGGGTGCGGTTTTGTCATTCACGACCGTTACGGATACGTTGCTCGACTGCCCAACGTTGCCGGCCGCATCGTACGCCTTGGTCATCAGTGTATATGCCCCGGATGTGAGCGTAGTGGTGTTCCACGAATATACGTACGGCGTCGACGTGTCGGTGGCGGCGAGGGCACCGTTCACATAGAACTCTACTTTCGTCACCCCGACATTGTCGGTGGCGCTGGCGGTGACCGAAACCGTTCCACTTGCCGAGGTACTTGAGGCGGGAGATGTGATCGAAACCGTGGGCGCGACCGCTTCAAGGACGTTGGCGACGTTGGAATAAGAGCTCTCCGTTCCCGAGGCGTTGTAGGCGGTAACCGCAAAATAGTAGGACCGGTTGGGGTCAAGTCCGTTCAAGGTGGCACTTGTCACCTTCTTGGCATCTACCGGTGCCGGACCTTGGACCGCTCCTGTCCCCTTGAAAGGTGTGACTGCAGAGTCGGCATTGTAATAGACTTTGTAACCTGCCACGGAGGGGTCCGTACTGGCATTCCACTGCAAGGTCACGTCTCTTGCATGGCTGACAGAAACACTAGCAATACCGAGTAACCAAGTAAATAGTAGTGTTTTGAAAATTCGGGGTTTCATAAACTGGCTCCTTTGGATGTTTGGTTGTGATTGCCTTTTTCTTTGATCGCTTCGACACGCTTCGCGAGCAAAAAAAAAGAAACAGCCCTCCGTCGTACAACAGACCAATGGAGGAACCTGTTTCTCGCCAACCCGGCTATCCCAATTTCCCAGGCATCAGGACCCGTAGCTTTGTGCCCCCAGGTTACCCTGGGTTTACCCCTTCGGAAACAGCACTGCTTTCTCTTTTGATGTACCTATCGCTTAAAACGCTCCTTTAGTCTGTGATTCATATCACTAGAACCTTGTTTCATATCCCGGAATAAAGAAAGCCGGGGCCTCAACACCTGGTAATCAGGGCATTTCGGCAACCCGGCTGTCTCAGTGAGACCCTGTAGGCTTTCCGCCCCATCCTCACGGATGGTTGAGTATTATCGTATACCAATTGTTTTTATTGCTGAATTTGCTCAGAGCAAAAACACGCGCTACCTTCTACCCGACATCATTACTTAAGTCAATAAAAAAATGTATGCTGTATACCGAACGACACCATACTTCTGTCTGAATTCCAGACAGATCAACCCTTCACACACAATCGGTAACAGCCGCGTGTCACTCCAGATACACCATGTAGGAAGAGTCCCTTTTCTTTGAAAGCTCATATGTTATATTTTTAAAATTACAAATGAATTCCAAAGTGAGCAAACACCTGTGAAGAGCTCTATTCATTCAAGACTCAAGGTTATCCACTTTATCTCCGGAGATCTCTGGGCCGGCGCCGAAACCATGGCGTGCAACCTGCTCAGACGTCTGAAGGAGTATGACGACCTGGATCTTTCCGTCGTTCTCCTCAACGAAGGAAGGCTCGCGGGGGAATTGCGGGCCGGCGGCCTGGCCGTCCACGTTATTGATGAAAGTCTGCATTCCTTTCGGGAGATACTTCGAGAAACGCGAAGGCTCATCGGCAGCAATACCCCGGATATCATCCACTCCCACCGCTACAAGGAAAACCTCCTCGCACTCCTGATCTCCGGATGCTCTCGCGGCATAAGGCTGGTTTCCACCCAGCACGGGCTCCCCGAATTCCACGAAAAGAAGCCGGGCATCACCCAGCGGCTCATAACCCGGACAAACTTCCTGGCGCTTTCCCGTTTTTTCACCACGGTGGCCGTCTCGCAGGACATGCGCAACGCCCTGATCGGCCGCTTCGGATTCCGGAACGATAAGGTCGAGGTCATACACAACGGCATAGAGTTACCCCCCTACCCCTCTGCTTCCGGGGGAAAAGCCGGGCCATTCGTGATCGGCTCATCGGGCCGCCTCTTCCCGGTCAAGGATTACCCGCTCATGGTCGAGATCGCGCGAACTGTCGCCGCCGGCGGCCCAGAGGACATCCGGTTCGAACTGGCGGGGAATGGCCCCGGCATGCCCGCCCTCCAGACCCTCGTCCAGAGCCATGGGCTCAGCGCAGGCTTTATCCTCAAAGGACACCAGGACGATATGGGCAGTTTCTATCGTGGGCTTGACCTCTACCTTAACACCTCCGTCCACGAAGGTATTCCCATGACCATTCTCGAAGCTTTGGCCCACGGGCTTCCCGTGATCGCTCCCGCGGTTGGGGGGATAGTCGAGATCATCGACGACAGGGCGGAGGGCTTCCTGATCGGCAGCCGCGAGCCAAGTGATTTTGCCGAAAAATGCCTGTATTTGAGGAACAACCCTGAAAAACGGATGGGGATGGCGCGGGCCGCCAGAGAGAAGGCTGAACGGTGCTTTTCCGCGGAGAAGATGGCTGAGGGGTATTACCGGCTTTACCTGCGGGAAACCCGGAAAATGGTTTCGAATCAAGTCCTTAGTGGATAAGACAGGAGCTTTTATGGAATATATTTTCGCCGCATCCCTTTTTCTGGTCTTCCACGCCTACTTCGGTTATCCGTTGACCCTCCGCCTCCTTCGCTACTTCAGGAGGAAAACGGTGACAAAGGCCCCCTTCGAACCGCCCGCAACCCTGATCATAACCGCCTGCAACGAAGAACGCAGGATCAGGGACAAGCTCGAGAACACTATCGTCCTAGACTACCCCCGGGAAAGACTGCAGGTGCTGGTTGCCTCCGACGGCTCCACCGACAACACCAACGACGTTGTTCGGAGTTATGCCCACCACGGCATCGAGCTTCTCGCCTTTCCGGAACGCCGGGGCAAGGAGAGTGCGCAAAAAGACGCGGTGCTCCACGCCACCGGCGAAGTGATCGTGTTCTCCGACGTGGCCACCTTCATCGAGCCCCATGGGCTCAAAGAGATCATCGCCAACTTCGCCGATCCATCGGTGGGGTGCGTGAGCAGCGTCGACCGGGTCATCGGCCGCGACGGGAAGCCCTGCGGCGAGGGGTTTTACGTCAGGTACGAAATGTGGCTGCGGGATCTGGAGTCGCAGGTGAACTCGCTGGTTGGCCTCAGTGGGTCTTTTTTTGCCGCGCGCAGGGAGGTATGTCGCGATTTCTCCGGGGAGATGCAGAGTGACTTCAGGACGGTCTTGAACAGCATGAGGCTGGGACTGCGGGGTGTAAGCGATTCCGACACCATCGGCTATTACCAAGACATCTCCGACAGCAAACGCGAATTTGATCGCAAAGTACGTACCGTCCTCAGGGGGTTGACGGTCTTTTTCCGCAACCTCGAATTTCTTAATCCTTTACGGTACGGCCTTTTTTCCTACCAGTATTTCTGCCACAAGCTGCTCCGGTGGCTGGTGCCCCTCTTCCTGCTTGCCGCCTTGGCGGCTAATGCGGCGTTAAGCCTGGATTCCGTCGGGTACTCGGTGCTCCTGCTTTTGCACCTTGCCTTTTACGGTACCGCCGTCGGTGGGTGGTTGGCAAAGTCGCCCCCATCCCATGCCGTGTTGAAGATTCCCCTGTATTTCGTTACGGTCAACGCAGCCATTCTTGTTGCGTGGTGGCGCTACATCGGGGGCAAGAGGATGGTTATGTGGGCACCGTCGGAGAGATGAAAAAAGGCAGGGCCGATTATCGCCCTGCCTCCCTTGTCGATGACAAACTGAAACAACCTACGTTTTCCTCCTGAAAATGCGCATCCCTGCCATCCCCGCAATGCCGGTTCCCAGCAGCAGCAAAGTGGCAGGCTCAGGGACCGGTGCCGAGGCCGTGACCCAGGCACCATACGTCGAAAGCGAAGTGCTGTCAGAGATGAACAGCGAATCTAGCCTCTCCACATTGACACCATTGTAGCCGGGAAACGGGACGTAATAAACACCACCATAATGCATTCCGGGATTTAAGGCCAAATCATACCGACCACTCCAAACTGGAACTGGGGTATCCTGCTGCTTGGTGGGATTGAACAGGTTTAGATAAGCCTGATTCGGCCCGGCCAACAGGCCCACCATTTCTGCGAAACTGGCCAGGTGCCAGTTGGTAATGCCGAAATAGGCCGAGTCGTCGTAATCGGTTTGAATCGTGGCCAATTGTTGCTGATAGGTCTGGTTCGAAAATGCCGTCAGGTCCCAGGCCCAGTACTGGTTATTTACGTCATCGTAAATGACATGGCCGCTCGAATTGTTGATGTCGATCAGTATTGCCCTGGCAATGCCTGTGGTCAACAAAAGCAATGCAGCAGTGGCGATCAGGGTCGTTGGCTTTTTCATAAATGGACTCCTCTGCATGCTGGTTCAAAAAGTCGTTATTGCCAATTTCCCAATACATATCATATGCCAGAAATCAACCATTTATTTTAGCGTGCGTTTTAACTCGCCGTGCTGTCAAACCATCGAAGTTCGCGTAAAATATTCCGACAAAAATATCGGATTAGTTGACAGGGTAAACGTCTTACAAACGTTAGAGAACTGTTACAAAATATGTGTTCATAATCATATCAGCGTCTTGCAAACTTTCAAGCACGTTGTATAGCTTTCAACGGGCCTCGCGAATAGTTGCCCTCTCGAAGCCTGAACTGCCTTCATGCTGCCGCCGGACGGTCATCAGTGTCACGCACCGAACTGCTTTCCCTGCGAAATCTAACGAGAACATTGACTTTATTATTTTATTGGGGTATAAGCGGATAAGTTCTTTGCTGGAAATAGCTGGTACACGATAATACTAAACCATTCGCGAGAATGGGGCGGAAAGCCTAAAGGGTCTCACCGAGACAGCCGGGTTGCCGAAATGCCAAAATGGTTTCGGACCCGGCTTTTTCTTTTTCTGTGATTCAAATCACTCCACTTTTCGCCGCAGTCCCAATAAGGTATCAGAAGAAAAGCTCTCGCCTCCCAAAGAGGCAACCCAGAGCAACTTGGGGACCAAGATCGCAGTTCTGAAATTTTCCCAGGGATTTCAGGATTGACGAAATGGTAGCCGTTGTTCAATCCATTTGATGGTTTCGTATTCGCATAAAAAGCGAATCAGGCAAAGGAGTTCGCAATGAATTGTAAAATGGGATCTTTCTTCTTATTCTTGTTCCTCTCGGCAGTTACCCTAGGCTGGACCAATTCCGGTCTTGCCGCCGATATTCTTTTTCAGGAAAATTTCGAGGATGGGAATCTGGCCGCACGAGGCTGGTACGACAACGCCACCCCCATATTATCCAGTGTGGAGCACGTCGCAAACAGCGCAAAATCGCTTCAATTCCATTTCGCCAAAGGTGCCACCATCCCCGATAACGGCTCTACCATGCGGAAGAAGTTCCTGGAATCCGATTCCGTGTATATCAGCTATTACGTAAAATACAGCTCGAACTGGGTTGGATCGGGAGTAGCGTACCATCCACATGAGTTTTACCTTCTGACCAACAAGGACACCGCCTGGGTCGGTCCTGCCTTTACTCGCTTAACTGTCTATCTGGAGCAAAACGGGGGTAGACCACAGATCGGGATCCAGGACGGCGTGAATGTCGACAAATCTAATGTCGGCAAAGACCTGACCAACGTTACCGAGCAGAGAGGCGTTGCTGGATGCAACGGAGATAGCGATGGCTATGGCAATGGTGATTGCTACGCCAACGGCAGCGACTACTGGAACGGCAAAATGTGGAAGGCGAGCAGTGTCCTTTTCTCTAACACCCCTGGCGCATATTACAAGAATGACTGGCATCTGGTCGAGGCGTACGTCAAGCTTAACAGCATTGTCAACGGCAAAGGAGTCAAGGATGGCGTTCTCCAGTACTGGTTTGACGGCAATCCCATCATGGATTACAAGAATGTGGTGTTTCGCACCGGTCTGAACGCCGACATGAAATTTAACCAGTTCATCATTGGTCCTTACATCGGTGTTGGATCTCCAGTGGATCAAACCTTCTGGATAGACAGCCTTCTTGTAACAACCGGCAGGCTGGCAGATGCCCAACTTCCCGCGCCGCAAAACCTGCGGATCATCAGCCAGTAAGTCGGAGAAATTATTGAGAGAAAATTCAAACGCCTTGATGAGAAACCGGGAGAGTCGAAGACCGGCTCGGCTTCGACTCCCGGCTATTTAAATTCGCGTATCATTTTGTGATGCGAGTCACACATATCCCGACAACACTTATCGATAAAGTAATCAAGATAGAAAAGAATATTCGCTGTGTCCGAAGAGGTAAATCCAGAGTGACCTAGGGACACAAAGCCACTGGCACTGAGATTTTCCCAGGAATTTCAGGACAGCCGGGCTGGCGAAGAAACAGGGCACCATTACGGAATAATCGGTGGTGGAACTGTTTCCTCAGCACCCACCTTGGCGGTGCACGCAAAACCTCAAAGGAGTTAAGACCATGCCGAAACAATTTATCACTATCAGACGCTTGTTATTCACTGCCTTGGCAACCCTATGCTTCGTCAGTACATCCTATGCTGCCACCCTCTTTCAGGACAACTTCAACAGTTACACTGGCAATCCCAATGGCCACGGCTGGAATGCGGACAATTTGTGGAACACAGCACAGGTAGTCTCTGGCGCAGGATCCGACGGTTCTAACGCCCTGAGAATCACATTCGATGCAGATCAACTCAACCGATGGTGCGACTGGTCTCCCTCGCAGAACCTGCAAGAGTTCTACGTCAAATTCGATTTCAAGATGGATTGCGGTAGCGGTACGTGCGCAGGGGGAGCCAAGTTCCTGAAGATTTTCGGCCAGAATGCTTCGTCTAGCTATGCGAACACCACGACAGCCTTTGATTATGGCACCCCGTCACCGGTCTTTACGGGATTGTCCTACGGCGCAACCGGCAACCAGAGAGATACCGCATCGGTGCTCTGGTATGACGGCTCCAAGACGATCGAGAGCGGCGGTGTGTCACCAACCGTTGCAGCCAAGGGAACCGGCAATATCGACCCCAAAGACGGCAAGTGGCACACTTGGGAAGTCCATATGAAGTATAACGACGATGGACAGAGCAACGGTATTTATGAAGTATGGTACGATGGAGTCCAGGTTTTGGGAGCCACAGGAGTCAACAACCGCTCGACAAGTTCTCCTCCGTATGTCCAGAGTATACAACTGGGGGGATGGAACCAGAACTACGGCGGCAAACCGTATTATATCTATTATGACAATGTGGTGGTGTCGACGACGAGAGTCACCAGCTCCGGGGCAACGAGTCTCCCGGCTCCTTCTAACCTTACGGTAACGAGCAAATAAGAACTGTGTTATGGATCTGTGCTGGCCTTACAAGCACCCATAATGACATAAAGCCCCGTCCTCAATGAGGGCGGGGCAGTAATTTCCCATTTCCACTTCAATCAACAAATTCCGTTGTCGTGTCCTTTCTCCTTCGCACTACCTTCGTGTGTCGAGCTGCCTCACGAGATGGGTCACTGTATTTTTAGCTTATTGAACCCAATCGAAAACAGCACGTTAGCCCTTGCAAGAAAATAGATCCAATAGAGGCAGACGAGATGGAATAAGTATCGTGTATTCCCGAACTGCATTACCCTGTAAAGTGAAGTAACGGCAGGAACTGAGACTGTCAAGGCAAAGAATGCCAGAATTCCATAGCCCAGATTTCCGCGTAAGGTCAGATACAAGAAGATACATAGTGCCAATAAGTTACACACCATAAACGCTGCGGTCATTATCAATGGTTTATCTATACAGGACACCTTGAACGTCCCCATCATACCAAGGGCGTGCCACTTTTCTTTTTTGTAAAAACTACCGATATTTTTGGGATTTCCCAAGTGGATCGATCTTATCGCAGGATTGCTGATGATTACGTACCCGGCCTTGTTTATTCGCCAACCTAATTCAGAATCCTCGCCTGTTATCAGAGCCTCAGAGAATCCGCCCACTATCTCGAAGACACGTTTTCGCATGACAAAGTTACCAGAATTGATATAGCTGACCTGAGAGCACTTACTGTCACGCTGTGAATACCAAACTTTTTCTACCCATACCGCATCATCCGGGATATCAACTTTCGCCCCCGTCGCGCTTACACTGTCATCACTCAAGGTCCTAACAGTCTCATCCCTCCAATTGCGCGACAGAACGCAATCGGCATCTATGAAAGCCAGTATGTCCCCTTTGGCAATCGCAGCTCCCGCATTTCTGACCGCGGCGATTGTAGCCTCCGGCTTGCTGATCATGGTAACGTTCCGTAATCCGCTGATATTGTTTATGGAAGCGTCGGTCGATCCGTTGTCCACTACGATTATTTCATCACCAGTGTGCATTTGCACAGCAATGGATTCTATGCATAGGCGAATCGTTGTTTCTTCGTTTCGAAGCGGTATCACAAAACTTATATCCATCTGTCACGCATCCGATTACAATATGTATCCGTAATTATTTCTCACAATTTCTACAACAACTGCCGGTACTGATTCAAATAACCCTTGATTGCGGCCGCCGCTGAATATTTGTTTCTTACGCTTTCGACACCATTAACGATAAATCTTTGTCTGAGAGATTCGTCTTCCTGCAAGGCGATGAAGCTTTCGGCAAGTCTGTCGGGACAACGGGCATCGACCAGAATCCCGTTATCTAGATGCTGCACTATCTCCTCGGGCCCCCCGCTACGCGTGGCAATTACCGGCACGCCGCAGGCCATGGCCTCGATGGTCGAGATGGAAAACCCCTCAGAAACCGAAGACAGCACGAACACGTCGAGATTGTTCATGAACCTGGAAACATCAGGCTCGAATCCCACGAAGAAGAAATGGTTCTTGAGTCCCAGATTCTGCCTCTGCTCCTTGAGGGAATCTAAAAGCCTGCCTGAACCTTCACCGGCAACGATGAATCGGAACTGCGGATGCCGATTGACCACCAGCTTCGCCGCCTCCAGCAGGTATTCGTATCCCTTGGACGGCCGTATGTTGCCGACGGCACCAACCAGGATATTCTCCGGCCCGATACCGAGCTTTCTCCGGATGCTGTCGTCCCGCCGGGGTCTGAAGAGAGAAGTGTCGATCCCGTTGTAGATGGTGATCGCTTTTCTGGCCCAAAACCCCTGGTCCAGATAGAACGCCTTGAGCCTGTCGGACACAAATACCAGCCGCGCCGATCCCAAGTTGACGATCGCGCTCTTGAGCCACGAAAACCGCTCCCTCGCATGCATATCCACGAATCCGTGGAAAGTCGAGACCACGGGGACGCCGCAGATCATCCCCGCGAGGCTGCAGTAGAGGTTGGAGCCCAGGAGGTGGGACTGAACAATGTCGATCCTCCGACTGCGGATAATCCCTACCAGTTCCTTGAGATAGCCGACGCTGAACGACCCCTTGCTGTCGATGAACAGCGGAGCGATGCCGTTTTTGCCGAGCTCGTCGCATACCCAACCCGGCCCCCTGATGGCAACGACCGGCTCGAACTCCTGCCGGTCCAGACCCTTGACCAGGTTCACGAAAACCGTTTCGGCCCCGCCCGGGCCAGTAGTGTCTATGGTATGCAGAATTCGTGTCATTGTCGCGCGCGGAAGAAACCGGAGATGTACGCTTTCGTCTCCGCCATGAACGGCCGCAAGTCTCTCAGGTCATATACATCTGACGTGGTGCTCCTGCCGCCAACTCCGAGGAGCTTGCCGACCACCTGCCAGCAAGAGGGAGAATCGGGAGGAAGGTTGAGCGAACCATCCCCCCTCTTCAGACGGATGAGCAGATGATCCACGATCCCGTAGAACCATTTCAGTCTCTGTCCCACCCGGTAAACGGAGGATTGTGAGGGATTTCTGCCAAGGTAGTAATCCAGGCAGAGGGCCGGAAAATCGACCCCGGAGAAGATGGCAAGTTGCAGCGATCCCCAGAACCTGCCGTTGATCTCCATCAGTTTCGCCCTCCCGTCCCTGGTGTCCCGCTTGAACTCGACCATGGCGATCCCCTGCCAGCCGACCTCCGAAAGAAGTTTCCCGGCTGACTCCACCATCTCGCCGTCGAGAGGAACGCTCTCCGAAAGGACGCTTACTCCACCCGTGGGAGGCTTTTCCAGCAGACGCCGGTGCGAGAAAAGTGCGAGGTGGCGGTTGCGATCAAAGAGAGTGAACAGTCCCGTCCCCTCTCCAATAATCAGCTCCTGGATCAGGGAAGGAAACCGCAGCTCCGGTTTCGTCTCGTAGAGCCGATCCAACTCGCCAGGCGTCGCGGCGAACATCACCCGTGTCGCGATTATCCGGTCGCCATCCTCGATTTTCGAGAACGCCGGCTTCACGACCACCGGGTATCGCAATATCCGGGCCCGCTGCACAAAAAAATTACTGGCATCAGCAACGTAGAGGGTTTCGGGGACGACGACGCCTAACCTTTCCGCCAGTTGGAACAGCTTGTACTTATTGGATACCGCCTCCATCATCTCCGGCGGCGCGCATGCGAGAACGACCCGGGCTCCGAGTTGCTCCCTCGCCCTATTGAGGCTGTAGACCGATTGTTCCGTCATGGGAAATATCACGTCGATCCCTTCCCTGCCGGCGATCTCCGCGACTGCCTGCGCATAGCCCGCGCCGTCGCTTAAGGGGTCCGGTGTCGTGAAGGCTCTCCGGCAATACTTTGAACTGGCGGAAATGTTTCCGGAGTCTTTCCCGGCAACGAACACGCCGCACCCCCGTTTCCCGAGAGATCTTGTGACGGCCAGAGCCGACCTGTTTTCGCCATCCGTTACCAAAACGTTCATAGGCAACTCAAAATTTCCGGAAGAGAATTCTCGACCTGAACATCGGAATGGTGTTGCTCACATCTTCATGAATCGCGATTCTCGGGATTTCCATGAGCGGCATCCCCGGAGCCAGAAATCCCTTACGGGTTGTCACCGCGGCATCGAAACCGTTTTCCGAGAGAATATCGCGGATGCCTTCGGTGAAATTTCCGTTCGGATAGGCGAACGTCCTGACCGCACACCCGAGGCGACGCTCCATTTCCATACGCGAAAGAGAGATTTCTTCCCGCGTCTTTTCAGGAGGGACCTGATTGAGGATCTCATGATTGACAGTGTGTGAGCCGAAGCGAATCAGCCCGCTTGCGAACATTTCTCCCGCTTCCTCCCAGCTCAGCATCTGGCGGGGAATCGGACCGCTATCGGACAGGCTGCGAAAATAGCCCAGAATCTCCTCTCGCTCCTCGGGAGAAAACCGCTTCAACAGTCCGATCGCACCGTCCAGGAGCGTGTCCCTATCGCGACCATACCTGCCCATCTCAACATTGAACCGGACGAGCGACTGTGGCGCACCCTGTGGTGCCGAACTGAAGACAACGTCGCGATTGAAATAGCAACAGAGCTCTTCGGGCCAGAACATCCGGTCGGTGCCGACAAAACCGGTGGTCAGAAAGATGGTGGCTGGAACTCCGTATTTTTCGAGAACCGGGAATGCATCCGTGTAGTTGTCCCGCCAGCCGTCGTCGAACGTGATTGCGCAATGCTCACTGATCTCCACTCCGTTCAGGATCTTATCGACGAGTTCTTCGAGGAAAACGACCCTGAACCGGTCTTTCAGGAACGCAACTTGTCTTTCGAAGGAGGCGGTGGAGACGAACATGCCAGGCTGGACAAAGAACGGCTGATCATTTCCGGAGGGGAGGATGCGATGGTACATCAGCACGAATGCCCTGTCGGAACAGTAAACCCGCTCAGCTATCGAATGGAAGCCGCAGGATGACATCAGGTTCGATGCCATCCGTTTTATTCGCATCTTTACCGTCATGGTCCCGCCTTACGGCCAAGTTTGCAATATGATCGTTTCGCCTATCAGGTACTACCCTGTCCTGCCATCCTCGATCCCCTCCACCACCCCTGCAGATATAAAGCAACCAGGGGAAGCCCCGGTAGTCGGTCGCTGATCATATCCGTGCCTTCAGTGCCTGGACCGATCTCCTGATTTGCCTGAAACATTTCTCGAAGATCTCTTCACTCTGCCCGAAGGGATCATCGATATTGCATAGCAGATTTTCAGGAAACGGTGCAAACTGACGTAGAAGGGCGATGTTTCCTTTCTTGTGGGGGAACAGCTCAACCAGCTGCCGGTATTGCCAGAATTCCATGGCAAGGATCAGGTCGACATCCTCAAGTTTGCAGGATTCCCATCCACGGGACATATGCCTCTCAAGGTCCAGACCGAACTTTCGAGCTGTGGCTATCGCCTCATCGGGCGCAGGCATCCTGTTGGCGACGTTAAGCCCGCAGGATTCGACAGAGAGTGGCTTACCCTTTGTTTCAGCCCTCAGGAGGTAATCGGCAAAGGCGCTCCGACAGATATTCCCCTTGCAGACGAAGACGACCTTGCTGATAGGCCCCGATACTCGCTTACCCCTGGTCATAAAATAAAGGATCGAGTCCCGGATATTCCGGAGCAGCAGTCGGCACACCCTCTTGATGATCATTGTATTGTCGGACATCTCAGACTACCTGGTTGAACTGCGTGGATTTCGCGATGTTGTTCAAGGCTACCGTCAACGACAGATTGATCCAAAAGTAGGGATAGTACAAAACGGTAACGAAGAAACCGCTGACCAGATAACCGATCAGCGAAGCGTCCAGGGCATGGGCCATGTTATAGATGAACCTGTTTTCAACCGTTCTGTTCGCAATGACCAGTTTTCGTGTCTTTGCATTGTTCATCAGGGTGACCAATATCAGACAGATGAAGACTACGAGCCCCGAATACCCGAGCTCGGACATGCACTCGACAAAGATGTTGTGGGCCAGAAGACCGTTCCCGTCAAAATAGAGGCGGTCCGCAACCTGCCAGTTCTTGTACCCTACCCCGAAGACAGGGTACATCTCGACCATTTTGAGCCCCTTTTCCCAGTTGTCGAGCCGCGTAATGGATGTCTGATCTTCCCCTGCCGCTTCAAATCTCTGTTTCTGTGCCTCCGGAATGAACTGGAACGCGAGGAAACCGACGAGCGCCAGGGCACAGAGCCCCTTGAATTTGTATCTGCTCTTTAGGAACATCCAGATGACAACCGCCGCCCCCCCCACAAGGGTTCCGCGGTTCGAGCTGGAGAACATTCCCGTCATCCCGGTAATCGGGAAAAGGGCAATAGCCAGACGTTTCCATTTGGGCCAGTACTCCTTCATTGTCATCCAGAAATAGAAGGCCATTGGAAAATAGACACACATCTGGATGCCGAACTCGCCCGAATTCGCAAACCACCCCGGCCCCCCTCCAAACCCGTAGGACGAATACCCCAGTCCTCCCCTGATCCACCCTCTCAGGCTGTATTGCGCCATCTTGAAGCTGCAGAGCAGAAACAGCAGGATGAACAGGAGAAATCTTTTTTCCGTGTTCACGATATGGATGATGAGGTAATAGACAAGCATCCACGAGACAAAATCAGACCAATACTGAATTGAAAGGTTCAGTGAAAGCCCCATGAATGAAGACATGGCGATAACAAATGCAAACGCAATCATCAATCCGCTTGCCGCATTGCTTACCTTTATCTTCTTCTTTTGCAGCAGATACGCTATCAGGCACATCGAAATGACGATCTTGCCGTACGGTACGATATCGATGACCGGATACAGGGTCTGCGGCCTCAGATATTCGAAGAACAGATACAGCATGATAAGCACAAAAGCCTTGTCCTCTGTCGTTATCGTCCGCTTGATGTCTCTGAAATTAAGCCTATACAAATCCATAATCCCCTATCCACCTCAAAGATTTCTCTTTGCATGCTTGATCTTCTCTATCATCCAGAGGGGAAAAAACGTAGAGATTACATAGAGCATTGGTTTCATCCTGAAAGGATAGCAAAAGAAGCTCCTGATGAAATTACTCCTGGCCTCCCGGTGGCTATCCCGGGAAAAGGCATAGTAGGCTTCCGAAAAGCAGAGATCTGAATATTTCCTCCTGATCGCCGACCTGCCAAGGCGGCGGTATATTTTGGGGTACTTCGTCCTGATTACCTCGATATGCTTCCTCACGCCCCAAGAGATATTGTGGCTCTTCCTGCTCAGGCTCCCGTCGGTTATCCGGCACTGGACCAGAGGGTCGTCAATGAGCTCAATCCCGTATTTCATGCCGATCCGCATCCACATGTTGTCGTCTTCGGCAACGACCAGCCCTTCCTCGAACAGACCCACGTCGTCGAGAACCCGCTTTCGGACCATCACCGTGGGGGTGGCGACATAACTGTTCAGGAATATGTTCCTGACAATGTCGCCGTCCATCAGACGACCGCGCTTGTTCACCCGCTCCTGCACTATGCCGCTTTCGTTGAAGAAACCATTTTCCGTGAAGACCATCCCGAGACGCTGGTCGCACTCCAGCAGACGGACCTGCTTCTCGAGCTTCTCCGGCAGCCACCGGTCGTCGGCATCGAGAAACGCGATGAATTCTCCTTCCGCCTTTGATATCCCGAAATTCCTTGCGGCCGCCGCCCCCCTGTTTTCGATGAAATGATAGCGCACCATAGGATAGCGGTCCGCGATCATTCGTTCAGTATCATCGGTGGAACCATCGTCCACCACAATGATCTCGTAGTCCGGGTACCTCTGACAGAGCACGCTGTCAAGCGCTTCGCAGAGGTACCGGGCCGAATTGTAGGTTGGGATAATGACACTTACCACGGGGCGATCACCTGGATTTATGGTCTCGCAACCGAATTATTGCCACTACTTCTCAACCGGCCAGAAACCGGGAAGAAGCCGAATAACCTGTCCCGCAAAATCCTCTACCTTGGCCTCAGCATCCACCACACGGTCATCAGGAACCTGGGTCGAAATCTGCACAAAAGTGCCGTCATTCCGATTGTGGAGCAGGCGGCCCCAAAACCTTTCGATGTTCTGCCGGATTCCCGTCGACATCACCGTCGTGCCCGCGGTCTGGTACCAGTGAACCATCACGGTATTGACTCCATTCCTGCGGGCCTGTACATAGTTTACCTCAACATCCGAAGATTGGGAGGGGTACCGGATTCGGACCTTCCTCGAATCGACTATTGCCCATCCGGCACCGGGCAGACACGCATAGGGATTGTGGCCGGTCCGACCGCCTTTGGCCGTGCCGTAATAGCCGATATACAGATCGAGCTGACTGCCGTCTCCGGACCGGTAATGCCGGTACACATGCTTGTCTGCATTGAGTTCGCGATACACCGATTCCGGGAAAGCGTCTTCCGTCCCCCTGTAACCGGCTATTCCCATCGGCAGATTTTCGAGATTCGTCCGAACGACAACCGGTTCGGGACGTTGGGAGATGAATCCCACTGCCAGCAGTGCGACAAGCATGCACACAAGTGATACGAGAAATGACTTACCGGATATCATTAGCCTTTTTCCTGTTCATAAAGGCGAACAACGCAAACAGCAGTGCAAAGCCAAACGCAAATATTACAATCCCTGAAAATTCGTGAAGAAATCCCTTGGCCACCTTGTCTCCGTAATAGTTGGCCAGGATTCCAGTCCCAGTCACCCGAACAATATTGGCCAAGATGGCGATTGGGATTGCCGCCGCCACGAGAAAAGCTTTCTTCCACCATCTTTCCCGGGACAAATAGCAGAAGACAAGACTTAGCATCGTTAACGACATGATCGACCTTATGCCACTGCACGCCTCGGCAACTTCGAGCTGAGTTCCCACGAAATAGAGCATGTTCCCTTCACGGTAGACCGGGATAGAACAGTTCCCGATAAGGTCTGCGGAAATTCGGGTCGCCATGAGTTGCAGAGGCAAGGTTACAAGGCTCATCAGGGAGTCCGGTACCGGGATCATGAAGAGCAGGAAAGCTATCGGGAAGGCGAGAATACGGACAAAACGGCTTCCAAGGCAGAACCAGACAAGCCCGAACAGGGAAGTGACCATGGCAACCCTCGCCGGGAAAGCTAATCCGCCCCCATAACTCGCAATATATGCGAGCAGGCTGGCCCCAAGGATGATAGCTCCCCAGGCAGAACCGTCAATGGGCGTTGACTGCAGTTCATTCTTACGCTGCCAGACGAAGAACAACGAAATGAACGGTACGAGAATCGCGTGGGAATTGTCGGAATGACCGAACCAGTCGTGAACAAGTTCCGGGCAGATCGGACAGAAAACCGCTGCCCATAACAAGAGAAGTATCGCGATTTTTATCTTGTCTGTTTTTGCCATTGCTCAACTCTGGACTTTCAGTGATTGCACAATGCTTCGGATATCGCCCTTGCTTACGAAAGGATGCACAGGGAGAGAAATGAGCCTTTCAGCAATGTCCTTTGCTGCAGGAAATCCTCTCCCGTCAAAGGGGATTGCAAGCTCTTCGATCCCGTCGATGGGTCCGGGGTATCCATCGGAGATGCCCAGCCCCATCTTTTCGCTGTTGTGAAGAATCCTGGCCTTGGCATCCACATTCTCCGTCAGAACTGGAAATCTGATCAAAGCAGGGATCGAGGCGCTGGTGAGAACCGGCGGTACGACCCCACAGGCAGCTATTTCTTTCGCATTGTTCGAACGGATTTCCTTCAATTCTTCAATCCTGCCTTCCCATCCCTTTGCCATTCCTGCCTGAAACGATGACAGCCTCCTGACGGGAAACAATGGATCAAAATGCGTTTCCCCAAGCTTCAAAAACGGCAACGACTTCGGCAGCCAGTAGATCAGCGGGTGAATCAGGATCAACAGTGCGATGGCATAAAAAATCAGTTTCAGACAATCAAGTGGACCATATCCGGGAATGGTCCCAAGCCGGTTCCGGATCGCTTGTCCGACCGAATCGTCGTCCGTGAGTATTATCCCCCCCTCCACCGTCGAGAAGGCCTTGCCCCGCCCCAAACTGAATATCCCGACATCTCCCATCGTCCCCAATTTCTTGCCGTCCCTCTCCCCTCCCATGGCCTGGGCGGCATCCTCCACAACAAATATCCCGCGATGTTCGCTCAATTTTCTCACTCGCTCGACATCAGCCGGCACACCGAACAAGTGGGTGGGAATCACACACAGGAGACGGGGATTCTTCAATTGCTCCTCAAGCCGCCCAAAATCGAAATCGAGTGAATCGGAAGCCATGTCGCACAGCCGGACTTTCAGCCCCGCTTTCACTATCGCCGAGGGAACGGAATAACAGGTATAGGCAGGTATCAGAACTTCGTCTTTTTCAGGTAAAAGCTCGTTCAGTGCCTGGAGAACAAGGACGAGGGCAGCTTTACCTGACGAAACGGCGAAACAGTGCCTGACACCATAAAATCCCTTGAGTTCCTCCTCGAACCTTTTGACCGATTCTCCCCCTCCGAAAAGCCCGACGACCCCTGATACAATATTCTTGAGATGGAGCGGTGCTGCCGCTGGCGGGAGAGTTCTTCCGATACGCATTGTCATAAATTTCAAGCCATCAGGGGATGCTTCTTACGATCCGCGGACCGAGAATGTTAGCCACCGCCAACGGCAGTCGCTGCCATAGCTTTATGGCCAACCGGTACTTCGGATTGTCAGGATTCAGTTCTGGAAGTTGATTCCCGTGTTCAAGCAGATATTGCCAGTAAAGTTGAACCGGCTTGGCTCCCCACTGCTTTTTGAAACGGAAAGTTCCCTCCCCTGGCGTGGATCGTCCGAAGTCGAATTTCCTGGACCCGTTTCCGATGGCGAATCTGATAGCTTCCCAATAAAGGAGGTTGTTTGGGCACATTTCCCTATAGTCACCGATCGACGATGCCCATGGGACTTCCAGGCTATCCCTGAACCAGGTAAGGAGACCGGAAGCAATCGTTTTCCCTTCCAGCATCACAGAAATGATGCGAGTAGAATCAGGGAAAGTCTCAAGGATATTTCGAAAGAAATTCTTGCCGTAAACAGGCGTACCCAGGTCTCTCATGTTCCGGCAAAAGACATCGTAAAATCCATCTAGCAGTTCCAGGTGGCTCGTTACGGTCTTCAACCCACTCTTTTCCGCCTTACGCACCTGGTTCCGCACCTTGGCGTCAAGTGCCTTCCACTGGGTCTCCTCATCCTCGTGGAGATCAAGGATCATGGTTACCTTGTGTTCCTTGGTCGCAAGCCCTTCTTGGCAAAGTTCGAGGTGTCGGAGCTCCGCATGATCAGCGCTGACTTCACTCAACATGAAACGTGCCTTTTCCAGCAAAGTAGCTCCAGCATTGCCCTCGTTGCAAACCAGACCACCATAATTGAAGAAAGGGAGTGAAACCAAAAAGTTGCCGAATAATCTGCTTTTCATATGAACAAGGGGCAAGACACCACATATCTCATCCTTATCATCCATGGCGGTCAAATAGAAAGTCTTGTGCCCAAAACTCTTTTCAATAACGGATCGCCACGCGTACCGGTGATAATTGGTACTGGCGGGATTTAACGCGATAAAATCATCCCATGCTCTCCCCAAGTCATTATAGAGTTGAATGGTAGTTTGCATAACAGTTATTGGATCACCGTACGGAATTTAGGGTTTTTTCTACTGCTAAGTTGAATTTTTGTATTGAATAATTTCTTTCAACATAAGCATTCATACTTTCTATTATACTATGATAGTTATTAGTATCTTTAAGCCACAAATAGTGTTCTAAAAATGTATTATAGTCATTAAAATATAACACATGTTTGTAATCCTCCAGATTCAACCCATATGCTCCAATTTGTGTCGTAATTATTGGCCGAAATGCTTTCCCTGCTTCCAATATCTTTATACGAGTTCCCCCACCAGCTAACAACGGAACAATTATCGCACCGCATCTGTCGTAAAATGGTTCAATAGCGGGGGGAGTATCGACTAATTCAATACTCCTGTACTCATTGCACAAAGCTCGCAATTGCAGATCCGGTTCTTTGCCGGCAATCAGTAATTGCAGTTGGTACCCATCCCGTATTGCACGGTCAAATACTTCCTTGATAAACCATATGATACCTTCGATATTTGGCTTATAGGACAAATTCCCCACAAAAAGTATGGTTATCAAATTTGGATAGCCATTCATACTATACCCATGTGGCAATTTTATATCTGGAGCAACGTTTGGTACAACAAAAATATTTCTTGTAGCATTAGCTTTACTGATAGTGTTCATATCCATATCTGAGCATATAATTGCCTTTCCCAACCTGGCGCACTTAATTTGATACCTTTGAGCAAATTCACGATCAACGAGAATTTTTATTTTTTTAGTTATAGATTTAGTTGACCTATGGTCTGTATGTAGTTTTTTGTACAGGTTATTTGACATAACATCGTCGATATCAATAATGATATTTATATTAATATTGGTAGGCAAGAAAAATAACGGCAAGGCATTTATGGCATATCTGCATAAAACATTATCGTAGTTACCACTTACTATAATATCGACTATCTTGTTTATTGCTTCAGTTGTATATTCTGGCAAATAATATGGTTTTGTATATTTTAATTTTTCCCAATAATGGAGCAACTTGTTTTTGTGATAGTTACCGTCATAAATATCAACATAGATCGCCTTACTGAACGGAGGGGCAACTTCTACATCGTGTTGGTCCCTATGGAAATACATCACATCAACTTCACCCTTTTGTTTAAAAAATCTTGCAAAATGCATAGTCCTAATTCTATCGCCGCCATTTTCGGGAAGCGGATATTTGTAAGACACAATCAGGGTTTTCATATTATTTCCTTCCGGGGACTGGCAGCACTGGTTCGGACCGGTGCACAACTCGGGAGCCGATACTTTGATTACTCGTGCCTGCGAAGTACTTCTTCTTTGACGACTTCCAGATAAGACTTTCCAAACATGAGATCCGGCTCAAGGTAATTCCCTTCGGCCCACTCGTTCCACGACTTGATAAAAACGATCCTGCGCTCCCGAGGCTTATCAAGCATAATGTCTATCGCATTTCTTAAGGTTATTCTGAAAAGTTCGGGCGTTGACCCGTGAAGGACCAACCCATTTGCACCACTTCTGGGTGTGTTATCCCAGTTTGGGACCACACAGGGGTAATATTCGTAGCTGTATTCATCCTTGAACATCCAGGCTGACAACACTTTCTCGTGGAGGTATACCGTCGGCTTTCCGATGATTTCATAATATTTCCGACACAGAAGATTCACCTTGTGTGACAGCGATCTGAATTCTCTCAGCTTGGGGAGCCTGTCTTTCGGTGTTGCAGCATCGAATCCGTAATGAATCGGGTTCCAGTCAGGTTGCCATGCCATACCCACCAGATATAACCCCTTCAAGCCAGACTTTAATGCCAGTTCACGCCAAAAATCCGTTAATTTACTGATCTCAGGAATACTCATTGGATCATAAACAAGAAACAAAGGCTTGCCGTCGACTGTAACGTATCGGCTGTCAGAAAATGCCTGCAAAAGGGTATAGAAGTGGGCTGCATGGTCGTCAAAGCCGGGATAGGTTTGTTCAATCAAAGTCTTTCCCGGGCAGCCTGCCCATATTCCCGTCCATGAATGATTTGCCCAGCAAAGACAAAAGGGAAAATCAGGCTTTCCCGATTGCAGCACTTCATTGAACGGTCTTTCGAGCATTCTTCTGCCGGCAAACCAGTAGTGGTAGTAACAGAATGCCTCAATTCCATGCTCTTTTGCCATTTCAGCCTGAGCCGCTCTGGTTTCGGGAACCCTGAGATCATAAAATCCCAAGTCAGCAGGAACGCGTGGTTGGTAATGGCCGCGAAACAGCGGTTTGGCCTTTGCGACATTTGTCCATTCGGTAAAGCCTTTCCCCCACCACTCATCATTTTCCGGAGTAGGGTGAAACTGCGGCAGATAGAAGGCGATAAGCCTTGCATTAATATCAGACATTCTGTCTGCCATACTGAGTCCTCTTCCCGGTTATTGCAAAAACATAACTGCGTATCATTTTACAACCAACTATAAGTGGCCTCAATAAGCTCCGCAAAAATGGTGGCCTTATCAATTCTACAACTACTGATAGAACCGATGAATGTTTGGCACCTCTCCCACGTCTATGTAAAAGGGATGACATTATTATTTTAGTGTCGATTCTCGGGTCCAGATTATAATAAGTCGCTGCGGATAATGTCGATTCCAGAGGATCGTCGCTAACTGCATTTGAATATGCAGTCCAATAAAATGACAAATTGTCCGGCACATTATCTATTGGTTCAGGAATGACTATTTCATGCTTAGGTGGGATGTTTTTCTGAACTTCAGCAAAGTATTTAGCCCAGGAATTTCCACAATGATGTGCTCGAATAGAAGCACCTAACATCAGTCCGCACTGGACTCGCTTTTGTTCATCGTCCAATAATTCTAGAATTCGCTTCAGATACCCAGGGATATCTTCAGGTTTGTCTATTACTTCCAAAGCAATTCCGTCAGAGGTGAAAGGTGCTGCACACACCTTCGGCGCCAAGACACACGGAACGTTCCTCACACCTGCTTCGAGAAGCGCCGTAGTCGACCCAAACGGGAAGCCCTCCAGATAAATATCAGCAGATTCAAAGAAAGCTGGCATCGACGTTTCGGGCTGTTTATCAATTAGGATAACGCGCTCCCCGATTCTGTCCCTGAAGCTTATCCACCTTGAATCAAAGTTTGGACCAACTGCGATCAAATATGCATTTTTGCGGCTGGTTAAAACTTCAGTGATTGCCTGCAAAAAGTCAATGTCAGGCAAAGGGGTGTATTTGCTTCCAATCCCAACCGTCAACATTACGATGGCGCTGTGTGGTATTTTCAAATTATTATGGATCGTTTCTCGGGATGCTTGTTCACCGTCCAAGCTCAAATCATGTTCATAGGGCTCACTTATTGGAATTGGTAGATGCATAATCCTATCTATACCCCGATACTTGGCAGTCCAATAATCTTCATATGACGACCATCTACAGTTCAGTATCAAGTCACTGACTGAAGCTCCTACCCAATAAATATGAGCCGCATGATTAACCAACAATACTGGTGGGGCACTAGTAACCGCAAGGGCAGCAGTTGCAATTACTTCCCAAGGATGTGTATGCAATACAACCACATCTGCTTGAGTGTGGACAATCTCACGCAGACGCATAGCACGATCTAGCATCCGTTCTTGAGGATTCATTTTGATAATCTGTCCATTTTTATCATCAACAGCATCAATCAGAGATTCAGGAACAGGTGCTGACTGTGCCAATAGAACAACGCTATGGGTATTGGGATATGGATCCAATTTAATCCATCTTTTTAGCATCACACTATGACCACCATCAGCATTGACTAGTGTCAGCACATGCATTACTCGACGAGGCACATTAACGGCATAAGACGTAACTGGAACTTGAACTTTGAGATGTCCCCCAATTTTTACCAGTTGTTTCTCGAGTTCGGGCTCTACCAGTGTGGCACACTCTAAAGACATGACTCGCGCGGCCAGCTCATCCCAACGCAAAGCCTCCTCCATGGCTTCATGCTCTATACAATATGAAGCATTCCGTAGACACCATTCAGCAACTGCGCGGTTAAAACGCAGCCTGTCTTTCGGAAACACCCCCTGATGCATATACCGCCTTTTTGAGAAAACAAATCCCATAGTCTTGCCGCCTATAGATACTTGAAGCCCATAGCCGTTACTGCTGAAACACCACATCCACCCAGTAGTTGGAACTGTTCCACCCCTGGTTGGGAAAGCTGCTGGTGGACCCGTAGGCATACACGCCGTTGAAGCCCGATGCCCCGTCGGCTGGGGCATGGAGCGGCGGAGTATCCACTCCTTTGCCCGAGAAGTAGTACAAATCATCACTATAATGGCCGGAATTGGTGTGGTAAGAGGCTAGATAGACCGTGTTGGCGGTGATGGCCACCGGCGTCGTAAAGTTCACCTGCTGCCAGCCGGAGGCGGTTTCGTTGGCAAAGGTAGCCGTGGCCAGGAGAGTTCCGCTGCTCGTCCAGAGGTTGGCCACGTGCGTTCCGGTGTTGGTGCTCGCCTTGTAGAAGCGGATACCGGTGATGAACCCGTTCGTGTCGGCGCGGAACTTCACACCGAGCTCCACAGGACTGTCGGGGCCTGAATCGATCACCACGGGAACCGTTGTGCCGGGCCAGATGGAGAACGGGCCGGTTGACACGGATGCGGTAGTGAATGACCAGGAATAATCGTTGGCGAGGGGATTGCCGGCAAGGTCTTTGACTCCGCCAATTCCCCCACGGATGATGGCTGTGTAGACCTTCGAATTCGCCAGCGGAGCAGCCGGAAGAAGAGTAGCCGTCTGCGCCATTGCGTTGTAGGAAACCGTTGCCGGTACTTGCACATTCAAGGGGTCCCGCAGTTCGATGGTATTTGCATTGATCGAGGCAGGATCCATTGCCTCGCTGAAGGTAACGGTTACCGCTGTCCCCGTGCTGACGCCGGTAGCGCCACTTGCGGGGACAACCCCGCTGATTGCGGGTGGCGTGACATCGGCAGCAAAGCTGACCCGGTAATCGCCGGTAACTGCCGGGAAGCGGGCATACTGCACTCCCTTCAGAACCGCAATCGTAAAGGGAATCGCCCCTCCATTTCTCGTGACACTCGTCACGGTCTGATTAGGTGCCACCGGTACCATGGCCACCAGGCCATCCGCGCCTGGGGCAGCAGTGGCAGAAAAACCCAGTGTAATTCCGTCCCAGGAAAGCGAACTGAACGTTGATGCATTCCGTCCATCAAGCCATTCCAGCAGCTGTCTCGCAGAAATCACCGGTACGCCGCGGGACTGTGCTGACTGTATAATGGCATCCGACCCGCTCGATGCCGCCACATCGGTGTGCATGTTGGCTACGAAGGCACCGTAGTACCCTTCAGGTCCGACGGCTTGGTCGAGCAGCGTATCGATGGTAAATGGATAGGTCTGCCCTGACTCGTCAGTCATCTGGGTGGGGGCCTGATACACATCGATGAGAGCACCGGTTGAGTCGGCAAACCGCATGGGGATGCCGGAACCGGTGAAGAAGCCGGGACGATTGGCGACCCAGCTGTCAGGCCAATAGTAATAGTCGGTATCGAGGCGTATTCCATGATTCAGCTCCACTTTTGGCATGGTTGCATAATCGCTCCATGGAATGCAGTGGACGCGATTTGTAGCCGGAGCCGGCAGACTGGCGTACTTCGCGCTCCAGGAGCTCAACTGACTGGAGAAATAAGATTCAAGCGATGATGGTGTCCAGTCGGCACAGTCGGTATTTACGTGGAGGCCCACCTCGAAGCCGTTGGCGACATAAGTAGCTGCCTGGGAGTCTGTCAGCGGGGTATCGGTGTAAATGTACGACGTGCTCCTGATGCACTCCCAATTGTTCACCGAACAGCCGGAAGGGCTCTTCGACAGGTACGCATCAAACCGCCCGACGGTTCCCCCTCCCCCATGATCGTCACCAGTCATGACCACGGCTGCCGCCAGATTGCGCGGGAAGTACCAGAAGCGGGGCAAGGGCTTCTTGTCAGAGTTCATCTGTATGACGAGGTTTACCAGCAGGCGCTGCTGCTCGTCCGCCTGGGGAATCGCCACCTTGCCCAGGTCGACCCAGTCGGGCTGGGGATCGAAGCTGGCGGCGCCATAGAAAAGGTCATCGGAGCGGATCACCGAGTTGCCGTCTCTATGCTGCCCCGCCCAAGCGGGATTCCCCTGCCTCGTGTAGACCACCGACCGAGCCAGATCATAGGTAAATGCCGCCGCCCGGCCACCCATAGTTCCGGCATTTTGAAGGGTTACTGCGGGGCTGGAAGTCGCTGTCGTGGAGCTTGAGTAAAGAGTGGCAAGACTTGCGGCACCGTTGAGACTGTAACGGTCAGCCGTGCCGTGATACTGCATCGTCTGGTTCACGATCCCTACGCCGGCACCGGATGATGTGTTTACCAGGAGGTATCCGTTTGATAGCGTAGAGGACAAGTCTGTCAGGCCAAGCAGCCCGGCGAGTTTTTTGTCAGGACGCATGGCAATCAGGTGCCCTCCGGCACTAACCCAGTTGGCAAGCATGGTAACCTGGCTTGAAGTCAGCGGCATTTCGCCCAGGATGACTATGTCATGCGAATCCAGCACCGTCGAAGATAGTGTAGAGATGTCAACCTCATCAAGCTCGTTGAAGCCTTCGGTCCGGAGAATCTCAGGATAATAACGGCTGAAGGAGTTCGAGGCGGATGAGATGATCAGAATTGGCGCTCCCGCGTTGATGGCTATACTCAGAGACCGTGTACTGTTCTGTGGAGGACTGGACGAATCGGCAACGCCGACGGTAAAGCTGAAGGTACCGGTTGCCGTGGGGGTTCCGGAGATGACCCCGGTGGTGCTGTTGAGCGTGAGCCCCGTCGGCAGCGAACCGCCGGAGATCGACCAGGTGTAGGGCAGGATTCCGCCGCTGGCAGCCACGGTGGCCGAGTACGGGATCCCCTGCGTGCCGCCGGAAAGTGACGCTGTCGTGATCGCCAGGGGGGTCGCCTGAACGGTCAGGGTCGTGCTGCCGGTGATGCCGCCAAGCGTCGCCGAGATGGTGGTGCTGCCGGGATTGACTGCCGTCGCAAGACCGGAGCTGCCGATGGTGGCCACGCCCGTGCTCGAAGAAACCCACGTTGCCTGGGCGCTCAGGTCCTGGGTGCTGCCATCGGAGTAAGTGCCGCTGGCGGTGAACTGCTGCGTGGTCCCAGTCGAGATCGTCCGGTTCACCGGCGTCACCGCGATGGAGGAGAGTGTCGGTAGGGCCGTGGTAAAGGCGACGTCCACCCAGTAGTTGGAGCTGCGCCATCCCAGACTGGGGAAACTGCTTGTGGTGCCGTAGGCATATACGCCGTTGGCTCCGGACACCCCGTCGGCCAGGGCGTGGAGCGGCGGAGTATCCGTCGCGGTCGCAAAATAGTTCTGGTCATCGCTGTAGTGCCCCGCATTGGCATGGTACGAGGCCACGTAGACCGTGTTGGCGGTGATCGCAACCGGCGTCGGGAAGTTCACCTGCTGCCAGCCGGAGGCGCTCTCGTTGGCAAAGGTGACCGTGGCCAGCCGTGTACCGCTGCTCGTCCAGAGGTTCGCCACGTGCGTTCCGGTGTTGGTGCTCGCCTTGTAAAAGCGGATACCGGTTATGTAGCCGTTGGAGTCGGAGCGAAACTTCACCCCCAGCTCCACCGCACTGTCCGGCCCGGAATCCACGGTCCCAGGCACAGTCGTGCCAGTCCAGAGGGTGAAGCTCGGGATGCCGGTGACGGTAACACTCACCCCCGAAGAGGGGGTCTCCAGATTGCCGCTATCGTCGACCGCCCTGCTCAGGATGGTGACATTACCGGTACCGGTCGGAATCCAGGTGTAGCTCCAGTTCCCGCGACCCATTGCCGGGTGCCAGGTCACTCCTCCGTCGGTCGAAACCTCGACTCCTCCCACCACCCCTCCACCACTGTCAGTGGCGGTACCGGTGATCGTTACGGGGCTATTCACCTGCAGTGAGGAACCGGGTGGCGGCGAGGTTATTACAGAAACCGGGGAAACTTGATCGGCAGAAGGAGTTGCAATGACCAGCCCCGATTGCAGGGTTGCGGGCTGTGCCCCCATGTCGGCGAGGATGTTCACCGTGGCCTGCTGCATGCTCGGATCGGGAACCGACGGCCCATTGTCGTGCTGGCCGTCGAGGCCCCAGGACCAATGCACCGTTCCGGCTGAAAAGACCAGTGCCTTACTCGGGGCCCGATAGAGGGTCATAGCATGGGTCGCCGTCCCGGGCAGATAGATGTCGGCGCCGATATTGACGTTGTCCCCCAGGAGCTTTTCGTTTACTGCTGTTGTGGTTGACGACAGTTGCACGAGGCCGGCTGGGCGATAACCGTTGTCGATATCCTCATCGAATTCATAGCCGACCACACGGTCACCAAGAACGGCCTTTTGTCCTGCAGCAAGCGATGCCACGGGAGTGTTTCTCCAGAATCGCATCCTGCCGTTTGCCTGCGGCACCTCAAGGGAAATGCCGAGAGGATTTGGCCCTTCCGACACTGTGAAGAAGGTTCCGCTCAGGGCATTCTCCGGGCGACCACCATCAGCCGGTGGGCTGAAACGCGGATTACGCCAGGTTCCGGTCCAAATCGGGGGATCGGCGGGATCTATCGGGGTGGGTGCGTTACTCTCGTTATAGCAGACCATCGTCCGATACGGCGTACCGGAGCCATCAATGGCATTTTCCCAACGGATCTTGCGGTAGATTTCGTTACCGCCGAAGAAGGCCACGTTGATGCCTGCATTCCGGGCCGCCTCCACGTTTGCGCGCTCCTGGCCGGACCAGTATTCGTCATGACCGACCGAGAGGTAGACCTTGTGTTTGAGGATGTCGCCCCCGCGACGGTCGGCATCGACAGAAGTAAAATAACTGACGTTGTAGCCGTTGGCCTCAAGCCAGCGGATCATGGGGTATTCTGCCTGGAAGAACCAGTTATAGGCTCCAAGGCCATCATTAATCTGACGGGTCAGGAATGGGCGGTTATAGCTGGCCTTGGAGGCCTTTTGGGTGGGATAGCCGTAGTCGGGGTATTCGATATAACCGAGGCCGTAACTGTTATAGGCCTGCCAGGTGGTATCGGAGGTTTTGAACAGAAGGTCGGCGTTTCCGGAGTCGTCCCGGACAATGAAGATGATGTGGCTCGCTCCGCCGGTGTCCGAGCGGACGAGCTTCGCGACGTAGACTCCCGTGACGGCATCCGCAGGAACCGTCCAAGAGGCCGATTCGGCCCAGTTGCCGCAGTCGGTAAGCTTGGTTGTGCTGTCGTTGACGCATGCGGGCTGGGCCTGGGGCAAAACTGCAGAGGGCTGAACCGTTGCCACCTTGCGGGCACCACTGCCACCATAGTAGCCTATCCGGTAGATATCCAGACGGTAACTGCCCACATCCGTCTGGATCTTGAAATGAACGGTCTCTCCCTTGTTGACGCTGATGTCCGTGGCGAACCCCTGGATGCTCGGGTCGCCCGCGCCGGAAATGTCCCACTCGCCGGCAGGGTTTCCCGGCTTGCAATTCTCGGACTCAATAACATTGGACGGCGCAGTGCACGAGCTTCGCCCTTCCATCGGAAAGATCAGGGCGATACCAATCATGACGAAAAAAATTGTCAAACCTGCCGAGAGCCTGCCAATTGGAGTGGTTTTCATTATTCCCTCCGCTCACTTCTACTCATTGCACACAGGACATGGAAGCAGCCCATTATCAATTTCTTGCGTGACAGCAAAACCGTTCTGCATAAAATTCCATCCAGGCAAATGATTGGTTCATACTCCCTGAAGATATGTCATCAATACCGATGAAGTGGGTCGCGAAGGCGGTAATGAACGATGCGAAGGGGTCGATTGCGATGCGTACCGAACCTCGTATTTTCCGGTTCTCGTCGGAAATAATGCATACTTGACCCCTTTGATTACCGTAATTGTGAAGTGCAACTCCCTGCCGCCGGACGTAACGCCGGTGACAGTATGCCCGCGTGCCACCGGCACCATGGTCACAAGCCCGCGGGCACCTTTGGCGGCTGTAATCGACAGACTGAGGGTATTCCCTTTCCATGTTACCGAATCAAATGACGAAGCATTACGGCCATCCAGCCATCCCAGCAATTGGCGGGCTGATATCACGGGAACCCTCCGGGCCAGGGCAGACCGTACAATTGCAGTGGAGCCGTCCGAAACAACCCGATCGGTGTGCATATTGGCCACGAAGGCTCCATAGTACCCTTCAGCCCCGATCGCCCTGTCGAGCAGCGCATCGATGGTAAAGGGATATGCCTGGCCCGACTCATCGGTCATTTGAGTTACAGCCTGGTAGACATCGATGAGATTGCCTTTATCGTCGGCAAACCTCATGGGGATACCGGAGCCGGTGAAAAGGCCGGCGCGATTTCTTACCCAGTCGGCAGGCCAATAATAGTAGTTTGTATCGAGCCTGATTCCATGGCTCCGTTCAACCTTGGGCATGGTTGAGTAATCGCTCCAGGTAATACAATGCACGCGAAGCGTAACGGGACGGGGAGAGGAAGAGTATTTTTCGCTCCAATCGCTGAATTGGTCCGAGAACAGGGACCTCAAAGAGGAAGGGGTCCAGTCGGCGCAGTTGGTATTGAGATGGGGGGCTACCTCGAAACCGGCGTTGCTGTAAGCGGAAGCCTGAGCATTGCCAAGCGGGGTTTCCGGGAAGAGGTATGAAGTGCCTCTGATGCACTCCCAGTCCTCGACAGAACAACCGGGAGGGCTCATGGCCTGGTACGCATCGAATCTTCCGGCGGTCCCCCCGTTTCCATGGTCGTCCCCGGTCATGATCACGACCGCCTTCAAGCCGCGGGGAAAGTACCAGAACCTGGGCAAGGGCTTCTTGTCGTAGTTCATCCGAATGATGAGGTTTGCAAGAAGACGCTGCTGCTCATCGGCCTGGGGAATCGCAATCTTGTCGGGATCAACCCAGTCCGAACGGGAGGGAACGTTCATGGCGCCAGTGAACATGTCATTGGAACGAATTGGTGGATAACCGTCTCTCTCCTGTCCCGCCCAAGCCGGATTTCCCTGGCGTGTCAGGATGACCGAACGGGCAAGGTCGTATGCGAATGCGGCCGCCATACCACCCCTATTGCCGACGCTTTTCAGGGTTACGGCCGGGTGGGAGGTTTTAGTCACGGCATTGGAGCATAGTGTCGCAATAGTTGATGCACCGTTGAGAGAGTAAAGATCTACCGTACCATGGAACTGAATCGTCTCTCCCACGATCCCCGAACCGGCACCGGAGGAGGTGTCCACCAGCAGATACGCGTCCGAAAGAGACGAAGAGAGGTCGGTCAGGCCGAGCAGGCCGGCAAGCTTCTTGTCGGGGCGCATGGAGATTAAATGTCCCCCCTTGTTGACCCACCTGCTGATCATGTGGGACTGGGATGTTGACAAAGGCATCTCTCCCAGGATGACCACATCGTAAGAAGCGAGCGCTGCAGTTGTTACCGATGCTATGTCGGTCTCGTCAAATGCGTTCAAACCTTCGGCGCGCAGAATCTCGGCATAGTAATGGGTGAACGGATTCGACACGGATGAAATGATAAGAACCGGGCGAGGAAGACGGTGCGAAACCATGACGGCACTACTACCAAGGTTTTCCTGATCGCCTGCCTTGTCAGCCGAACTGAACGCGCCGTATGACGTGGGTTTTCCAACAATACCCCCCATACCTTTCCGGTATATGAATAATGCCACTCCCACGACAGCCAATAACGTCGTGAGTATCATAAGTCTCTTGAACAAGGTCATTACCATGAGACCAAACCCCTAACAACATCTTATCTTACATAAATCTGCTACTATTACGGTAAGCAAACTATTTAGAGTTAAATATGTGCTACACATACAACATTACAACTACAAATACATATCCAATATTTTACTTATTACCTTATATTTTAGTACAGTCAAGCCTAGCTGCAAATAAAATATATTGCATATTTACGTTTTCGCTTTGATAACTTTTGCAGGATTACCAACAGCTATAGCATTGGCATCAATATCGCATATTACATTGGAACCTAGCCCCACAAGTGTCTCGTTGCCTATAGAAACATTTTCCTTGAATTTGGAACCGGAACCTATATAACAGTTATTGCCGATACGTACAGATCCGGAAATTGATATGTTGGAACCCAGGCAACAATAGTCTCCCACCTTGCTGTCATGTGAAATTACAGTATTTGGCAGAATGATGCAGTGATCTCCGATGGTGACTCCGCAACTTATTACTACGTTTGGCATCATGATTATGTTACAACCTATTATCGCATCGGGCGCAATTACGACTGAGGGATGAATGATGTTTGCAAAGCGTGATCTATCTAAATTCAGGCTCGCAATGATCTCCTTGCGTCTGGGATAGCTTGTTGGACTCCCGGGCACGGCAAGAACATAAGCGTCAGGGATTTCCTCCAGAACCTCTCTTCCCCCAAGAACCCGTATCCCGCAACACTCCTGGCCATGCCGAGATCGGTCGTCATCGATAAAACCAACGACATCCCACTCATTTCCCCTCTCATTTATGGCAAATACCGAAATGAGAGCTTCTCTGGCATTGCCTCCGAACGGGAACAGAAGAAGTTTTTTAGACATTGGCGATTCCTTTCGTAACCGTTTCCACCTCACTCTCTTTCATCCCGTTGAAGAGTGGCAGAAGCACCACGGAGTCCCTTGCCAGTTCAGAATGCGGCAGCGGGCACATTGCAGCGTACGCAGGCTCCTGGTGGGCATTCATGATCCCCCGGCGAGTCGAGATTCCCAAATCGAGCAGATGCTGCATGAGCTTGTCCCGGCTCACCGGTGCGCCGTCTCTGACCCTCGCCGGATAGCTCTGCCAGTTCGTTCTGCAGTACGGCGCCTCTCTCGGGGTATCCAGCCAGCTGATATCTTTCAGCATTTCGTCATACAAGGCCGCCAACTGTCTCCTTTCCTCCAATAGTGACGGCAGTTTTTTAAGCTGCTCTATCCCTATTGCCGCCTGAACGTCCGTCATCCGGTAGTTGAATCCGGTGGTCACGTAATCTTCAAATATCACCTGGCTGGCGCTGTGCCTGACCGTATCAGGCACCGACATTCCGTGTTGCCTCAGAAGGCGAAATTTCCGGTCGTATTCAGGATTCTTCGTCGTAATCATCCCCCCGTCACCGGTGGCGACGATCTTGCGGGGATGAAACGAAAAACAGGCAATGTCTCCGTGAGGTTTGCCGATTCGTTCCCAGCTCCCGGCAAGATTAATTTCGCTCCCGATAGCGCAGGCCGCATCTTCGATCACGGGGAGGTTAAACTCTTGCGCAAGGGAAAGGATTGCATTCAGGTCGCAAGGCATTCCCACTTGATGGACCGGTACGATTGCGGCCACTCTTCCTATGGCACGCCTTGTTGAAGATATTCCTCCTTCGACGAAGGTGCACAGGGGAGATTCTCCGACGGCGAGTCCGGCGATGTCTCGATAATAGAGCTTTCCCTCTCGGCTCTCGCATCGTTCGTCCAGGCAATGCCGCAGGCTTTCCGGCGACATGTTGAAGGTATCCGGATCGATATCTACAAAGACCGGTTCGGCGAAACAGTAACGGATCGAGTTGGCCGTCGCGATGAACGAGTGGCTCACCGTGATGACGACGTCTCCCGGAGCCACGCCTGCCGCAAGGAGGGCAAGATGCAGGGCCGTCGTGCAGCTTGACACGGCACAGGCGAACGGTGAGCCGACACAGGAGGCAAAGTCTTGCTCGAACTTCAGGACGCGGGGGCCTTGCGTAAGCCATCCGGAAAGGATCACTTCCTTCGCTGCGGCAGCTTCCTCTTCACCGAGGAATGGTTTGGCGACTG